>JBFJZV010000156.1:0-8339 GCA_041621915.1 Acidimicrobiia bacterium | reverse complement strand
GGGCGACTTCGGCATCGGCGGGGTGCACCTGGTCCAGACCCTGCTCGACGGGTCGTTCGACGCGCTGTTGGTGGTCGACTGCGCCGACCGGGGCCGGCCGCCGGGCACCGTCATGGAGATCGAGCCGGAGGTGCTCGACGTCGGCACGCTCCCCCACGTCGAGAGGTACGACTACCTGGCCGACATGCACTACACGAAACCGGAGCGGGCGCTGGCGCTGGCCAAGGGGCTCGGGGTGCTGCCCGAGCGAACGCTGCTCATCGGCGTGCAGCCGGAGGACGCCGAGACGCCGGGCCGCGAGCTGACCCCAGTCGTGGAGCGGGCGGCGCAGGTCACCGCCGACCACGTGCTGGACGTGGTGGCGGCGCTGCGGGCGGGCGCGTGACCGACGCCAGGGCCACGATCGACGGGCTGCGGCGGCTGCTCTCCGATCACCCGCCGGCCACCGTCGAGCACGGCGCCATCCAGTTCAACCTGGGCCTCGCGCTGGCGGAGGCGCCCCACGGCAAGCGCGACGCCAACCTGCGAGCGGCGATCGGCCACTACGCCGAAGCGCTGCGGGTGTTCGGCGCCGACCGCTTCCCGGTGGAGCGATCCCGCGTGCTCAACGCCCTCGGCGCCGCCGAGCGGGAGCTGGGGCTGCTGGTGCAGGCCCGGGACCGGTTCCGAGAGGCGCTGGAGATCGCGACCGCACCCTCCCCGGAGGCGGCCGCCTCCCCAGAGGCGGGCGCAGCCGCCAACAACCTCGGCCTGGCCAGCGTCGACCTCGGCGAAGCCGGGGCCGCCGTGGACGCGTACGGCCGGGCCCTGGAGTCGTTCGCTGCCGAGCGCTACCCGCGCCAGCGGGCGGCGGCGCTCCACAACCGCGGCCAGGCTCGCGCCGCGCTCGGCGACCTCGCCGCCGCCGCCGCCGACTACCGGGCCGCCCTGGAACTGGCGCGGCCCGGGGATGCGGCGTACGTGCACGGGTCGGCGCAGCTCTCGCTGGCCGTGGTGCTGCTCGACATGCCGGGCGACCGCACCGCCCTCGCCGCCGAAGCGGTGGCCGGCCTGGGAGCCGCGCTGGCGATCTTCACCCGCACGGCGTACCCGTTCCAGCATGCGATCGTGAAGCACAACCTGGGCATCGCGCTCGAGATGCTGGCCGGCGACCACCCAACCGGGCTGCGGCGGGCGCTGGCCTCGTTCGAGGACGCCGTGCAGCTCCTGGACCCCCGCCTCCACGAAGCCCAGTGGCGCGAAGCCAAGGCCGGCCTCGACCGGGCCGAGGCGCGCCTCGGCGGCGTGCCGCGACCCGTGCACTTCGCTCGGCTCCTCGCCGACGTGGCACCCGCGGAGCGGCGGGAGCTGCTCCGCTACCGGCTGCGCGTGCTGCTCGACCTCCCCGAGCCGCATCGCACCGATGCCCTCTTCGAGCTCGACCGCGCCCTCGTGGAGCAGCCACCCGACGTGACGATCTCGTGGATGCATGCGCTGATGGAGCAGCCGGGCGACGATCTGGCGGCGGCGCTGGCCGTGCGTGTCGCCGTGTTTGCAGAGCTCGACGACGAGCGCCGCGACACGGCGGCCCGCAGCCTCGAGGCGGCGCTGGGCGATCTCCAGGTGCTCCAGCGGGTGGCGGTGCGTGATCGGCTGGAGGCGCTCGGGTACGAGCGGCCGGACGGGTCGTGACCGTCGGGCCGCCGCCGGAGCAGGCCGTCCAGGCAGCCCGGGCGCTGCTCGACGCCGTGCGGGGCGGCGACCAGGAGGCACTCTGGGAGCTGTTCGGCACCGAGGGCCGCCGCTACATCGTGGGCCGTGGGATCCGCCGCGGCATGTCGGCGGGGTTCGGCGCCGAGCTGCTGGCGGGCACCGCCGCCCCTGCCGAGCGGGCGCAGTTCCTGCGCGACCTCCTCGGCGGCATCGAGACGGACCTGGAGCGGGTCGACCTCGACCGGGTCGTCTTCGCCGACGCTCCCGAGCACCTCGGCGACGGCCGGGTCAAGGTCGTCTACCTGGAGGAGTTCGTGGTGCCGGTCGGCCCGCCGCTCGACCCGCTGCCGGTGGGCTCGGTTGAGCTGCTGGTGGAGGACGGCACGTGGAAGGTCGCCAAGCTGGTGCCGCGGCCGGGATGAGGCTGCCCGGGCGCGAGGTGGAGCACTACCCGGTGGCGGTCACCGTGGAGTCGGTGGCGCTGGGCTGGCTGCGGCAGCGGCAGGCGCCGCACGGCGCCGTCGTGGTCGCCGATCACGAGATCACGCCCCGTACCCGCCGCGGTGACGCTTGGGCCGCCCCCGGCGCGCTGCGCGCCGCGGTGGTCCTGCGCCCCCACCTCCCCGCCGATGCCGCCGACCTGTTGTGGGCGCACGCGCTACTGGCCGCTGCGACGGTCGGCGGCAGCGCCGCCCCATGGTGGCCGGACCGGCTGCTGGCCAGCGACGCCGAGGTCGAGGTCGGGACCGTGCAGGTCGCCAGCCAGCTCGGGCCGGGCCGCGTCGACTCGGCGGTGGTCACCTTCCGGATGCACGTACCCCCGGGCGGCGACCGGGGAGACATGCTCGCAGCCGCGCTCGACCACCTCGACGAGCTGCTCGCCCTTCCACCCGCCGAGGTCGCCGCCCGCTACCGGGCTGCCGACCCGCTCGACGGCGCCGCCCTCGCCGTCGACATGCTGCCCCGCGGGACGATGCGCGGGATCGGGACGAGCATCGACGCCCGAGGCGCATTCGGCGTGCGCGCGCGGACGGGACCGTCGCGGCGGCTCACGGTCACCCAGATCGGTGCCGTCCACCGGGAGGTATAGGCCGGAATCGCCCATACTCGGGGCACCATGCGTGAGTTCCTGCTCCGCAGCGGCTGGAACCTGCGAGCTGCGCTCGTAGTGGCCTTCTTGGCCGCGCTGATCGTCGCCGGCGGCCTGGTCGTGCACGCCGTGGCCCCGGCCGAGTTCGCCCTACCTGACTTCGCGCCGCTCGAGCCGGGCCAGCCGCTTCCAGTGAACCATCTCGAGGTCGCCTACCCGACTGCAGACGGTCTGCGAATCGCACGGGCCCACGGCTCCCGGCTGCTGCCGCTGGAAGCGACTCCGCTGGCGTTCGCCGACGACCTGGCGGGCGGGGTGGTGGTCCAGCTCCTCGACGGGGAAGTGGCGTGGCACCGGACGGACGGACGGGTGGAGCCGATCGAGTTGCCCGCCGATCAGCGCTGGCTGAGCCCGGCGTTCCTGGAGGTGTCCCGCTTCCAGGGCCGGCGGGTCCTGCTCGCCAGCGTGCGGGCCGCCCAGAGCAGCGACCGCACGCACACGCTGCTGCGGTACGACCTCGAGGAGGGCGTCTGGAACGCCGTCGCCTCGTACCGGCACCCGGCCTGGGGGCGAGCCGCCGGGGAAAGGTACGTCGTACTGCTGGCGCCCGAGCGCGGCTGCCGGGGGATCCAGCTACTGGACGAAGCGGGACGCATCACCCACCGGTTCCGGAACGACCTCACGGAGGGGCGGGGGCCTTGCCGGGGAGAGGTCGACTATCAGGACGCAATCCTCGGGGACGCCGGCGACGAGCTCGTGGCGTGGACGATGTACCGGTGGCCCGGGTGGCACGAGCGGGGGGCGTTCGTGACCCGCATCGATCTCGCCACGGGCGAGCAGCGCAGCTGGGGCACCGAATGGGCCGAAGGTCTCGTGGCGTGCTGCTTCGGCGCACTGGGCGACCAGCGCTACGTGGCCGGAGCCACTGCGGTCCTCGAGCTCACCGGGACCAGCGCCGTCCTGCGCCCGATCGACCCCGGGGAGGAGCTCGGGTTGCGGCTGTTCGGCCCGGCGCCGACCATCGCCGTGGGCATCGGCTGAGCGGCGCGGTAAGTGCGTAGGTCCTTTAGTGGTGGAGCCGGCGCCGGGTAGCGTCACCGGCGGGCACGAGAGACGAACGGAGGCCGGGCATGAGACACGCTGGGACGATCGCGCTGGTGCTGCTGCTGGTGGTTGCTGCCTGTGGGGACTCCACCGACGACACCACCGACACCACCCAGCCGAGCGCCACCGTGACCACCGACCCGGCCGAACCCGGCGAACCGGAGGACCCGGCGACGACCACCACGACCGCGACGGTCGCCGACACCATGGCCGAGGGCGAGCCTCAGCCCGGCGGCACGCTGGTCGTAGCCATCACCGAGGACCCCGGCCACTTCAATCCAGGGATCACCACCAGCTTCAGCGTGCATGCCGTGACCGGATCGCTGTTCAACGGCCTCGTCGAGCTCGACGACAACGCCAACCCCCAGCCCGACCTGGCGGTGAGCTGGGACGTCAACGACGACAGCACCAGCTACACCTTCACGCTCGCCGACGGCGTGCAGTGGCACGACGGCACCCCCTTCACCTCCGCCGACGTCAAGTTCACGTTCGAGGAGATCCTCCTCAACTTCCACTCCCGTACCAAGGCCGGCCTCGAGAACGTGCTCGCGTCGATCGAGACGCCCGACGACGGCACGGTCGTCTTCAACTTCAACGAGCCCTACGCCCCGCTGCTGCAGCGGTTGAACTCGACCGAGGCGCCGATCTTGCCCAAGCACATCTACGAGGGCGTCGCCGACCCGCAGGCCGCCGACGAGAACCTGTCCCCGGTGGGCACCGGGCCCTTCGTGTTCGACAGCTACGAGATCGACACGCAGGTCGCCATGACCCGCAACCCGGACTACTTCAAGGACGACCTGCCGTACGCCGACCAGGTCGTCTTCCGGGTGATACCCGACCAGAACACCCAGGTGCTCGCTCTGGAGGAAGGCGAGGTCGACTTCATCTGGCGGGTGCCGGGCAGCGACGTCGAGCGGCTCGCCGCCGACCCCGGGATCACGCTCCACCAGCTCAACAGCGGCCCCGGTGGCGGCTTCTGCATCCCCACGGTGACGTTCAACCTCGACCGGGAGATCTTCGACGACATCCGGGTGCGCCAGGCCATCGCCCATGCCGTCGACCGCGAGCAGATCCTCGCCCAAGCCTTGTTCGGGCAGGGCAAGGTGGCCACCGGGCCGATCAACAGCGAGATGGCGTTCGCCTACACCGACGAGGTGACGACGTACCCAAGGGATGCCGATGCCGCCAATGCGCTGCTCGACGAGGCCGGCCTCGCAGCCGGCGACGACGGCACCCGCTTCGGGCTCAACCTGCTGCTGTTCCCCTCGTTCAGCAAGTACGGGGAGATCATGCGGGAGAACCTCGCCGAGGTGGGCATCGATCTCGAAGTGGTGCCGCTGGAGCGGAGCGCCTTCCTGCCTCGCGTCTTCGGCGAGCGCGACTTCGACATGAACATCATCAGCTACTGCAACAACTCCGACCCGACGATCGGCGTGAGCCGGATGTACGTGTCGGACAACATCGGCGACATCCCGTTCTCGAACGGGGCCGGGTACGTGAACCCGGCGATCGACGAGCTGTTCGCTCGCGGCGCCACCGCAGCGACGGTCGAGGAGCGCGCCGCGGCGTACGCGGAGATCCAGCAGATCCTCACCGACGAGCTGCCCTATTGGTGGCTGGTCGAGTCGAAGTTCACCGCCGGGTCGCGCGCCAGCGTCCACGGCCTGGCACCGCACTCCGGGCACGTCGTCGAGGCGGCGTGGATCGAGGGCGGCGGCTCCTGAGCGGCTGACCGGCGGTGGCCGGCTACGCGCTCCGCCGGGTCGTCCAGGGCGCCGTCCTCGTCGTGGGGGCGTCGGTGGTGGTGTTCCTGCTCATCCACCTCGCCCCCGGTGATCCGGTGGTCGCCCTGGCCGGGGAGGACGGCGAGCCGGAGTACTACGCGATGATGCGGGCCCGGTTCGGCCTCGACCGGCCGGTCTGGGAGCGCCTCTGGGTGTATCTCGGCCGCCTGGCGCGCGGCGACCTGGGGTTCTCGCTGCGGCACAACCAGTCGGCCGTGTCGGTGATCGTCGACCGGCTGCCGGCGACACTGCTGCTGATGGTCCCCGCGTTGGTGATCGCCTCGGCGCTGGGGATCGGGGCCGGGACGGTCGCCGCCGACCGGGTCCGCACCCGCACCGACGCCACGATCCGGGTGGTTTCGCTGGCGGGGTACGCGGTGCCGGTGTTCTGGACCGCCCAGCTCCTGCTGCTGCTCTTCGCGCTGCGGCTGGGCTGGTTCCCGGTGCAGGGGATGACCACCGCCCGCGCCGGCCACGAGGGCTGGCGGGCCGCCCTCGACGTCGCCCACCACATGGTGCTGCCGGTCACCGCGCTCGTCGCCCAGTACGTGGCGCCGATCACCCGCATCACCCGCTCCAGCGTCCTCGAGGCGCTCGGCTCGCCGTACGTGCGCGCCGCCCGGGCGCGGGGCCTGTCGCGGCGCCGGGTGCTGGTGGGCCACGCGCTGCCCAACGCCCTGCTGCCGGTGGTGACGGTGACCGGCGCGCAGGTCGGGTTCATGGTGGCGGGCGCAGTGCTCACCGAGACCGTGTTCGCCTGGCCGGGCCTCGGCCGGTTGCTGCTCACTGCGATGCTGGCCCGCGACTTCGCGATCATCACCGCGATGTTCCTGCTGCTGTCGGCGACGATCGTCGTCGCCAACCTGATCACGGATCTCCTCTACTCCTTCATCGACCCTCGGGTGCGCTATGAGTGACCGGCCCCGCCTCGACGCCGCCGCCCCGGCGCTGGAGCGGCTGGGGAGGATCCGGGCGGCGTCCCGGCGGTTCATCACCGGGCCGACTGCGGTGCTCGGGCTGGGACTCACTGCCTTCTTCGTGGTGGTCGCGCTGCTCGCCGACGTGCTCGCCTCGGGCAGCCCGTTCGCGTTCGTGGGCGAGCCGTTCGAGCCGCCGAGCGGCGAGTTCTGGTTCGGCACCGACGACCTGGGCCGCAGCGTCTACTCGGGCGTCGTGCACGGGGCCCGCACGTCGCTGCTGGTCGGGCTGGCGGTGGCGGGCGCCGCGTTCTTGATCGGCACGGTCGTCGGCGGGATCGCCGGCTCCGCTGGAGGCTGGGTCGACGACCTGCTGATGCGGCTGACCGAGCTGTTCCAGGTGCTGCCCCGGTTCTTCCTGGCGTTGGTCGTGGTGGCGCTGTTCGGCGCGAGCCTCACCAACCTCATCCTCGTGCTGGCGCTGACGTCGTGGGTCTTCACAGCTCGCCTGGCCCGGGCCGGCGTGCTGACCATCAAGGAGCGCGACTACGTCGTGGCCGCCCGCGGCCTCGGGGCGTCCGCGGCCTCCAACCTGTTCCACCACATCCTCCCGAACGCGCTGGCGCCGGTCATCGTCCACGCGTCGCTCCAGGTGGGGCGGGCCATCCTCATCGAGGCGGGTCTCAGCTTCCTGGGGTTGGGCGATCCCAACGTGATCAGCTGGGGCTTCATGCTCAACAACGCCCAGGCGTTCATGCGGACCGCCTGGTGGATGTCGGTGTTCCCGGGCGCCGCGATCGCGCTCACCGTGCTCGGCGTCAACCTGCTCGGGGACGCGCTCAACGACTACTGGGACCCCCGCCAGCGCGGGCGGCGCTCGGCGTGACCGGCGAGGTGCTGCTGGCGATCGAGGGTCTCCGCACCTGGTTCTCCGTGGAGGAGGGGACGCTGCGGGCGGTCGACGGCCTCGACCTGGAGGTGCGTCGCGGCGAGGTCCTGGCGCTCGTCGGCGAGTCCGGCTGCGGCAAGACGGCCACCGCCCTGTCGGTGCTGCGGCTGGTCGACGACCCGGGCCGGATCGCCGGCGGCAGCATCCGCTTCGACGGCGTCGACCTGCTGTCGCTCTCCGAGGAGAAGATGCAGCGGGTGCGGGGGGACCGCCTCGCGATGATCTTCCAGCAGCCGCACGCCTCGCTCAACCCCGTGCAGCGCGTCGGCCGCCAGCTCGCCGAGGTGCTCCGGGTCCATCGCGGCATGGACCGGGACGCCGCCCGGGAGCGCGCCGTCGAGCTGCTCGGGCAGGTGGGCATCCCCGACCCGGAAGCGCGGATGCGGGCCTACCCGCACGAGCTGTCGGGGGGCATGGCGCAGCGGGTGATGATCGCCATCGCACTGGCGTGCTCGCCCGAGCTGATCATCGCCGACGAGCCGACCACTGCGCTCGACGTGACGATCCAGGCGCAGATCATGGATGTGCTGCGGGACCTGTGCGCGACCGGCGACACCGCGGTCGTCCTCATCACCCACGACCTCGAGTTGGTGGCCGAGATCGCAACGCGGGTCGCCGTGATGTACGCCGGGCACATCCTCGAGGAGTGCGGGATCCGCGACCTCTACGACCGGCCCCTCCACCCCTACACCCAGGGCCTGCTGGCTTCGATGCCCGTGCTGGGCGCCAACCGGGAGACCCTGGCGGTCATCCCCGGAACCGTGCCGACGCCCATCGACCTGCCGCCTGGCTGCCGCTTCGCG
>JBFJZV010000155.1:0-8391 GCA_041621915.1 Acidimicrobiia bacterium | reverse complement strand
CTTCGGGTCGGGCACGCCGATCACCTGGACGTCCTCGACCGCCGGGTGGCCGTACAGGAACTCCTCGACCTCGCGGGGGTACACGTTCTCGCCGCCGCGGATCACCATGTCCTTGATACGGCCCACGATGTTGCAGTAGCCCTCCTCGTCGATGGTGGCGAGGTCGCCCGTATGCATCCAGCCCGCCTCGTCGACCGCCTCGGCGGTGCGGTCGGGGTCGTCCCAGTAGCCGCGCATCACGACGTAACCGCGGGTGCACAGCTCGCCGGGGGTGCCCCGCGGCACGATCCGGCCCTCGTCGTCGACGATCTTCACCTCGACGTGGGGGTGCACCCGCCCGACCGTGGAGACGCGCCGGTCGATGGGGTCGTCGGGCCCGGTCTGGAAGCTGACCGGGCTGGTCTCGGTCATGCCGTAGGCGATGGTCACGCCCGTCATGTGCATGTCGGCGATGACCCGCTTCATCACCTCGACCGGGCAGGGCGAGCCTGCCATGATCCCGGTGCGCAGGCTCGACACGTCGAACGCCGCGAAGTCGGGGTGCTCCAACTCGGCGATGAACATCGTGGGCACGCCGTGCAGGGCGGTGCAGCGCTCCTCTTCGACGGTTGCCAGCACCTCGCCGGGGTCGAAGCCCTCACCCGGGAACACCATCGTCGACCCGTGGGTGACGCATGCCAGGTTGCCGAGCACCATCCCGAAGCAGTGGTAGAGCGGCACGGGGATGCAGAGCCGGTCGGCCGGAGTGAGGCGCATCGCCTCGCCCACGAAGTAGGCGTTGTTGAGGATGTTGTGGTGGGTGAGCGTCGCCCCCTTCGGCAGGCCGGTGGTGCCGCTGGTGAACTGGATGTTGATCGGATCGTCACAGTCCGGCGTCAGCTCGGAGGGCCGACGCCGGCGAGAATCGGTCGCCCGGTGGGCGACCGATGAGAAGGGGATGTAACCCACCCGGGCCGCGCCAATCAGGATCGGCGTGCGCAGATGGGGGAGGCGTTCGGCGTGGAGTCTGCCGGGGGTGGATGCGGGGATCTCCGGCGCCAGCTCTTCCAGCATCGCCGGGTAGTCGCTTGTCTTGAAGGTCTCGGCGAGGACGAGGGCCTTGCACTCGACCTTGTTGAGCGCGTACTCCAGCTCGGTGGTGCGATAGGCCGGGTTGACGTTGACCAGGACGAGCCCGGCCATCGCGGTTGCGAACTGGGTGAGCACCCATTCGGCGCAGTTCGGCGACCATATGCCGACCCGGTCGCCCGGCTCCAGGCCCAGCGCCAGCATGCCGCACGCGACCTCGGTCGCGCGGCGGTGCAGCTCGTCGTAGGTCCAGCGGACACCCTGGTGGCGCACCACCAGCGCCTCGCCGTTCGGCCAGCGTGCCGCGGCGGCGGCGAAGTGCTCGCCGATGGTGTCGCCGAGCAGTGCCGCGCCCCCGGCGCCGTGCACGTAGCTGACTGCCGTCATCTCCACCACCTCCGCCGCCGAGTGTCGCACATCGGCGGGAAGCTTGCGGGCGGTCGCGCTGTTGAGCCGCGAGATGGACGAGACCCACGCAGTGCTGACGCTCGCCGACTACCGACGGCGGGTGCACGAGTTGTACGCCCTCGTCCGCGATGCGGGCGAGCCGGAGGCCGCGTGGCGCAAGTGGCGAGACGTCCGCGACGAGCTGTTCCGAGGCCACTCGCAGAGCCCGCTGGAGCCGGGGGCGCGCCCCGGCTTCGGAGGCCTCGCCTATTTCGACTACGACCCCGCGTGGCGGCTCGTTGGCGAGCTGGAGACGGTCGAGCCCTCGAGCTTCGCAGTGCCGCACAGCGCGTCGGGCGCCACGCCCGCCCAGCGGGTCGGGAAGGTGCGGCTGACCGCGCCGAATGGCGAGCCGTTCGAGTTGTGCCTGTACTGGCTGGACGCTTATGGCGGCGGCCTGTTCCTGCCGTTCCGGGACGGCACCGCCGGGGCCGAGACGTACGGCGGCGGCCGGTACCTGCTCGACACCGTCAAGGGCGCCGACCTCGGCGGCGACGACCGCCGGCTGGTGCTCGACTTCAACTTCGCATACCACCCGTCCTGCGTGCACAGCCCGCAATGGTCGTGCCCGCTCGCTCCGCGCGAGAACCGGGTGGCCGTCCGCATCCCGGCAGGGGAGCGCCTCGGCGGCTGAGCCGTCAGTGAATCGCGCGTATCGCCATCGCCCCGAAGGCAGTGAGCGCCGCCCCGATCACCAGCAGCCGCCATTCCGGGTGTCTGCGCAGCGCCAGCAGTGCCGACCCGCTGACGAGCGCCACCACGGCGAACTGGGCCGCGACCCCGGCGTCGGTGGAAGGCAGCAGCAGGTCGATCACGTCGAGGCGGTGGCAGGCACGCCGATGGCAACGTACGAGCTGCTGCGCCGCATTTCGGGTTTCCTGCTTGAGAGTGCCCAATAGTCGGATTCCCGACAGTTGGTGGAACAGGCGGCCTGGTGCGGAGGTTGCCGCAGCAAGCCATGCGTTCCACCCTTCGCCAGCTCGTCTTCGTCGCCGCCGTCGGCCTGGTAGCCGCAGCCTGCGGCGACGCCGGCTCGCCACCGGCTGAGCCTCCGCCCCCCGCTACCGACCCGGGGCCGGCCGGCGAGGATTCCCCTGCCACCGACCCGAACACCACGACGTCGGCCGCCGGAGGGCTGCCCGACGGCCCCTCGGCGCTGCGGGACCGCGACGCCGAGGAGTTCCCGGACCCGCTCGTGAACCCGTCCGAGATCATCTCCGGCGGGCCGCCCCCAGACGGCATCCCGCCCATCGACGAGCCGTCGTTCGTCGATGTGGCCACTGCGGACGAGTACCTGGAGCCCGACGAGCCGGTGGTGGCGCTGGAGATCGATGGGGATGCCCGCGCCTACCCGGTGCAGGTGTTGATCTGGCATGAGATCGTCAACGACGAGGTGGGGGGCATGCCCGTGTCGGTGACCTACTGCCCCCTCTGCAACTCGGCGGCGACCTTCGCCCGCACGGTGCGCGGCGTCGAGACGACGTTCGGCACGTCGGGGCGCCTGTACGCCTCGGCGCTGGTGATGTACGACCGGGCTACCGAGTCGCTGTGGACCCACTTCGACGGCCAGGCGGTGGTCGGCATGCTGGCGGGCGAGCGGCTCGAGCCGATAGCGTCGCCCCTGCTGGCCTGGTCCGACTTCAAGGCCGCATACCCCGAGGGCAAGGTGCTCGACCGGGACGCCACCGGCCACAACCGTGACTACGGCATCAATCCCTACGTCGGCTACGACGATCCCGATACTCGCCCGTTCCTCTTCGTCGGCGACCCCGACGCCCGGGCCGCCGCCAAGCAGCGGGTGGTAGGCGTGGTCGTGGGGGACGCTGCCCAGGCGTGGGCACTGGAAGCGGTCAGCGGCGGCGAGGCCACGGCCACGCATGGAGAGGTGGGCGGGCAGCCGGTGGTGATCTTCTGGAAGGCCGGCCAGTCGACCGGCCTGGAGGACCTGATGGTGGCCGGCGGGCGGGACGTCGGCTCGGTGGGGGTGTTCGTGCCGGAGGCCGACGGCCAGGCGTTGACGTTCACGGCCGAGGGCGACGCCTTCGTGGACGCCGAGACGGGCTCCACGTGGGACGTGACCGGCATGGCCGTCGCCGGCCCGCTGGCCGGCGGCGAGCTGGAGCAGATCCACCATCTCGACACGTTCTGGTTCGCCTGGGCGACGTACCGGCCGGGCACCGAGCTCATCGAGGATGCGTAGCACCCTCCCAGGAGGCTGGCCGGCAATCGAATGTGGCGTCTCTCCGGGTCTCGTCGCTCCTGCCTGCGGCCGGAGAAGCTCGACGTATCGCCTTGGATACGCCTTCGCTTCCCGGCCTGTGGCAGATGACGACGATCCTCCGGAGATCCATCCACGGCATCACCGACCACCCTCCTAGGACCGGCTCAGCTCGCCGATCTGGTGGCGGGCGGCGTTGAGGCGGTCGGCGATGATGCGGGCCATGCGGTGGACGAACTCGTAGCCCAGTTCGTGGTTGCGGTCGAACACACCGCGTAGGCAATCCGCCGAGAAGACGATCGCCTGCACCTTCGTGCGGGCATGGGCGTCGAACTGCCACTCGAACGGCGGGAACAACCACGACCACCCCAGCGCGTCGCCTTCGTAGAGCCGCTGAATCGTCCGCTCGTTGTGGGGATCGGTGGGCACCTCCACGGCGATCATCCCGGTGCGGATCAGGAAGAACCGCTCGGCGGTCTCGCCCACCCGGATCATGGGCACGCCCGCCGCCAAGGTGACGAGCTCGGCGCACGTGGCGAGGTCGGCGAGGCCCTGCTCGTCGATGCCGCGGAGGAACGGATGCACCTGCAAATGGTGCTCGACGCCGACGGCCTGGGCGGGCTGGGTCACGGGTTCCTCCGGTGTCGGGGGGCGGCCAAGGGTAGGCGTTGCGACGGCGTGTTTCACGATCGAGAGGTCGTGGCAGGGCTTCGGCGCGGTGTCCCGAACACGCGTAGTATCGGCTCCGACCGTCCCACATGCCGAGTGAACGGAAAGGGGGGGCGATGGCTCTCGAGGGAATGGACTGGCAGGCGGCGCGCAGCCGCGGTGAGAAGCTGTGCGACGAGGGTGACTGGAGCGGAGCGATCGAGGCGCTGGGCGAGGCGATCGCCGGCGACGACTCCGGCAGAAGCCACGCCCTCTTGGGCCTCGCCCATTTCCAGCGTGAGGAGTACGGCCTGGCCGCGGAGCGTTACGGCTCCGCGCTCGAGCGCGACGCGGGCAACGAGGATTATCGAGCGATGCAGCGCGTGGCGGAGGCGAACGCCACAGCGGAGGTCCACGAGTTCGTGCCCCCGGTGTCCCACTACGAGCGTGACGCGCTGCTGGCGCCGCCGCGGCCGGGACGGCTGCCGGAAGGGCCGGCGGTCAAGAAGCGGATCGATCCGGTGCGCAAGATCGGCCGCAAGATCGGCAACGTCCTCGGGACGGTCCTCGGCCATCTGTTCACGTGGATCACTCAGCTGCACGGCCGGCTGACCGGGTACTCGGATCGGGTGTGGACCAACTGGTACCGGCGCAACCTGGCGCGCGGCATGCTGACGCTGGCGTACATGCGGGAGCAGCTCAACGCCAACAACCTCCTGTCGACGTACCCGGAGGGCAAGCTCACCGGCTTCCAGGCCGCCGGCCAGACGCCGCCGTCGGGGGCGAAGCACTACCGCACCGCCGACGGGTCGTGGAACAACTTCGACGACCCGATGGAGGGAGCGGCGAAGACCCGGTTCCCGCGCAACGTGAGGAACGAGGCGATCCACGCCGAGGACGGCGAGACACTGCTCACCCCCAACCCGCGCACCATCAGCCGCGAGCTGCTGGCCCGCGGTGAGGAGATGAAGGAGGTTCCCTTCCTCAACATGCTCGCGGCCATCTGGATCCAGTTCCAGAACCACGACTGGATCACCCACGGCGACAACATCGAGAAGGGGATGATCCAGATTCCCCTCGACGACGACGACCCGGCCAGGGAGCGGTACAAGCAGACGCACATGTACGTGGGGCGCACGCAGCCCGACCCGACCCGCGATCCCAGCGATGTCACCCCGACGACGTGGGTCAACGAGGTCACCCACTGGTGGGACGGCTCGCAGATCTACGGCTCCGACCAGGAGACGCAGGACCGGCTGCGCAGCTTCGTCGACGGCAAGCTGAAGCTCCACGACGACGGGACCCTGCCCCTCACCGACAAGCGGGTCGAAGACACCGGCATGGTGCGCAACTGGTGGGTGGGCCTCAGCGTGATGCACCTGCTGTTCGTCAAGGAGCACAACGCCATCTGCGACATGCTGAAGGCCAAGTACCCGAAGTGGGACGACAACAAGCTGTTCAACGTCGCCCGGCTGATCAACGCGGCGGTGATGGCGAAGATCCACTCGGTGGAGTGGACGCCGGCGATCCTGCCCAACTACCGCCTCGACCAGGCGCTCAACGCCAACTGGTACGGCATCCTCACCAACGCGCTGCGCAAGCGCAACGAGCGCAGGACCAAGGCCACGATCAACGTGCGGAACCCGGAGATGGGTGGGGTGGTCGGCAACCCGATCGACAAGCACGGCTCCCCGTACGGCCTCACCCAGGAGTTCGTGGAGGTGTACCGGCTGCACTCGCTGCTCCCCGAGGAGCTGCACATCCGCAAGCTCGGCAACGGCGAGCCCGTGAAGAAGGTTCCGTTCCCGGCGAGCCGCCAGGCGGGCTCGCGCAAGCTCACCGAGCGGCACTCGATCGCCGACCTGCTGTTCTCGCTGGGCACCCAGCACCCCGGAGCGCTGGAACTCAACAACTACCCGTCGTTCATGCGTGAGCTGAGCGTGCCCGGCAACCCGGTGTTCGACATGGGCGCCATCGACATCCTGCGGGCCCGGGAGCGGGGCGTGCCCCGCTACAACGAGTTCCGGCGCCAGCTCGGCCTCAAGCCCATCCAGAAGTTCGAGGACCTCAACGACGACCCGCAGGTCGTCGCCAAGATCAAGGAGGTCTACGGCAGCGACCCCGGCGCGGTGGAGCGGCTCGACCTGCTGGTGGGCACGCTGTCCGAGGGGCATCGGCCCTTCGGATTCGGCTTCGGGGAGACGATGTTCCAGATCTTCATCCTCAACGCCACGCGCCGCCTCCAGGCCGATCGGTTCTACACCGACGACTACAACGAGGAGACGTACACCCCGGAGGGCCTCGACTGGATCGATAAGGCCGACCTCAAGCGGGTGCTGCTCCGCCACTACCCGGAGCTTGCACAGACCGGCCTGGTCAACATCGACAACGCGTTCGAGCCGTGGGACATGGACCGCCAGCTCGACCCGGCTCGGCACCCGCTGCGGGAGTGGCGGCGCGACCTGAGGCCCGACCCGTTCGTCGGCGACGCCTTCCGGTAGAGCGCAACCGGCGGCTGAGCCGCTCAGCCCAGTTCGGTCAGGAACTCGGCGACGGCTGCCTCGTAGCGGGCTCGATCGACGTTCCAGGCGCGCACGTGACCGGCGCCGGCGAACCGCTCGTAGGTGACGATGTCGGTGCGCCGAAGTGCGAAGTCGTCGCCGACCCGGACCGGCACGGTGCCGTCGGCGTCGCCGTGGAACAGCAGGATGGGCAGGTCGGGCAGCTCGTCAGCGCGGGCGACATAGTCCACGTCCTCGAAGCGGAAGTCGTAGCGACGCTCGGCGACGATCTTGGCCAGCTCGGTCAGGAACTCCGGCACCCGCACCGGCACGAGCGGGAGGTTCGTCTGGCCCGCCCGCTCGTCGACGATCGCCTCGAAGTCCAGCGCCGGCGCGTCGAGGATCATCCCCCGCACCGCAGGCGCGAGGTCGGACTCATGCATGAAGCTGACCGAGATCGCCCCGCCCATGCTGTAGCCGTACAGGAGGACGTCGGCGGCGCCCTGGTCGAGCGCCAGCCGGACCGCCCCCTCGAGGTCGCGCCACTCGACGGCGCCGAAGCGGGCGAACCGGTCGTCGGCGGCCGGCTGGCCCTCGTCGTTGCGGTAGGTGATGACCAGCGCCGGGTACCCGGCGCCCACCACCAGCGGCAGGATGCGCAGCGCCTCGCCGCGGTCGACGCCCCGCCCGTGGGTGAACACCACCCAGGTGTCGCGGCGGGCGGGGAAGAACCACGCATCGAACTCGCCGAGCGGCGACTCGTAGGTCACGTCCACCCAGTCGAGACCGAGCACGCCGGGATCGTCGTGCGGGTAAGCGAAACCGTCGAGGTCGACGAGCTCCACGTCCGCCAGCGGGCCGCCGCTGAGTATTGAGTACGGGCGGGTGACGGTCTCGTCGGTTGTGGCCGCCAAGGGACCGAGCTGGGCGTAGCCGCCGGGCCAGCGGATGCCGAGGATCTCGTCGGACAGGAGGTCGGCCCGGTCGTCGTCGGTGAGCCGGAGCGTCACGGTCGCGTCGTCCGCCGCGACGACCGGCACGCCGTAGGTGATCGGCTCGTGCTCGATGCGCAGTGCGCCGGCGGCGATCTGCGAAGAGAAGTCCCACGCGCCGTACGCGACGGCGGCCGCCAGCAGCAGGAGGAGCACCAGGATCACGACGAGTGTGATCCTCGCAGCCCGGGACAGCCTCCGTGCACGTCGGCCTTCCGTCGAGGTCAACCCGGTCCCCCTGGAGCGTCGTCGCGACTCTACCTTCGGCCGGGGGTGTTGCCGGGTGGAGCGAGCCCGCCGGTAAGCCGGATTCTGTCGAGGACGGTCATCCATCTGGGACCGGCGTTGCCGCCGGCCTCGCGCGGCCTACCCGGGACGTAGCGGGCGGGCCACCCTGTCCCTGCTCGGCCTTGCTCCGGGTGGGGTTTACCGAGCCGCCCCGGTCACCCGGGGCGCTGGTGGTCTCTTACACCACCGTTTCACCCTTGCCTGTGCCCCGAAGGGCCATCGGCGGTCT
>JBFJZV010000154.1:0-8448 GCA_041621915.1 Acidimicrobiia bacterium | reverse complement strand
GCCACGCCGGCGTGGCGCGACGCGGCGGTGGCGTCCATGGTTGCCCTCAACGCAGGGGCCGCGACCGCGATGGTGGCGGCCGAAGCCTCCGCCGCCACGGACGTGACCGGGTTCGGGCTGCTGTGGCATCTCCACGACCTTCTGGCCGGGCAGGGCCTCGGCGCCGACGTCTCCGCCGGGGCCGTGCCGTTGCTGCCGGGCGCCGCCGAGCTCGCAGCGGAGGGGGTCGTGCCCGGTGGCACCCGGCGCAACCTCGACGCCGCTGCGCCGTTCACGGACTTCGGTGACGCGTCGGAGGCCACCCGGCTGCTGCTGGCCGACGCCCAGACCAGCGGCGGCCTGCTGATCGCGGTCGCGGCCGAACGCGTCGCGGAGCTCGCGGCCGCCGTGGATGGGGCAGTAGCGATCGGCACGGTGCGCGAGGACCCGGCGGAGGGCATCCGGGTGACTCCGTAGCGTGCGCGACGTCCCCCGCCAGACCAAGGTCCTCGCGGTCGGCGTCTTCCTGGTGATGACCGGGCTGACGCTGGTCGCGCCCATCCTGCCGTTGTACGCCCGGGAGTTCGGCGTGAGCCGCACCGCGGCCGGGGCGCTCATCTCGTCATTCGCGGTGGCCCGGCTGGTGTTCGACGTCGCTGGCGGGGTCGCCGCCGACCGCTTCGGGGCGCGCCGCCTGATGACCGGCGGGGCGCTGCTGCTTGCGGTCTCCAGCGTCGGGGCCGCGCTGGCGCCCAACTACGCCGTGCTCCTGGTGGCGCGGGTGCTGGAAGGGGTCGGGTCGGCGGCCTTCGCCACCGCCGCCATGAAGCTGGTCGTGGTGGCGAGCCCCAAGGAGCGGCTGGGGCGGGCGATGGCCGTGTACCAGACGGGCCTGCTGGCGGGCATCTCGGTGGGGCCGGTGGTGGGCGGCGTCGCCGCCGAGCTGGGCGACTTCACCACGCCGTTCTGGCTCTACGCTGGGCTGGGGCTGGTCGTGGCGCTCCTGGTGACCCGCTACGTGGAGGAGGCGGAGATCGCGGCCCGCCCGGCCAGGGAGGTGTACCGGGCGGCGGGGGCGCTGCTGCGGCGCCCGGCGTTCCTGGCGCTCCTGTTCGTGACGTTCGCCATCTTCGTGATGCGGGCCGGGGCGCGCATCACGCTGCTGCCGCTGTACGGCGGCGAGGAGCTGGGCCTGGGCGAGTCGCAGATCGGCATCGTGATCGCGGTGGCGGCCGGGGTGAACCTGCTCGTGGTCAACCCTGGCGGGTGGCTGGTGGACCGGGTCGGGCGGGTGCCGGTGCTGGTCGCCGGGCTGCTCGGGGCGGCGGTGGCGATCACCGCCCACGGCTGGGTGACCACCTTCGCGTCCCTCCTCGTGCTGTCGGTCGGGTTCGGGCTCGTGGCGGCGCTGCTGGGGATCCCACCTCCGACGCTCGCCGGTGACCTGGCGCCCGAGGGAGCGGAGGGCGCCTCGGTTGGCCTCTACCGGATGGCCGCCGACGTCGGCATCGTCGCCGGCCCGTTGCTGATGGGCGCGGTAGCGGAGGGCGGTGGCTTTCGCGCCGGCTTCGTGCTGGCGGGTGCGCTGCTGGGCGTGGCCGCGCTCGTGGCGTTGACGATCGGCGGCGCCGCGCCACGGCCCCGCCGGGAAGTCGTCGCGGACGCGCCGGTGTGAAGCCGCACCTAGCGTTCGGGCGATGATGGCCCGCGACCCCGAGCTCGACCGCCGCCTGTCCGCCATCGCCGAGGCGATGGGCATCGGCGCGGGCCTCACCCGCCATCTGTTCGTGTGCGCGCAGCAGTCCACCCCTCGCTGCTCGACCTATGAGCAGAGCGCCGAGACGTGGCGATACGTGAAGGCGCGCCTCAAGGAACTGGACCTGGCGGCGGCGCCTCCGAAGTGGAAGGGCACCGACGTCTCGGCGCCCGCCGCCGACGAGCTGCGCCCCGCCGGGCCGGGCCGGTTGCTCCGCAGCAAGGTCGACTGCCTGCGCATCTGCGAGCAAGGCCCGATCGCGGTCGTGTACCCGGAGGGGGTCTGGTACCGCAGCGTGACCCCGGCCGTGGCGGAGCGCATCATCCAGGAGCACCTCGTCGGTGGGGTGCCGGTGGCCGAGTTCGCTTTCGCCGTCGACGACCTGGGCGGGCCGCTGTGAGGCGGTGGGGGAAGTGGGCGGTGCTGGCATGGGCGGGCTGGCGGCTGTTCGGGCCGGCGTTGCCGCCCCGCACCGCGGGCGCCCAGGAGCGCCCGCAGATGCCGCCGGGACGCACAGTGGCGGTGGGCCGCCACGAGTTGCTGGTGCGGGAGGCCGGACCGAAGGACGGCCCGCCGGTGGTGCTCATCCACGGCTGGGTCTACGGCAGCACCGGCACGTGGCACCGGGTCATCCCCCACCTCGCCGACCGATACCGGGTGGTGGCGATCGACTACCGCAACCACGGCAAGGCGGACCGGGTCCAGGGCCGCTACACCATCGAGCAGGTCGCGGACGAGGTCGCCGGGGCCATGCGGGTGCTGGGTCTGCGGCGGGCGACCGTGGTGGGGTACTCGATGGGGGGCATGATCGCCCAGGCGCTTGCCCGCCGGCACCCCGCACTGGCCGCCCGGCTGGTCCTGGCGGCCACCGGCGCGTTCCCCATCCCGGTGCGGCGCTGGTTCACCCGCGGCGGCTTCGGGCTGGCCCGGGCGCTCGGCCGGGTCGGCAGCACGCTGGGCGCCCGCATCTCGTACCACTACCTGCTGCGGGTCGGCGCGGTGGAGCCGCGTCACGCCGCCTGGCTGTGGGACACCCTCATCGACCGCGACATCAACCTGTACTTCGCCGGCGGGGCGGCGATCTGGAACTTCGACAGCCGGGAGTGGATCGGGCGGGTCGGCGTCCCGGCGATGGTGATCATCCCCACCAAGGACCAGCTCGTGCCCCCGGCCGCCCAGTACGAGCTGGCGGCGCTGATCCCGGGAGTGGAGGTGGTGGAGCTGGTGGGTGCCCGCCACGAGGCCGCGCTCACGCGGGCTGAGGACGTGGCGAAGGCGATCGCCCGCTTCGCGGGAACTACAACCCCGACATCCGGCGGCTGATCACCAGCCGCTGGATCTGGTTGGTGCCTTCGTAGAGCTGCGTGATCTTGGCGTCGCGCATGAAGCGCTCAACGGGGAAGTCCCTGATGTACCCGTACCCGCCGAGCACCTGCACGGCGTCGGTGGTGACCTCCATCGCCCGGTCGGACGCGAAGCACTTGGCGACCGCCGCCGCCATCGTCAGGTCGGGGTCGTTGCGGTCGAGCGCGGCGTGCGCGTCGTACACCAGGTGGCGGGAAGCCCGCACCTTCATCTCCATGTCGGCGAGCATGAACCCGACCGCCTGATGCTGGATGATCGGCTTGCCGAACTGCTTCCGCTCCTTGGCGTACCCGAGCGCCACGTCCAGAGCTCCTTGGGCGATGCCGAGCGCCTGGGCGCCGATGCCGGGACGGGAGTAGTCGAGCGTCCGCATGGCGATCGCGAACCCCTGGCCCTCCTCGCCGACGAGGCTGGCCGCCGGCACGCGAACGTCGTCGAGGCTCAACTCGCCGGTGGGGGAGCCCCGGAGGCCCATCTTGTCCTCGTAGCCGACGACCTCGAAGCCCGGCGTGTCGGCGGGGACGATGAAGCACGAGACGCCCCGCGCTCCGGCGTCCGGGTCCGTCTTCGCCAGGACCGTGTACATGGTGGCCACCCCTGCGTTGGAGATGAATCGCTTGGTGCCGTTCAGCACGTACTCGTCGCCGTCCCGCATGGCCTTGGTGCGCATCGCGGCGGGATCGGAGCCGGCCTGCGGCTCCGTGAGGGCGTAGGCGCTCTGCGCCTCGCCGGAGATGATCTTCGGGAACCACTCCTGCTTCTGCTCGTCGGTGCCGGCGAGCAGGATGGGCAGTGTCCCGAGCTTGTTGAGCAGCGGGATCATCGAGGTCGACGCGCAGACGCGCGAGACCTCCTCCACCAGGATGGCCTGGGAGATGGCGTCGGCGCCCGCGCCGCCGAACTCCTCGGGGAACAGCACCGACAGCAGGTCGGCCTTCACGAACTCCTCGTGGAGGTCGGCCGGGTACTCCCCCTTGGCGTCGATCTCGGCGGCGCGCGGCGCGACCTTGTCGAGCACGAACTCGCGGACGACCTTCCGGAACTCCTCCTGCTCGGGGAGGAGCTGGTAGGGCATCGCCTCCAACCGGCTAGCCCTCGTCGGTGGCGACGCGGACGATGACGGCGACGATGATCGCGAGAATCGCGAGAACGACGAGCTTGCGGCGCATGGGTCCCTCCTCAGGACGATTCGTAGGGCAATTGTACCGGTGGCGCCGCGGCTTTGGTCTGGCAGACTGTCGGCATGGACGCACGCGCCGACCTCGCCGCCTGGAACGCCTCCCGCCCGACGAACTGGCACGACGAGCTGCACCTGCGGGCGCTCAACCGCCGGGTGCTCGGCGGCGAGCGCCTGGCCGAGCTGGAGCGGCGGGCCGCGGCGTTCGGGGCCGAGGTGGCGGCTTTGGGGCCGTTGGTGGCCCGCGCCGAGGCGAACCCGCCGGCATTCGTCGGGTGGGACGGCGAGGGCAACCGCGTGGAGCGCGTCGAGTTCGACGGGGCCTACCACGACGCAGGTCGGAAGGTGTGGGGCTGCGGCGTGGTGGCCGACACCGCCGAGCCGGGACGCTCGTACGAGCAGGCGACGCTGCTGTACCTCCTGTCGCACGAAGGGGAGATGGGCCACGGCTGCCCCGTCACCTGCACGGTGGGCCTCATCCGCAGCCTGCGGCGGCGCGCCGACGAGGCCGTCGCCGCTCGCTTCCTGCCGGCGCTGGCGTCGGCCGACTACGACGCCGCCGACCGGGGCGCCCAGTTCCTCACCGAGGTGCAGGGCGGCAGCGACGTCGGTGCCAACGCGGTCGCCGCCGAGCCGGCCGGCGACGGCACCTGGCGGATCACGGGCGAGAAGTGGTTCTGCTCGGTGGCCGACGCGGACCAGTTCCTCGTCACGGCCCGCCCGCTCGGCGCAGATGACGGCACCGCCGGCCTTGGCTGCTTCCTGGTGCCGCGCAAGATCGACGGCGCCATCAACGGCTTCCGCATCCGGAGGCTGAAGGACAAGCTGGGCACCCGGGCGATGGCGTCGGCGGAGATCGACTTCGACGGCGCGGTCGCCTGGCCGATCGGGCCCGTCGACGAGGGCTTCAAGACCGCCGTCACCGCGATGCTCAACTCCAGCCGCTGGCTCAACGCGGTCGGCAACACGGGGATCCTGGCCCGGGTGTATGCCGAGGCGTCGTCGTACGCTCGCCACCGCCGCGCGTTCGGGAGCCGCATCGGCGAGTTCGCCGCGGTGCGGCGCATCCTGGCCGGGATGAAGCTCGAGTGGCTGGCGGCGTTGCATTCGACCTGGCTGCTCACCGGGCTCGACGAGGCGGTCGACACCGGGACGGCGTCCGACGAGGACGCCGCCGTGCACCGGTTCCTCGTGAACGCGAACAAGTACCTCGTGTCGACGTCGTGCACGCGGGCGGTGCACGACGGGATCGAGCTGCTGGGCGGCAACGGCGCCATCGAGACGTTCAGCGTGCTGCCACGCCTGCTGCGGGACGCCGTCGTGTACGAGCAGTGGGAGGGCACCCACAACGTCCTCGCTGCCCAGGTGCGCCGCGACCTCGGCCGCCTGGGGCTGGCCGGCGTGGTGTTCGAGCGGGTGGCCCGCATGCTCAAGGGCGTCGGCCACCCCGAGCTGGAGCCGGCCGCCACCCTGGCCGGAGCGGCGCTGGAAGAGCTGGAGGGCCGGGTCGCCCGCTGCCTGGCGGACGACGTCCACGGCGACCTCCACTTCCGGTCGGTGCTGGGCGCGATCACGCGGGCCGTGCAGGCGGCGGCGCTCCTGGAAGCCGCCGACGCCGAGCACGACGTGACGCTCGGCGCCGAGCTGCGGGCGGTGGCCGACCTGTTCGCCCACAACCACCTCGACCCCGGCTTCGACCCGGAGGCCGACCTGTCGTTCGCCACCCGGGTGGCGTACGTACTGGGCGACGACGCGGGCTGAGCCGGTGGGCTGGACCCCGGCGGCCGGGACGCGGAGGCTGGAGCGCCGGCTGGGCCGCGACGGCGCCCTCGCCACGCTGGCGGCGCTGTTGTCCGGGCACGTGACCGGCCCCGGCCTGCTCGAGCCCGCCTGGGCGGAGGCGTTGCTCGACATCGGCGGCGGCCACGCCGCCCGGCTGATGGACGACCCCACCGGCGAGCGGCTCGCCTACTGGCCGCGCTCCTGGGCGGCCAGAGCGCTGGCCTACCTCGGCGACCCGGTTGCCGCCCCGGAGCTGGCCGCCGCCATGGGCGACGAGCACTGGCGCGTGCGGATGACGGCCGCCCAGTCGCTGGGCCGGCTAGGCGCCGCGGGTCACACGGCCCGGTTCGTGGCGGCCCTCGACGACGAGCACCCCCGGGTGCGGGCGGCCGCGGTGGTGGCGCTGGCCCGGGTGGGCGACGAAGAGGCGCTGGCGCCGCTTGCGGCGCGCCGCGCCGCGCTCGAGCCCGACCGCGTCGACCGGGCCCTCGACGCGATTGCGCATCGAGCCTGACTGGCGGGCTACGCCAGGGCCCGCAGCTTCAGGAACCTCAGGTAGTCGTCGTCTACGGCTTCTCGCAACTCGCCGAGGTCGGCCCGCAGCGTTGAGCACTTGGCGGACGGCTGGCCGCACAGCTCGGCGAGCTCGGCAGGTCTGGCCTCGAGGGCCTCGAGGACCGTAGGTCGAGCAGGGGCTCGAAGGTGGTGGCGTCGACGCGCACGTTGACCGCGGCGCAGGCCTGGCTGGAGAGCCACGAGTAGTGGCTCCGACGCTCCCTGAACTGACCGTGGTAGACGAGGGACGTCCGGTGCCGCCACAGGTAGTCCGAGTCCTCGTCTGCGAGGCCCGTCACGGTGTCCACGCCGAGCTCCGAGAGCCAGTGCGCGTGCTCGGGGCCGACGCCTTCGACGATGCCGACCGGGTGGCGCTCGACGTCGCCGTAGGGCTTGACGCGCTCATCATGATCGTCGAGCGCGAAGTCGCCGACCTTCACGTACGAGAGGAAGGCCTTGTCGATATTGCCGGTCAACCCCTTGCGAGCCTCGATCAGCTCGGGGTAGTCGCCCGGCTCGTCCATGAGAGCCAGGATCGGTCGGGACCACACCGGCTTCGACGCGGGACCGATCCTCACGCGCAGGGCCGCTTCTGCTCGCTGCTGGAACTCCGCCGACGTGTCTGCGGGGATGTCCGGCTCGGCCAGCGCAGGGTCGAGCTCCGCCAGTTCGAGGACGGTGCGCGCCCCGACCTGCTTGAGGCGCCGTGCCAGCGTGGGACCGACGCCGCAGATGGCGGCGACGTCCTGCCGGGCCATGAAGGTCGTCCGGGCGGAGCCCAAGTACGGCCCGGGCACCAGGTCGACGTCGAGCGCGTCGAGCACCGGCACCAGCGAGACGCCGTACGACCAGTGCTCCTGCCCGTGGTCGGTGCGGAGCTTCTCCTCCCCGCCGCCCCACAGCATGCCGATGGGATTCCGGTGCTCGTCGTCGGTGACGATCAGGCTGCCTCCGTCGCCCTCCGCGGAGAACGGCAGGTCGTCGTCACCGGCGATCAGGAGGTCGGTGTAGACCGTCAGCTTCTCGGCGTCGACGCACTCGTACCCGAAAGCGACGACCGTGCCGCGGCGTACGCCCGTGCTGCGACCGACGTGCACCACTCGCTGGCCGATGATCGCCATGTCGTCGAGTGAGATCGGCTTCACCGGGCCGAAGCGGCCGATGCCCATCAGCTCGCAGTTCACGTCTCGGGTCGCGTTCAAGGCTTCGTCGAGGCGCACGAAGGCGGCGTCGAGCCACACGAGCGTGTCGGGCTCGTCGGCGAGCGGCCCGTAAGCCACCTCGTCCGGGAGGAACCGGCGCGTGCGGGCCGTGGTCCCCACGGCGGTCCCCTCGGGTACAGGGTGGTAGAGGATGGAGCCCAGCTTCCAGGCGATGTGGAGGTTGGTGAGGAAGCCGATCTCGTGGCTCGTGCGCGTCTCAGCGAACGCGCCGAGCGTGCCCTGGGCGAAGATGCCCGCCCCCGGGTCGATCCAGCGGGTGACCTGCGAGCCGCCCCAGAGCTGCTCGTCCCACCCGCGCAGCCGCTCCGCGACTTCGTCGACGCCCTCCGGGGCCTCATCCCGTTCCCCGGGTGGCGGCGGCCGCCGCATTTCCATTGGACGACCGGGAGGTGCCATCGCTAGTGCCGAACGGCATGAATGTCGGGACAGCGACGGGCGTGACGGCGACGCCTTCGGTACAGGGCCGCGACCCGGTCAGCGCCCGTCGTGGTCGGCTTCGTCGTCGGCCGGGCGCAACGCGGGGATCTCGTCCAGCAGCGCGTGCGCGACCAACCGCACCGGCGCCGTCCCCAGCGACACCAGCCCGCCGAGGCCGCGGCCGACGACGCGCG
>JBFJZV010000153.1:0-8451 GCA_041621915.1 Acidimicrobiia bacterium | reverse complement strand
GTCATGAACAGGAACATGTACATCAGGAAGAACGACTGCACGCTCTCCACGATCGGGTCGGGCACGGCCTCCCGCCCGAACCGCGTGACGAACACGCCGCGAGGGTGGATCAGGCGCCGTAGGTCGGCCCGGGACGCGTTGGTGAGCACCCCGATGCGAAAGGTCTTCACGGCGCCCGCCGTGGACCCGGCCATGCCGCCGATGAACATCAGCCCCACCACCATGATCTGCAGGCCGCCCGGCCACAGCCCGAAGTCGGCGGTGGCGTAGCCGGTGGTGGTCACCAGCGACACTGCGGTGAACACCGCGTCCCGGATCGTCGTCGCCACCTCGCCGCCCCAGGTGCCGATCGACATCACCACCGTGGCCGCGACCAGCACCGTGGCGTAGAGCCGCAGCTCGGCGTTACGGGTGTACTCGAGCGGCTTGCGCAGAGCCCGGAAGTGGAGGGCGAACGACACCCCGGCCATGGTCATGAACAGGATCACGATCCACTGCGAGTACGCGTTGAAGCCGGCCAGCGAACGGGGCGACGTGCTGAACCCGCCGGTCGACATGGTGGTGAGCGAGTGGGCGACCGCTTCGAACAGCGTCATGTCGCCTGCGAAGAGGAGCACGGTCTCGGCCAGCGTGAACCCGAGGTACACGAACCACAGCCGCTTGGCGGTCTCCTGGAAGCGGGGCGTGAGCCGGTCGGGCTGCGGCCCCGGCGACTCGGCCCGGGCGAGCTGCACCCCGCCCACGCCCAGCAGCGGGAGGATCGCCACGCCAAGCACGATGACGCCCATGCCCCCCATCCACTGGGTGAGCGCCCGCCACAGCTGGATGCCGTGCGACAGCTCGCCCGGGTCGGCGAGCACCGACGACCCGGTGGTCGTGAAACCGGCGGCCGTCTCGAAAAAGGCGTTGGTGACGTCGCCGATGTCCTGGGTCACCAGGTAGGGCAGCATCCCGACTGCGGCGATGGCGAACCAGGCGAGGCCGACGGTGGCGAAGCCCTCCCGGGTCGACAGCTCGCCCTGGTTGCCGACCACCCGCCAAGCCAAGCCGCCCAGCGCGATCGTCACCAGCCCGGCCACCGCGATCCCGGCGGCGTGACTCCACTCCTGATAGATCAACGCCACCGCCGCGGGCACGAACATCGAGACCCCGATGGCCGCCACCACCGCGCCCAGGACGTAGATGATGCGCCGGTAGGACATCAGCCGCCGGCCCGGGTCACACGCCGAACAGCTTCTCGACGGCGGCGATGCCCTCCGGGAGGGCGAACACGATCAGCCGGTCGCCGTCGCGCACGACGGTGTCGCCGTGGGGCACGAACGCCTCCTTGCCCCGCAGCACACCGCCGACGATCACCGAATGCGGCAGGTGGATGTCGGCCAGCGACTTGTCCACCGCCGCGCCGTTCGCAGACACCTCCAGCTCGATGGCCTCGGCCTTGGTGTCCTGGAACGTCACCACCGAGTGGATGTGGCCCCGCCGCACGTAGCGCAGGATCGCGTTGGCCGCAGCCATGCGGCTGGACACTGCGGCGTCGATGCCCACCCCGCCCAGCAGCCGGACCAGGTCGAGGCGACTGAACCGGGCGACCGTCTTGCGTGCGCCCAGCGCCTTGGCCACCAGACAGGCCAGCACGTTGACCTCGTCCCAGCCGGTGAGCCCGAGCACGACGTCGACGCCTTCCACCCCTTCGGACTTCAGGACGCGCGGCTCGGTGGGGTCGCCCTGGACCACGATCACGCGCTCGTGGGCAGCGGCCAGGTGGCGGCAGCGCTCGGCGTCGGTGTCGATGAGCACCGTGTTGATGCCGTTGCGCGCGAACAGGTCGGCGGTGAGCTGCGCCAGCCGGGTGGCCCCGAAGATCATCACCTTGCGAGCCGGCGACTCTTCGAGGCCCAGCAGCTCGAACGCCTCCTTGGTGCGGCCCGACTTCGCCATGAGCAGCACGTGGTCGCCGGGGAAGACCTCGGTGTCGCCCCGCGCGACGATCGTCTCGCCGTCGCGGATGATCGCGGACACCAGCCAGTCCCAGCCCGATACCCGGCTCCGGAGCTCGGCCAGGCTGCTGTTCGCCACCGGAGCCTCGTCGGAGATGTAGCCGCCCAGCATCACGAGCCGCCCGTCGGCGAAGCGCACCACCTCCGACACGCCGCCCTGGCGCACCAGCAGCAGCAGCTCCTGGGCCAGCCGCTCGCCGGGGTCGATGATCGCGTCGACGCCGAGCCGCTCCAGGCCGTCCTTCAACGACGGGTCCTCCACGCGGGCGATCGTCAGCGGCACGCCGATACGGGTGCCGGCCTCGCAGGCGAGGACGTTGGCGGCGTCGGAGCTGGTGACCGCGATCAGCATCCCGGCCACGCCCATGCCGGCCTCCTCGAGCACCGACGGGCTCGAACCGTTCCCATGGATGACCAGGCAGTCGACCGTGTCCTGGACCTCGGCCGCGCGGGCGGCGTTGTCCTCGAACCCGACCCCGTCCTGGCCCTCCTGGGCCCGCCGCTCGGCCAGGTGGGTGCCCACCGGGCCGGCGCCGACGATCAGGATCCGCACGGGCTACCGTCCTCACGGTTGGCGACCGGCCGCCAGCGTAGCCCTCCGCCCCGCCCGTCCGGCGCCGGATGAGGCGCCGCGTCGGGCGTGTTTCGCAGGCGGCCCTCGGCGGTAGAGTGGCGCCTCCATGTCCAACCTCTGGGCAACCCTCACGTACCGGTGGTCGACGCTCGACGCCCGCGGTCGCGCCATCGCCGGCGCCGCGGCCGCCGGGCTCGCGCTCCTCGTGGCCATCCTCGTCTTCGCCGTCTGCTCGGGTGGCGGCGAGCCGGTCGCGATCGCGACGACGCTGCCACCGCCGCCCACCACGCAGCCCCCGGCCTCGACCAGCTCTACGACGACCGTTCCGCCGACCACCACCACGCTGGCCGCGGAGCTGGAGGTGGCCCTCACCAACTCGCCCGACGAGGCCTTCACTGCGGCGGTAACCGACGTGTACCGCTACGTCGCAGGCGAGCCAGGCGCCGGGGAGTCGCTCGTCTCGGGCCTGACGGCCCACCTGGAAGCGGCCGTTCCGGCCGAGGTGCCGCTCGCCCTCGATGGCGAGGCGGCCTGGGCGTTTCTCCGCTGGGGAGGCAGGGTGGCGGTGGCGCAGGTCGGCGACGACGTGGTGCTCGCCGCCGACGAGGGCGACGGGTCGTGGCAGGTGGTCGGAGCCAACCTCCCCTCGGTGGAGGCGGCCCCCTGGTACGGCGACGAGCCGCGCCACGTGCTGATCATCGGCTCGGACGCCCGCTGGAACCAGGACGTCTTCGGCGCCCGCAGCGACAGCCTGCACGTGCTGTCTGCAGCTCCCTCACAGCGGCGAGGCGCGATCGTCGGCATCCCCCGCGACTCGTGGGTGCCGTCCGCAGTCGGCGGCACCGGCAAGATCACCAACGTCCTCGCCGCGGGCGGGCCCGACGCGGTGTTCCGCACGGTGCAGAACCTCAGCGGGCTCCCGTTGGAGGGATGGATCATCACCGGGTTCCTGGGCTTCGAGGTCATCGTCAACGACTTCGGCGGGCTGGTCGTCGACCTCCCGGGCCCGGTGCGGGGTGGGCTGCCCGGCTTCCCCAACTACCCGGCCGGCACCCAGGAGCTGGACGGCCCCACGGCCCTGCTGCTCGCCCGCATCCGCAAGACGCTGCCGCGAGGCGACTTCGACCGGTCGCTCAACCACGGGGTCATCATGCTGTCGGCGCTCCTCCAGGTGCAGGACCGGGGCATGCTCGACCTGCCGTTGATGCTGTCGATCCTCGCCGAGTCGAGCCACTACTCGCTCACCCCCTCGCAACTGCTGACCCTGGGGGCAACGGCGTTCGAGCTGAGCCCGGCGGAAGTCGACAACCTGGTGCTCCCGGGGCGGACCGGCAGCGTCGGCGAAGCCAGCGTGGTGTTCCTCAACGACTCCGGCAGCGCCGCCATCTGGGCGGACGTCGCCGACGGCGCGCTCGACCAGGCGGGTTAGCGGGCCAGGTCGCGCTCCCGCCACACCACATTGAGCGCCGGGTTCTCCGGGTGCTCCCGGGTGTGGAGGTAGGCGAAGCCCTCCCGTTCGTAAAACCGACCGGCCCGGCCGTTCGCCTCGAAGTGCTCGACACGGATGCGCGGCGTGCCAGGGGGGAGCTGCGCGATCAGACCGGTGACGAGGTCCTTGCCGATCCCGCGCCCGCGGAGCTCGGGGTCGACGTAGAGCTTCCAAATGACGTGCTCACCCTCCCAGGTGCCCCGCTCGCCGACCCCGACGATCTCGCCGTCGCTTTCGGCGACGACCGTCTCGCGGGCGGAGACCGCCGCCCCGATGCGCTCCCGCGTCCACCACATGTCCACCTGGCTGCGAGCCGACTCCTCGCCGAGCAGCGGCCGGTAGAGCCCGGGCACCACCCGGGCTCCGAAGCCGCAGATCGCCGCCACGTCGCCCGGCTCGGCGTCCCGCACGGTCACGCCTGCGGTCATCGCCCGCTCCGGCTGAAGTGCATCCAGTCGTCGAGCGTGCTCCAGCGTCCTCCCCACCCCCAGCCGATGCCGTCGAACGCCTGGACCACCACGTCGCCCTCGGCGATCATCCCGGGTCGCGCGTCTGCCCGGTCCAGATAGGCAGAAGCCAGCTCGGGGAGGACCAGGTCCCCCTTGTGGTACGGGTTGTGGAACGGGTTGACGTCGACGGCCAGCCCGAAGGCGTGCTGCGACCAGTTGCCCGAGCCCACCGCCGGGCGGCACACGAACGAGGTGGTGTCGTTGCCGTCGCCGGTGGGGTGGGCGTCGACCTCCTCGGCCGCGATCACCCGCATCTGCTCGATCGGATAGCGGGCCTCGTGAAGACGGCGGAACACCTCGACGACATCGTCGGCGACGTCGGCGTGCACGATCATCTCCCCGGTGTGGAACTCGCCGTCGAAGCCGTAGTGCGCCATGGTGAGGTAGGCGAGGTCGTCGACCGCGACGGGGCAATCGGGGCTCCAGCTCGACCGGGCCAGCACGTCCTCCGGGACCGGCCCGATGGCGAAGTCGAACTCCGCGCCTCCCGGGGCGGGAAGAAGGTCGAGCGTTTCCAGCCGCCGGTCGACCAGCTCCGGCGGGGTGGGCTGTGCCACACCGTGGTCGTCCGGGCGCAGCGGCAGCAGCCGGGTGCCCAACCAGTCAGGACGGGAGAACGGCGACGCCTCCGGCTGCGACGTCGGCGGCGCCTGCGTGACGTCCGGCGCCGGAACGGAAGTCGTGGGCGCGGGTGTGGATGCGGCAGGTGTCGTCGTCGTCGCCACCTGCTGCACCTGCGTAAAGGCGGTCGTGCCATTCGAGCACGCCACAAGCATCAGCGTCATCGCAACCAGATGAGACGCGCGCATCAGGGGAATGTAGAGGCGCAGCGGAGCTACCAGGAGGTTGCGCTCAGCCGAGCTCGGCAGCCGCCCACGCCCGGGCGGCGGGAGGGACGCGGCGGGTACAGTACCCGTCCACCCAGGAGGTCGCATGGGCAAAGCGGAGAAGCGGGAGAAGGAGCTGCCCGCAGGGGCCGACGAGCCCACGGTGACCGGTACGCCCGCGGGGCCGGACAACTACAACAAGAAGGGCCGGCTGAAGAAGGCCTACTACGAGGCCGAGCTGGCCCGGCTCCAGGAAGAGCTCGTGAAGCTCCAGCATTGGGTGGCCGACCAGGGGCTCAGGGTCCTGGTCATCTTCGAAGGCCGCGGCTCGGCCGGCAAGGGCGGGGTGATCAAGCGGATCACCGAGCGCACCAGCCCACGGATCGTGCGGGTGGTGGCCCTGCCGAAGCCCACCGAGCGGGAGCAGACGCAGTGGTACTTCCAGCGCTACATCGCGCACCTCCCGGCCGGCGGGGAGATCGTGCTCTTCGACCGCAGCTGGTACAACCGCTCGAACGTCGAGTGGGTGATGGGCTTCTGCAGCGAGGAGGAGCACCGCGAGTTCCTCCGCAGCGCCCCGGAGCTCGAGCGCATGCTGGTGCGTTCCGGCATCAGGGTGCTGAAGTACTGGTTCTCGGTGAGCTGGGAGGAGCAGCGCCGCCGCTTCCAGTCCCGCAACGAGGAGCCGCTGAAGCGCTGGAAGCTGTCGGACATGGACCTGGCCGAGCACCGGCTGTTCGTGAAGTACTCCCAGGCGAAGGACACCACGTTCCAGTACACCGACATCAAGCAGGCGCCCTGGTACGTGGTCCCATCCGACGACAAGCGCACCGCCCGGCTCAACTGCATGGCGCACATCCTCGACCAGTTCCACTACAGCGACGTCGTCCCGGACCCGGTGAACCTGCCGGAGCGCGAGGACATCCACTACATCCGCCCGCCGATCGGCGAGCAGACCTTCGTCGACATCAAGTACTGAGGTCCGCAGCCGGGCTCAGCGGGCGGAGGGCCGGCTCACCCCCACGAGGCCGCCGCCGATGCGCCTCTTCACCACGTCTACCACCGCGAACGACGCTACCGTGAGTGCGGCGATCAGCAGCCACTCCTCCAGGCCGATCGCGGTGGTGTCGAACAGGGTCTGGCCCAGCGAGGTGTAGATCACCAGCAGGTGCAGCGCCAGCGAGCCGATCGCCCCCCACAGCAGCGTCGGGTTGCCGCGGAAGCCGTGCCGCCAACCGCTGGCCTCGGCGGCGTGCACGTTGAACGCGTGGGCGAGCTGAACCAGGACGAGCGTGGTGAACACCGTCGACTGCACCTCGATCCACGGGTCGCCGAACACGTAGTGGCCCACGATCAGGGCGGCCAGCGCCGCCGCACCGAGGATCGACCCGAACGCAACGAGCGACGCCTGGCGGCGCGCGCTGAGCACGTTGCGGTCCTCGTCCGGAGGGCCGTCCATCGCCCCGGCCGGTGGCGGGTCGAGGCCGAGGGCCAGCGCCGGCAGGCCGTCGGTGACGAGGTTGATCCAGAGGAGCTGCACGGCCAGCAGCGGCTCCCCCAGCCCCCCGAACACCATGAACCCGATGAACATCAGGAAGACCTCGGAGACGTTCGCCGAGAGGAGGAAGTAGACGACCTTCTTGAGGTTGGCGAAGATGCCGCGCCCCTCCCGCACCGCCGACACGATCGTGGCGAAGTTGTCGTCGGCGAGCACCATGTCGGACGCCTCCTTGGCGACGTCGGTGCCACTTCCCATCCCTACGCCGATGTCGGCGGCCCGCAGCGCCGGGGCGTCGTTGACGCCGTCGCCGGTCATCGCCACGATCTGGCCCCGCCCCTGCCACGCCTCCACGATCTTGACCTTGTCGACGGGATCGACCCGGGAGTACACCGCGTACCGTTCGACGCGCGCCGCAAGCTGCTCGGCCGAAAGCTCCGACAGCTCGCGCCCGGGCATGACCTCCTCGCCCTCGCGCAGGATGCCGACGTCCCGAGCGACGGACTCGGCGGTCACCTGGTGGTCGCCGGTGACCATCACGACCCTGATGCCGGCGTCGTGGGCCTGGCGCACCGACTCTGCCGCCTCCTCACGTACCGCGTCGCTGATGCCTACGACCGCGACCAGCACCATCTGCTCTTCGGCGGCGGCCACGTCGCCGGGTGGGTCGTCGAAGTCGCGGTACGCGAACGCCAGGGTGCGCAGCCCCCGCCGGGCGAGATCCTCGGCGATGTCGAGCGTTCGGCTCCGGCGGCGGCCGTCGAGCGGCTCCACCTGATCGACGTCCAGCAGCCGGTCGCACCGCTCGGCCACCACCTCGGGCGCCCCCTTCATCATGAGCCGCCACCCCCCGTCGACCCGGTGGAGCGTCGACATGCGCTTGCGGCGGCTGTCGAAGGCGACCTCATCCTGGCGCGGCAGCCTCTCCCGGATCGCCACCGGGTCGGCGCCGGCATCCTCCGCCGACCACAGCAGAGCCACCTCGGTGGGGTCGCCGAGGTACTCGCCCGCGGCGTCCTTGCGGGCGTCGTTGGCGGCCACGGCCACCTCCAGGTAGCGGGCCACGCGGGGATCCCCGGCCTCGGCATCGCCGGGCGCCACGCGGAACCCGCTGAGCACCAGCTCCTGCACCCGCATCTCGTTGCGGGTGAGGGTGCCGGTCTTGTCGGTGCAGACCACGGTTGCGGACCCCAACGCCTCCACCGCGGGCAGGCGGCGCACTATGGAGTTCTCCCGAGCCATCCGCTGCACGCCGCGCGACAGCACGATCGTCACCACCGCCGGGAGTCCCTCCGGGATCGCCGCCACCGCCAGCGCCACCGCGATCAGGAACATCGACTCGGCTTCGATGCCCCGCAGGAAGCCGGCGCCGAAGACGATCGCCGCGGTCGCGATCGCCAGCACCGCCAGGCGGCGGCCGACTCGATTCAGCTCGAGCTGCAGGGGGGTGGGCGCGTCCTCCACCGCCAGCAGATCGGCGATGCGGCCCATCTCCGTGGCGCGGCCGGTGCCGACCACCACGGCCCTCCCCCTGCCGCCGGTGACGGTCGTGCTGGC
>JBFJZV010000152.1:0-8463 GCA_041621915.1 Acidimicrobiia bacterium | reverse complement strand
GAGGGGGCGCTCGCCGGGCTCGACGCGGTCGTGGAGCGCCACCCGACCGACAAGGACGCCACCGACCTGGAGCTGGCGCTGGCCGCCGCCCGTGATCGCGGCGCCCGGCGGGTGGTGGTGCTGGGAGGCGGAGGGGGACGGATCGACCACCTGCTGGGCAACGCGCTGCTGCTGGGCAGCACCGAGTGGGCCGGCATGGACGTCGAGTGGAGGGTGGCCGGGAGCCGGGTCGCCGTGGTGCGCGCGGAAGCGCAGTTCACGGGCCGGCCGGGGGACCTGGTGTCGTTGCTTCCCGTTGGCGGCCCTGCCGTGGTCACGACGACGGGGTTGCGCTGGCAGCTCGACTCGGAGGTCCTGGAGCCCGGCACCACCCGCGGCATCAGCAACGAGCTGACGAGCGGCGCCGCAGCCGTGTCCGTCGATTCCGGCACCGTCATGCTGATCCACACGCCGGGGGGCGCACCGTGAGGCGCGCGCTCCTGGGACTTCTCCTTCTCGCCGTCGCCGCTTGCGGGGGCGGCGAAACCGGGCCACTCGTCCTGATGACGCACGAGTCGTTCCTCGTCTCCGACGACGTGCTGGCCGCGTTCACCTCGGAGACCGGCGTTGAGGTCGAGATCCTGCGCGCCGGCGACGCCGGGGCGATGGTCAACCAGGCCATCCTCACCAAGGACGCCCCGCTGGCCGACGTGCTGTTCGGCGTCGACACCACGTTCCTGTCCCGAGCGGTCGAAGCAGGGATCTTCGACCCGTACGAGTCCCCTGCCGCCTCCGCCGTGCCGGCCGACCTGCGTCTCGACCCGGCGGTCACCCCCATCGACTTCGGCGACGTGTGCCTCAACTACGACAGGGCTGCACTCGAGGCGGCCGGGGTGCCGCCGCCCGCCGCGTTGCGCGACCTGACCGACCCGGCGTACCGGGGTCTGCTGGTGGTGGAGAACCCGGCTACTTCGTCGCCGGGCCTGGCCTTCCTGCTGGCCACGATCGCCACCTTCCCCGAGGACGCCGGCTACACGTGGCGGGACTTCTGGACCGAGCTGGCGGCCAACGACGTCGCGGTCGCCAGCGGCTGGGAGGAGGCCTACTACTCGACGTTCAGCTTCAGCGGCGGCGACCGGCCGCTGGTCGTCTCGTACGCCTCGTCGCCGCCTGCCGAGATCGTCTTCGCCGAGGGGGAGCCGCCCGCCGAGGTCTCGACGGGGGTGGTGACGGACGGCTGCTTCCGCCAGGTGGAGTTCGCCGGCGTGCTGGCCGGTACCGATCGCCGCGACGACGCTCGAGCACTGGTCGACTTCATGCTCGGCTTGGAGTTCCAGGAGGACGTGCCGCTCAACATGTTCGTATTCCCGGCCAACCCCGAGGCGGCGATCCCGGACGTGTTCCTCGACCACACGGCCATCCCGACCCGGCCGGTGACCGTCGACCCCGCGGCCATAGAGACCAACCGGGAGCAGTGGATCGAGACGTGGACGCAGCTCGTCCTGCGCTGACACGCCCGCCGCCGCTGGCCGGGCTCCGCGTGCTCGTGCCCGCGGTGTTCCTGGGCTGGTTCTTCGTCTACCCGCTGGCCCGCATCCTCGGGCGGGGCATGTCGGCCGACGGCTTCAGGGAGGTGCTGACCGACACCGGCCTGCTGGAGGTCGCTTGGTTCACCGTCTGGCAGGCGGCCGTGTCGACAACGCTGACGATGGTGCTGGCATTGCCGGCGGCGTACGTGTTCGCCCGCTTCGAGTTCCCCGGCAAGGCGGCGGCGCGGGCGCTGCTGACCGTCCCGTTCGTGCTGCCCACGGTCGTGGTGGGGTCGGCGTTCCTGGCGCTGGCGGGCCCGGGCGGGGCGCTCGGCGTCCGCTGGGACGAGAGCGTGGGGCTGATCCTGGCCGCCCACGTGTTCTACAACTTCGCGGTCGTGGTGCGCACCGTCGGCGGGCTCTGGTCGCACCTCGACCCCCGGCTGGTGGCGGCAGCCCGGGTGCTGGGGGCGTCGCCGTGGCAGGCCTTCCGCCGGGTGACGCTGCCGCTGCTCCGCCCGGCGCTGGCGGCCGCCGGTTCGATCGTGTTCCTGTTCAGCTTCACGTCGTTCGGCGTGGTGCTGATCCTCGGCGGGGCCCGCTTCGCCACGCTGGAAGTGGAGATCTACCGCCAGACGACCTCGTTCCTCGACTTGGGGGTGGCGGCGGCGCTGGCGGTGCTGCAACTGGCGGGCGTCACCGCCATCCTGCTGGCGTACTCCCGGTACCAGGAGCGGCGTACGGTCGAGCAGACGCTGCGCCCGGTGGCCGAGGCCGCCCGCCGCCCGCGCGGGTGGCGGGAGCGGCTGCTGGTGGCAGGGGTGCTCGGGAGCTCAGCAGTCGCGTTGGGGGCGCCGCTGCTCGTGCTGGTGGAGCGGTCGCTGCGGTTCGGCGGCGGGTACGGGCTCGGCAACTATCGGGCGCTGGGGTCGCGGGGCGGCCGGGGCGGGCTGTTCACGTCGGCGACCGAGGCCATAGGCAACTCGCTGGGCTTCGCGGCCGTGGCGACCGTGCTGGCGGTGGTCGTCGGGATGCTGGCGGCGTCCGTGGTCGCCTACCGCCGAGACCGGGTTTCTCGCTGGTTCGACGCGTTGCTGATGCTGCCGCTGGGCACGTCGGCGGTGACGATCGGGTTCGGGTTCCTGCTGGCGCTCGGCTGGCCGGTCGACCTGCGCACCTCCTGGATCCTCGTGCCGATCGCCCACTCGCTCGTCGCCATCCCCTTCGTGGTGCGCACCGTGGTACCCGTGATGCGGTCGGTGCGGGCCCGGCTGCGGGAGGCCGCCGCGGTGCTGGGGGCGCCTCCCGGGCAGGTGTGGCGGGAGATCGACCTGCCGATGATCGCCCGCGCCGGGCTGGTGGGCGCAGGCTTTGCGTTCGCCATCTCGCTGGGCGAGTTCGGCGCGACCTCGTTCATCGCGCGGCCCGACCGGCCCACCCTGCCGATCGCGATCTTCCGGTTCCTCGGGCTGCCCGGGCGGTTCGGGCAGGCGATGGCGATGAGCGTGATCCTGATGGTGGTCACGGCGGCGGCGGTGCTGCTCATCGAGCGGTTCCGCGTCGGCCACGTCGGGGAGTTCTGATGTTGAGCGTGGAGGGCGTGGTGGTTCGGTATGGCGAAGTCGCCGCCCTGGCCGGGCTCGACCTGGAGGTGGCGGACGGCGAGGTGGTGGCGCTGCTGGGGCCGTCCGGGTCGGGCAAGTCGACCCTGCTGCGGGTCGTGGCGGGGCTGGTGGCCCCGGACGCCGGCTCGGTGACGTGGGACGGCCAGGACCTGGCGGGGGTGCCGCCCCACCGGCGGGGCTTCGGGCTGATGTTCCAGGACTACGCGTTGTTCCCCCACCTCGACGTGGGCGGCAACGTGGCCTTCGGGCTGCGCATGCAGGGCCCGGTGCGACCCGGCCGCGTGGCCGAGGTGCTCGAGATGGTGGGCCTGCCGGGCTACGAGGACCGGGCGGTGGGCACGCTGTCGGGCGGCGAGGCGCAACGGGTGGCGCTGGCCCGGGCGTTGGCGCCCGAGCCCCGGATGTTGATGCTGGACGAGCCGGTCGGCTCGCTGGACCGCGTCCTCCGGGAGCGGTTGGTGATCGAGCTGCGGGAGCTGCTGGTGCGCCTGCGGATGACGGCGCTGTACGTGACCCACGACCAGGAAGAGGGCTTCTCGGTCGCCGACCGGGTGGCGGTGCTGCGCGACGGCCAGGTCGTGGCTTCGGGGGCGCCGGAGGAGCTGTGGTCGCGCCCGGCGGATGCCTGGACGGCGAGGTTCCTGGGCCAGAGCAACGTGGTCGAGGGGGTGGTGGCCGCGGGGGTGGCGGCGACGCCGTGGGGCGAGCTGCCGGTGCCTGAGGGCACCGCCGACGGTTCGGCGACCCTGGTGGTGCGGGCCGACGCGCTGCGGGTGGCCGACGACGGCGCGATCAGCGGCGTGGTGGAGGCGGCGACGTTCCGCGGCGACCACGTCCGGCTGCGGGTGCGGCCCGACGCCGGCCCACCGTTGGACGCCGAAGTCGAGCGACGGGCGCCGCCGGGCGAGCGGGTTTCTCTCGCGGTGGACCCCGAAGGGGTGGTCGTGCTGGGTAAGCCCTAACGGCTCGCGGCTACGACCTCACTCCCCCGGCGGCGGTGTGGGCCTGACGGCGGTCCAGCTCGGCGATTCAGCCTGGCCTGTTCGGCCGCGAGCATCGATCGCTCCACCTCGCACTGCCGCAGCTCGGCCTCCACCTCGCCGGTCGTCATCTCGCCGATGGTCTTTGTCTGCATGATCGACAAGGTACCACCCACCTATGACACGAAACGGGGGCAAAATACCACCAACCGACGCCCACAGCGACGGTCGCGTAGCCTGTAGCCAACGGAGGGAGGTTCCATGCCGACGTACCTGCTCGTGGCCCACCAGACCGCCGACTCCGAGGAGCTGGTGGAGGCCGTCGCCGAGATCGCCGGCCGGGAGGCCGACGCCGAGTTCACGCTGCTGGTGCCGGCGACGCCCGTTGAGCATCTCGCAACATGGACCGAGGGCGAGAACCAGGCCGTCGCACGCGAGGCCGCCGAGCGGGCGCGCAAGTCGCTGGAGGGGGCGGGGGTGACGATCGCCGGCACCATCGTCGGCGACGCCAGCCCGTTCACCGCCATCCAGGATGCGCTGCTGGTGGGCCGCTACGACGCCCTGGTCGTTTCGACCCTCCCGTTGAAGGCATCCCGCTGGCTGCGCATGGATCTCATCCACCGCCTGGAGCGGGCGGTGGGCATGCCGATCGTCCACGTGATCGCGCACAGCAAGGGCTGACGATGCTTCCCGAGCTCGACCAGCGTGTGCGCCTCGACGTGTACGACCGGCTGGTCGCCGGTGAGCGAGCGCCGACCGTCGCCGAGAGCGCAGTACGGCTCGACGCCGCCGAGCATGACGTCGCCGCCGCCCGACGCCGGCTCGACGAACTCCACGCGCTGGCGCTCCGACCCGGCTCCACGGACGTATGGATGGCGCACCCGTTCTCCGCCGTGCCGACCGGCTACCGGGTGATCGGTGACGGCCGGTCATGGTGGGCCAACTGCGGGTGGGACGCGGTCGCCATCCCCACCCTCGTCGGGCAGGACGCCCGTATCGAGGCTGCGTGCCCGGACTGCGGCCACGACTTCGATCTCGAGGTCGCCGGTGGCGGGCTGCGCGGCGAGGACGGCGTGGTGCAGTTCTGCGTGCCGCCCTCGCAGTTCTGGGACGACATCGGGTTCACCTGAAGCACGATGCAGCTCTTCCGGTCGGAGGAGCACGCCCGCCGCCTTGGCGCCTGCGGCGACCCCGAGCTGGTGCCGGTCCGCCAGGCGTTCGAGCTGGGCAAGGTGTGGTACGCCACCCGATTGAGCGCCGACTGGGAGCCGTGGACAGCGGCGACCGCGGCCGCGATGTTCCATCAAGTGGGGTTGACCAGCCCCTTCTGGCGGAGCTAGCGAAGATTGCGCGTGTAGCGTTGCCAGTACCGCCGGCGCCCGGGCGCTGGGCGAAGAGCGAGAGGGGAACCGATGGCGTTCGCAACCCGTCAATCGCACCGCCCACCGGCCTTCGCGTGCGAGGCATGCCTGGTCCCGGGCCATTGGGAGGGACTGCTGTGGGGACCGATCGTCGCCGGCGACCACGAGAGGTGCGCCCTCTATGCATCTATGCCTTCGACCTCATACCGCCCGAAGCGGAGGGAGAGGTCGAGTTTCGCGGCGCCGTCGAAGGCGTGTCTCCTGCCCGTGCGACTGACGGCCGGGGCTACGCCTCGCCGCGGTCGGGCACGATCTTGAACACGCCGCCGTCGCCGGTGGTGACGTAGAGCTCGCCCCGCCAGTCCTGGCCGAGCGACAGGATCGGCCCGATCCGGCCGAGGTCGCGCGTCCAGTCGCGCTCGGAGATGGCCCGGCCGTTCGAGTACTTGAAGCTGCGGATCCACTGGCCGCACCAATCGCCGTAGAAGTAGTGGCCGTTCAGCTCCGGGATCGCCAGGCCCCGGTACACGAAGCCGCCGATGATCGCACAGCCCTCCCGGTGGTGGTAGGTGACGACCGGCGAGGTCAGGCCGGTGCGGTCGCACTCGTCGGCCTCGTAGCAGGCGAAGCCCTCGACCACCGACCACCCGAAATTGGCGCCGGGCCGGTCGATGGGCGCCACCGACACCTCCTCCCACTCGAACTGGCCGACGTCGGCGACGTACAGCAGCCCGTCGTAGGGATCGATGGACACCCGCCACGGGTTGCGCAGCCCGTATGCCCACACCTCGGGGGCGCCGTCGTCGGTGCCAACGAAGGGGTTGTCCGGCGGGATGGCGTAGGGAGTGCCGTGGTCGACGTCCAGGCGGAGGATCGTCCCGAAGAGCGTGTGCGGATCCTGACCGTGGCCGTACTGGTCGCCGATGCCGCCGCCGTCGCCGACGGACATCCACAGATAGCCGTCAGGCCCGAATTGCAGCATGCCGCCCTGGTGGAACTGCTGGGGCTGGTCGAGGAACAGCAGCCGGCGCGCGCTGCCCGGGTCGGCCCGGTTCGGGTCGACGTCCGACACCCGGTATTCGACGAGCGGGGTGTCCTCGTTGACGTCGGTGTAATAGACGAAGAACCGCCCGTTCCAGGCGAACTCGGGGTGGAAAGCCAGGCCGAGCAGGCCCAGCTCGGCGCCCCCCGAGTCGACGAGCGGCGTGAGGTCGAGGAACGGCTCGGCCAGCACCACCCCGTCGACGATCACCTTGATCTTGCCGGTCTTCTCGAGCACGAACAGCCGGTCGTCGCCGGGCGGCGACGCTACGAACAGCGGCTGGTCCAGCAGCCGGGCAACGACCTCGTAGCGGAGGCCGCGCAGCGGCGCATCGGGCGCGATAGTCGTGGTCACCGGGGGCGGGGCCGCCACCGCGCCCGGCCCGATGGGCGGCGCCCCGGGAGCGGCCGTGGTGGCCGTCGCCGGGCCATCCGGGCTGCGCGTAGGCGCCGCGAACACCAGTGCGCCGGCTGCCGCCAGCGCGCTCAGCACCGCCACGACGAAGAGGGAACGCACGACCGGAAAGTGTATCGGTGGACCGCTAGTGCCCCGACTTGAAAGGTTGGTGGGGGTCCTTGGCTAACGCGCGGTGAGCGCGCATCCTGTGACGTAGCGTCATGGGAGGTGCTGGTGAAGCCGTTGGAGTTGCGGGAGATCAGCAACGAGGAGGGCAATCGGCTGTTGCGGATGGTGCGGCGGGGGGCGGGCAATGTGGTCACGTGGCGCCGGGCGCAGATCGTGCTGTGGGCGGCGCAGGGCTATCCGGTGGCGAGGATCGCCGAGATCGGGTTCACGTCGCAGGATCGGGTGCGGGCGGTGATTCATGGGTTCAACCGGGACGGGTTCTCGTCGTTGTCCCCGAAGTACGCCGGGGGCCGCCCGTACAAGTTTGACGCCGGGACCAGAGCTGAGATCGCCCGGGTGGCGCTGACCCGACCCAAGACGCTGGGCAAGCCGTACACCCGGTGGTCGTTGACCAAGCTGGCCGACTACCTGGTCGAAGCCGGTGTGGTGGATGACATCTCGACCGAGTCGATCCGCCGCATCCTCGACGAGGAGGGCGTGTCGTACCAGCGGCTGAAGACGTGGAAGGAGTCCAACGACCCGCACTACGAAGCCAAGAAGGAACTGGTATGGGCGCTGGTGCACGACCCGCCGCCGGGCAGCCGGGTGATCTCGGTGGACGAGTTCGGCCCGATCGCGTGTGCGCCGCAGCCCGGTCGGGGGTGGGCACGTCGGCGCCATCCCCGCCGACGCCGCGGCCACTACCACAAGCCGCACGGGGTGGGCTACTGGTTGGGCTGGTACGACCTCGCCACCGACCAGCTCTACGGCCGCTACTCCCGCCGCAAACGGGTTCCCGAGATCCTCCGCGTCCTGCGGGCGATCCGCCGCCAGTTCCCCGACGAGCACCTCTACGTCATCTGGGACAACTGGAACGCCCACCGATCCAAACAGGTCATCCAATGGGCCAACCTGCACCGGATCGGCCTGGCGCGGACCCCCAACTACGCGTCGTGGCTCAACCCAATTGAATGCCAGTTCGGAGAACTCGACGCGTTCGTCATCGAAGGCTCAGACTTCACCAGCCACGACGAAGCCGCCGCAGCCATACGCAGCTTCGTCAGAGACCGCAACCGGCGAGCCAGACTCCGCCGTCAGCCAACCAACCCGAAAGAGACCATCCGCGCAAACGTTGCGTGACGCGGCACTAGCCGGGGTGCTGGGCGTGCCGGAACCGACGGACCGGCCGCTGCGCACCGCCCTCGCCGAGCGGCTCGACGCGGCCGAGATGTTACTGATCCTCGACGGGTGCGACCGCGTCGTCGACCGGGCCGCCGAGCTGGCGCATTCACTGGTGAGCGGCTCCCGCCGGCTACGCGTCCTCGCCACCTGCCGGGAAGCCCTCGGCGTCCCTGGCGAGGCGGTGTGGGCGCTGGCGCCACT
>JBFJZV010000151.1:0-8537 GCA_041621915.1 Acidimicrobiia bacterium | reverse complement strand
CGTGCGGCGCTGCTGACGGAAGGGGTTGAAGCCCATGACCGGCGATGGTAGGGGCGGTGTCCCGCTCTAACCTCCCGGCCATGGCCGACACCATGTTCCCCACCGCCGACCACGGGCCCGTCCGCGTGCTGACGATCGCCAACCCGGGCCGCAAGAACGCCATACCGGGCTCGGGTTGGCCGCAACTCGCCGAGGCGCTGCACGAGTTCGAGCAGTCCGAGCAGCGGGCGCTGGTGATTCGCGGCGACGGCGACGACTTCTGCTCCGGCGCCGACCTCGCCGTCGGCGACGTCGCCGGCGGCAGCAGCACGTCGGCGACCAGCTACCAGACGATGACCATCGTGGGGCGGGCGGCCACCGCGCTGCGGCGGCTCTCGAAGCCCACCGTCGCCGCCGTCGACGGGGCGGCCGTCGGCGCCGGGATGAACCTGGCGCTCGGGTGCGACGTCGTCATCACCACCTCTCGTGCCCGTTTCGCCGAGATCTTCGTCAAGCGGGGCCTCACTGTCGACTTCGGCGGCACCTGGCTGCTACCCCGCATCGTCGGGCTCGCCAAGGCCAAGGAACTGGCCCTCACCGGCAGGTTCCTCAGTGGCGACGAGGCCGTCGAGTGGGGCCTGGCGTCCCGCACCGTGCCGTGGGGCAGGCTCCTCGACGAGGCGCTGGTCGTCGCCAACGAGTTGGCGGCGGGCGCCCCGCTGGCGCAGCGGTTCATCAAGGCGGGCCTCGAGCGCTCGTTCGACATGACGTTCGAGCAGGCGCTCGCCTACGAGGACCAGGCGCAGGCGGTGTGCTTGCAATCCGCCGACGTCGCCGAAGGCGTCCGAGCGTTCCTGCAGAAGCGCGACCCCACCTTCACCGGGCGGTGACCCCTTTCCCGATCCCTGACGGGGACCTCGACGTGCTCGCCATCGGGGAGGCGCTGGTCGACTTCATCTCCGAGGAGGACACCGAGTGGCTGCGTGAGGTGGAGACGTTCCGCCGCCACCTGGGCGGCTCCCCGGCCAACATCGCGGTTTACGTGGCGAAGCTGGGCGGGCGAGCCGCGGTGGTCGCCAAGACCGGGATCGGGGCGTTCGGCACGTTCCTCAAGGCGCAGCTCCGTGCCAACGGCGTCAACGACCGCTACCTGGTGATGGACCACCGGGTCCACACCAGCATCGCGTTCATCTCCCGCACCACCGGCACGCCCGAGTTCGAGGTGCTGCGCCGCGGCGACTACGAGCTGCGGCCCGGCGACGTCGACCCCGACGCGGTGGCCCGGGCCCGGGTCGTGCACGCCTCCACGTTCGCGCTGTCCCGCCGTCCCTGCCGCGACGCCGTGGAGCGGGCATTCACGGTCGCGAAAGAGCACGGCAAGCTGGTGTCGCTCGACCCCAACTACAGCCCGGTGGTGTGGCCCGAGTACGAGGAGGCCCGCCAGGTCATCGCCGGGATGTTCCGCTTCGCCGACCTCACCAAGCCGTCGCTGGACGACTGCCGCCGCCTGTTCGGCGACGAGGCGCCGCCCGAGGAGTACCCGGCGCGCTTTCACGAGCTCGGGCCCCGACTGGTGGTGCTGACGATGGGCGCCGCCGGGATCCTCGTTTCGCTCGACGGGGACCTGACGCACGTGCCCGCCAACGAGGTCACGGTGAAGGACGCCACCGGCGCGGGCGACGCCTTCTGGGCCGGGTTCCTGGTGGCGCTGCTCGACGGCAACACGCTGGGGCGCACCGCCCGTTTCGCCCGCACCGTGGTCGAGCGCAAGCTGTCCACCGTCGGCCACGTCGAGGGCCTCATCGACCGCGACGAGGTGTACGCGGCCGCCGATGCATCCGGCTGACGGCGTCGGCGCTCAGCCGCCCGGCCGGCAGTCGGGGAGGACGAGAACGTCGCCCGGGTCCAGCGGCCCCACCCCGCTCGCCTCGTCGATGCGGGCCGCGTATGCGGCGGTGCTGTCCGGGCAGGGCGCCCCGGACGCCGCCGCCGCCTCCAGCACCTGCGCGGCGACGGCGGCGAGGCTGTCCCCCGACGCGACGACGTAGTCGACGGCCACGACCAGCGTCACGGTCAGCGAGCGCTCCGCCTCGCGGTCGGTGACGAGCAGCTCCAACCGGTGCCAGGGGGCGATCTCGAAGAGCTGGTCGCCGGGTATAAGGCTGACGATCGCACCGGAGGGCTGCAGCTCGAGCACCTGGGTGTTGCCGGACGCGACCGCCACGTCGACCAGGTCGGCGGCCAGCCCCTTCACCTCCAGTCGAGCGGCTGCGACCCCCGCCTCGCTGGTGGTGGTGAACTCGCCCGGCTCGGTCACCACCACCGCCAGGGTCACCTCGGCGGCCTCGCTCTGCGTCCCGGCGGCGTCGACGGTCCGGTAGGCGAACCGGTCGGGCCCGAAGCCCTCGGTGACGTGCGTGTACGTAAAGCCGCCACTGGGGAGCAGCTCGCTGCCCTGGAGGCGCCCGGCGGAGGGCGACACGGTCAGCTCGGTGGTGACGCCGGCCGCCCGCTGCTCCTCGGTCAGCAGGCCGTCCTCGGCGGGGACGGCCAGCGTGCCGCCGTTGGGCACCAGGAAGCGGTGCGGCACGGCTTGCGCCACCGCCTGCAGCACCCGCACCGTCACCTTGGCCTCGACCGACCGGGCCGGGATGCCGTCGTCGGTGAGCTGGAGCGTCAGCGTGTACTCGCCGACCGGCGGCGGCTGCCGGCCGACGGTGAGGCTCCCGGTGGCCGGGTCGATCTCGAAGTGGTCGCCGCTGGGCTGCACCGCCGCGATCGCGAAGTCCACGGCGTCGCCGTCGGGGTCCTCGGCCTCCACGGTGGCGACCCGGTCGCCGGGAGCGCCCCCGCCGAAGGCCTCGAGCGGTTGCGTGGTGAGCACCCGCGGCGGGGCGTTCTGGCTGATCACGGTGATGCGGACGGGCAGCGTGGTGGAGATGCGGTCCGCCTCGCCGATGCGTACGTTGAGCACGTAGGAGGCGCCCGCCTGCGGCTTGCCGTTGAGCGTCAGGATCCCGGTGCGCTCGTCCAGCTCGAACAGGCCGGACGAGTCGCCGGCGTCGATCGCGAAGGTTCGATCGCCCTGCCACTCCTCGGGCTCCTCGATGCGGCCGATGCGCGTGCCGACCGGGCTGTCGTCGCGCACCAGGTAGCTGACCTCGGGCACCGGCGGGGAGTTGTCGTCCTCGATGGCGATGATCACCCGGATCGGCAGCGGGTCGTTGATGCCGTCCGTGACGGTGACCTGCAGCTCCGTACGCGGCTCGGCTTCTTCCAGTGTGCGGGCGACGGTGATCACCCCGGTGCGGGGGTCGACGGCGAAGAACGCGTCGTCGGCCATCCCGGTGGCGCCGTACGTGAGGGCGTCGGCGTCGAGGTCCGTGGCGATCACCCGCCCCACCACCGCGCCGGTGGCGGCGCCGCGGGACACGAGGAAGAGCTGGCGGGCCCGCAGTGGGGTGCCTTGGTCGGCAGCCGAGCAGCTGTACCGGTTCTCCGCCGCGAAGAAGTCGGCCCGCTCCCCGTCGGGGCACACCGTGTTCTCGCTGAGGACGGCGAACCCGCCTTCCGTGGAGCCCTCGTCGAGGTCGGAGGCGCCCGTGAGGTCAGCGCCGCTGAGGTTGGCGCTCGCGAACGTGGCCCCGAGGAGCTCCGCCTGGCGGAGGTTCGCCTGGGCCAGGTCGGCCTCTGACAGGTTGGCGTCCACCAGGATCGCGTGGCGCATCAGCACCCTTCGCAGCTCGGCCTGGCTGAGGTCCGCGCCGGTGAGGTCGGTGAACGACAGGTCGAAACGCGCCTCGTCGGTGCTGATCAGAGCCATGCCCCGGAGGTCGAAGTCGCGGAAGTCCTCGCTGCGGAACACGAACTGCGCCCGGCGGTTGATCGCCAGCTTGGTCTCCGACTCCCGCCGCTCCCGGTCGCGGCTGGCCAGCGCCTCCTCGAGCACGAAGTTCAGCACGAACGCGGCGCCGGCCAGGACGAGACCGGTAAGCAGCGCCACCCCGATGTCCTTGGCCGACGGCTCCTTCGACACGAACGCCACCAGCCACAGCGCCAGCCAGAAGACCAGCCACACCACGATCAGCGAGATCCACAGGCCGGGGTCGGGCCGCAGCCGCACGATCGCCGCCGCGATGGCGGCCAGCGTCGCCACCGCCAACAGCCAGAACGTGAACTTGGCGGCCGTCCTCGGCTCCCCGGGCTTGCGCTCGACCGCAGGAGGCTCGCCGGCGTCCGTCACTCCGATATCCCCTTTCCCGGCCTCGACCTTATCACCGGCCCGCTGCGGCCAGCCGGCATCGGTAGCCTCGCCGGGCCGACCCCGGGAGGGATGAACCATGCGCCAGGCCGCCGTTCGCGTCCGCAACCTCGCCAGCGCGCTCGCCGCCGCGCTCGCCGCCCTGCTGCTGCTCACCGCCGTCGCCGTCGCCGTCGGGGCGCTGCGGCGCTGGTGGGTGGCGCTGGCCGCCGTCGCCGTGCTGCTGGCGGCCGCGGCGGTGGCCCGCCGGCTGCGGCGTCGGGTGCCGGCCGGCACCGTCCTGGAGGTCGACCTCGCCAAGGGCGTGATCGAGGCCGCCCCCGACGTGCCCGGCGGGCGGCTGATGGGCGGCGGCTGGCCGGTGCGCGACCTGGTCGACGCTCTCCACCGCGCCGCCGGCGACGACCGGGTCGTGGGGCTCGTCGCGCGGATCGGCCCCAAGCTGGCGCTGGTCCACGCCCAGGAGCTGCGCGAGGCGCTGGCAGCCTTCCGGGCATCCGGCAAGCGGGCGGTCGCCTTCGCCGAGACGTTCGGCGAGGCCGGCGATGCCACCGTCGCCTATTACCTCGCGGCCGGGTTCGACGAGGTGTGGGCGCAGCCGGGGTCGTTCGTGTCTATCACCGGCATCCTCAGCCGAACGCCGTTCCTGCGGGGCGTGCTCGACAAGCTGGGCATCCGGCCCGAGTTCGACCACCGCGAGGAGTACAAGGCGGCGATGTACCTGCTCACCGAGACCGAGATGCCGCCGCCCCACCGGGAAGCGACCGAGGCCGTCACCGGCGACCACTTCGACCAAATGGTGGCGGGCATCGCCGCCGGCCGCGGCCTGGCCGAGGCCGACGTGCGGGCGGCGGTCGACCGGGCGCCGCTGCTGGCCGCCGAGGCGGAGGCCGCCGGGCTGCTCGACGGGCTCGCCTACCGCGACGAGGTGGTCGCTCGCGTCAAGGAGTCCACGGGCGGGCGGCTGCTGTTCCTCGACCGTTACCTGAAGCGGGCGGGCCGGCCCCACCGCAAGGGCGCCAAGGTGGCGCTGATCCACGCGACCGGGCAGGTGGCGCGGGGCAGCTCGAAGTTCTCACCGCTGCCGCGGCCGGGGGCGACGATGGGCGCCGACGACGTCGGCGAGGCATTCCGCCAGGCCACCGCCGACGACGCGGTGCGAGCGATCGTGTTCCGCGTCGACACGCCGGGCGGCTCGGCGGTCGCCTCCGAGACGATCCTGCGGGCCGTGGTGCGGGCCCGGGAGGCGGGCAAGCCGGTGGTCGCCTGCATGGCCACGGTCGCCGCGTCCGGCGGCTACTACGTGTCCTGTCGGGCCGACCGCATCGTCGCCCAGCCCGCCACGGTCACGGGCTCCATCGGCGTCGTCGACGGCAAGCTGGTGGTCGACGCCGCCCTGGCCCGGGCCGGGCTCACCGCCGGCCACGTCGGCCAGGGCGCCAACGCCACCTACTTCAGCTCCCGCCACGGCTTCGACGACCGTGCCGCGGCCCGCCACCAGGCGTTCCTCGACGACGTCTACGCCCGGTTCCGCCACCACGTGGCCGAGGGCCGGGGGCTGGACCCGGGGCGGGTGCGGGAGCTGGCCAAAGGCCGGGTGTGGACAGGCGCTCAGGCCCACGAGCGGGGCCTGGTCGACGCGCTCGGCGGGCTGGAGACGGCGCTCGCCGCGGCCCGCGAGCTCGCCGGCCTCGCCCCGGACGCGCCGGTGAAGCTGGCGGCGTTTCCCAAGCGGCGCCGCACGCTGCCGTGGCGGGCGGCCGCCGAGAACAGCGAGGCGGCGTACGCGGCGGCCCGGGCTGTGCTGGATGCAGCGGCGCCGCTCACTCGGACGGCGGCGCTGGCCGGAGCCGGGGAGAACGTGCTCCTGGAAGCCCGGTACTGAGCGGCCCCGAGGGGCGTCAGCGGGGGATGCGGTCGACGACCTCGGCCGCCGCCACCACCAGCGCCCCCACCGCGGCCACGCCCACCGCGCCTAGCGCCGTGGCGAGCCGGGCCCGCTGGCGGGTCACGACGGGGCGCAGCAGGATCGCCAGCCCTGCCACCGAGCCGGCGAGCGATCCGACTACGTCAGCGGCGATGTCGCGGAGCTCGTACGCCCTCACCGGGCGCAGCTCCTGCACCACCTCGATCCCCACCACGAACACCAGCGTCACCGCCAGCGCTCCGCCAACGGCCACCCACGGGCTGCGGCGGTCGGGCAGCAGCAGCGTGAGCTGGAGGGCCATGAGGAAGCCGCCCACCAGGTGACCGAGCGTCGACAGATGCCCGTTGTCCACCAGCGGCACCCGGGGCAGCCCGGCGGTGAGCAGCAGGTCGGCGAACACGGCCAGCCACGCCGCCGCGGCCAGAGCCAGCAGCACGCGCGGCCATACCGAGGTGGCGGCCTGCCGCTCCTCGACGATCACGACGGCCATGGCCGGCGCCCGCTAGGGCGCAAGCCCGGCGTCGATCAGCGCCTGGTTGGCGGCGTCCAGCAGCTCGGCCTGGGTGAGGGTCGCGACCAGGTCGCCGGCCGGCGAGAAGAACGCGAAGCCGTCGGCGCCGCGGTCCTCCATCACCGCCGGATCGACCACCGTGCCCTCGGCCAGCACGTTGCCGTCCCGCTCCACCGTGACGGTCGCCTCCCGGTTGAACGTGGCGAAGAACCACTCCGAGAAGATGATCGTCGTGCCGTCGTCGAGCTCCACCTCGAGCGGCGCCTCCCGCACGGCCAGCGCGGCGGCCAGCGCGTCGTCATTCGACGGCGCGGCGGTGCCTTGCGTGGCGGTGGTCGGCGGGGCCGTGGTGTCGCCCGGCGCAGACGTGGCGGTGGTGCCGGACGTCGTCGTCGTGGCGGTGGTGCCGCGGGTGGTGGTGGCGCCGCCGGTGGTGGCGGTCGGCTCGGTGGTCTGGGTTGTCGTGCTGGCCGCGCCCGTGTCGGGCGCGACGGTGGTCGTCGTGGTGCCGCTGTCGCCGCACGCCGCCAGGGCCAGCGCCAGGGCGCCGGCCGCCGCCGCGATGCGGAGAGGGTTGGGGTTGGTTGTTGTGCTCACGAGGATGGAACGTTAGGCGGGTCCGTCGGGTACCGGTGCGCGCTCGGACCGCAAACACGTCACACCCGCCCCATACCTTGTCCGCCATGTTCGCTTCCACGAACTCGGCAACGCTCGTCGGGGTCGACCCACAGCCGGTGCGGGTCGAGGTTCACGCCGGCCCGGCGACCAAGGAGACCTTCTCGGTCGTGGGCCTCCCCGACACGGCGGTGCGAGAGGCCCGCGACCGGGTCCGCGCTGCGCTGGCGTCCTCCGCGTACCAGTTCCCGCGGCGTCGCATCATCGCCAACCTGGCGCCGGCCGACCTGCCGAAGGTCGGCTCCGCCTACGACCTGCCGATCGCGCTGGCGGTGCTGGCGTCCTCGGGCGAGGCGCAGCCCGCCCCGGGAGCGGTCGTGGCCATGGGCGAGCTGGCTCTCGACGGCGCGGTGCGGCCGGTGCGCGGCGGCTTCGCGGCAGCGTCGGTGGCCCGGGAGATGGGCCTGCCGTGCCTGCTGCATCCCGAATCGGCGGCCGAGGCAGGTCTCGTGCCCGGCGCCGACGTCCGGGCGGTGCGCACCCTGGCCGAGGCGGTGGCGGTGGCGGCAGGCGAGTCGCCCGGAGCGCCGGTGCCGGAGCGGGAAACGGTTCCGTCGCCGGCCCCCGATCTGGCGGCGGTGCGGGGGCAGGCCCTCGCCCGCCGAGCGCTCGAGGTGGCGGCCGCCGGAGGGCACCACCTGCTCCTCGTCGGCCCGCCGGGTGCAGGCAAGACGATGCTGGCCGTGCGGCTGCCGGGCATCCTGCCTGCCCTCACCGATCGTGAGTCGCTCGAGGTGGCGCAGGCATGGGCGGCGGCGGGGCGGTCGCGGCCGGCGGGCGCGGCCCCGCCCTTCCGGTCGCCTCACCATTCGGCCTCCCTGGCAGCTCTGGTCGGCGGCGGTTCGGGGGTGGCGGTGCCCGGCGAGCTCACGCTCGCTCACCGGAGGGTGCTAATATGTTACTAGAGTAATGCGAGCCGGGATCTACCTCCGCATCAGCGACGACCCGACAGGGCAGCGGGCCGGCGTCCAACGTCAGCTAGAGGACTGCCAGGCGCTCGCAGAGGCCCGTGGCTGGGACGTTGCCGAGGTGTACGAGGACAACGACCTCAGTGCCTACAGCGGCCAGCAGCGACCCGCGTACGGTCGCCTGCTCGACGACCTTAAGGCAGGCGTCGTTGATGCTGTGATCGTCTGGCACCTCGACCGACTGCACCGACACCCAAAGGAGCTAGAGGACTTCTT
>JBFJZV010000150.1:0-8553 GCA_041621915.1 Acidimicrobiia bacterium | reverse complement strand
TTCCTGGCAAGGACGCACAACGAAGGCGCATCGGTAGATGCGTCGAGGCGGAGGACGCCGCCAGGGGCGTCGAGGGCCGGCGAAATTCTGTGCAGACTTGCGGCGCAGGGCACTAGTGCCTGGAAAAGACCACCGCTGGCTCGTCCTCGGTTCGTCGCCGCTGTACGAGTCGCCGTGGGTCGGCGTCGACCTCGTCACCGTGCAGCCACCGGGCGCCGAGCCCTTCGAACATCACGTCGTCCGGGTCGGCCATGCCGCCGGTGTGCTGGCCTGCGACCCCGAGCGCGGCGCGCTGCTGCTGTGGCGGCACCGGTTCACGGTCGACATCCAAGGTTGGGAGGTCCCGGCCGGGCGCCTCGGGGAGGGTGAGACGCCCGCCGAGGCTGCGGTTCGCGAGTTGGAGGAGGAAACCGGCTGGCGTGCCGGTACGGTCCGGCCGTTGTGCAGCTTCGCGCCGGCGCCCGGCATCCTCGATCACTGGTTCCACGCGTTCGTCGCCGAGGGCGCCACCCGGGTCGGCGACGCCGACCCGGCCGAAGCAGGTGAGGTCGCCTGGGTGGCGGTCCCCGAGCTGCGCCGCCTCATGGCCGGCGGCGGCTTCGCCGACGGTCTCACGCTCACGGTGCTGGCGTATGCGCTGGCGACCGGCGCGCTGGCCTGATCGGTACACTCCTCGCATGATCGACGACATCGGCCGCCGTGCCCGCGTCGCGTCGCGGGTGCTGGCCACGGCCACCACCGATGAGAAGAACGCCGCGCTGGTGGCAATGGCCGGCGCCGTGGAGGGCGCCACCGCCGACCTGCTCGCCGCCAACGCCCTCGACATGGATCAGGCGCGGGCGGAGGGCGTGTCCGGCGCACTGCTCGACCGCCAGCTCCTCACCGAGGCCCGCGTCGCAGGCATGGCCGACGGGCTCCGCGACGTCGCTGGCCTGCCCGACCCGGTGGGTGTCCAGACTGGCGGCTGGAAGCTGTACAACGGCGTGCGGTTGCAGCGGGTGCGGGCCCCGCTCGGCGTGGTGGCGGTGATCTACGAGGCCCGGCCCAATGTCACGGCCGACGCCGCCGGGTTGGCGGTCAAAGCCGGCAACGCGGCCATCCTGCGGGGCTCGTCGTACACGCTGCGGTCGAACCTGGCCGTCGCCGCCGCCCTGCATCGCGGTCTCGAGGAGGCCGGCCTGCCCGCCGACGCGGTGCAGGTGCTGGAGGACACGAGCCGCGACGGCGCGCGGGCGCTGATGCAGGCCACCGAGTGGGTCGACCTGCTGGTGCCCCGCGGCGGGCCCAACCTCATCGCGGCGATCGAGTCCGAGGCCACCGTGCCGGTGGTCATCGACGGCGCCGGCAACTGCCACGTCTACGTCGACGCCGCCGCGGACCTCGGCAAGGCTCGCGCCATCGTCGTCAACGCCAAGGTGCAGCGGCCCGGCGTGTGCAACGCCGCCGAGAAGCTCCTCGTCCACGACGGCATCGCCGAGAAGTTCCTTCCCGAGATCACCGCGGTGCTGCGTGACGAGGGCGTGGAGCTGCTCGGCGACGACCGTGCCCGCGAGATCGTCGCCGACCTGTCGCCCGTGCCCGAGGAGGACTGGCCGCTCGAATACCTCGACCTCAAGATGGCTATTGCCGTGGTGCCCGACGTCGACGGTGCCGTCGACCACATCCGCCGCTATGGGACTGGCCACAGCGAGGCCATCGTCACCGAGGACTACTCGGTCGCCGAGCGGTTCGTGGCCGGCATCGACTCGGCCGTCGCGCTGGTCAACGCCTCCACCCGCTTCGTCGACGGCGGCGAGTTCGGCTTCGGCGCCGAGATCGGCATCTCCACCCAGAAGTTGCACGTCCGCGGCCCGATGGGGCTGGAGGCGCTGACGTCCGAGCGGTACGTGCTCTACGGCGACGGCCAGGTCCGTTGACGCTGCCGGTGGGCGCCGCGGGGCCCGGCGAGGTCGCCGCAGCGCTTCAGGCCGTCGGGTACCTGCCCGACGCCCGCATCGCCCAGGTGGTGTTCCTCGCCGAGCGGCTCGACAAGCCGGTGCTGGTGGAGGGACCGGCCGGCGTCGGCAAGACCGAGCTGGCGAAAGCGCTCGCCGAGGTGCACGGGCGCCGCCTCATCCGCCTCCAGTGCTACGAGGGGCTCGACGAGACCAAGGCACTGTACGAGTGGAACTACCGCAAGCAGCTCCTGCGCCTCCAGGCCGATCAGGGCCGCGAGTGGGCCGACCTCGAACACGACATCTTCACCGAGGAGTTCCTGCTCAGCCGGCCGCTGCTGGAGGCGATCCGCTCGCCGGAGCCGGCAGTGCTGCTGGTCGACGAGGTCGACCGGGTCGAAGTCGAGACGGAGGCGCTGCTGCTGGAGGTGCTCGCCGACTTCCAGATCACGATCCCCGAGTTGGGCACGATCGCCGCCACGACCCGGCCGCTGGTCGTGCTCACGTCCAACAACACTCGTGAGCTGTCCGAGGCGCTCAAGCGCCGGTGCCTGTTTCTCCACATCGGCTACCCGTCGGTCGAGCGCGAGCGTGAGATCCTGCTCACCCGTGTGCCCGACCTGCCGGAGACTCTGGCCGAGCAGGCCGCCCGCCTCGTCCGCAGCGTGCGCAGCCTGCCGCTTCGCAAGCCGCCATCGGTCAGCGAGTCGATCGACTGGGCTCGCACCCTGCTCGCGCTGGGGGTGGCGGAGGTCGACGAAGGCGTGGCGATCGACACGCTGCACGTGCTGCTCAAGTACCAGGCCGATATCGAGAAGGTGGCCAAGGAGCTGGAGACGGCGGCGGCGGGATAGGCACCGAATGCTGAACGTGCTCACCGGGTTCGTCGAGGAGCTGCGGGAGGCCGGCATTCCGGTGTCGATGGTCGAGACCATCGACGCCGCCGAGGCGCTCCGCCACGTCGACCTGGGCGACCGGGCGGCGCTGCGTGCCTCCCTCGGCGCCACGCTGGTCAAGAACGCCCGCCACTTCGAGGCGTTCGAGGTGGCGTTCGAGGTGTACTTCGGGCTGCGGCCCCGCCACGCCGACGACCCGGAGGCCGCCGAAGCTGCTCGCACCGCCGACGCTGCGCTGGTCGGCGCGGCCGGCGGAGGAGGAAGCGGCGGCGAGCTCGACGACGACTCGCTGGCCGATGCCCTGTTCCGGGCGCTGGCCGATCAGGACGACGCCTTGCTGCAAGCGGTGGTGCGGCGGGCGGTGGAGCAGCTCGCCGGGATGGAGCCAGGCCGGCCGGTCGGCGGCACGTACTACCTGTACCGGGTGCTGCGGCGGCTCGACGTCGACGGGATGCTCGATCGGCTGCTGGCCGAGCTGACGGCGGAGCGGGCCCTGTCGCCGCTGGAGGAGCGGCTGCTGCGGGAGGAGATCGAGCTGCGCCTCGAACGGTTCCGCGACGAGCTGCGCAGCGAGATCCGGCGCCGGCTGGTCAGCGACCGCGGGCCCGCAGCCGTGGCCCGCACGCTGCGGCGCCCGCTGGTCGAGGACGCCGACCTGGTCCACGCCACCCGCGCCGAGCTGGCCGAGGTGGAACGGATCGTGCACCCGCTCGCCCGCAAGCTCGGCACCCGCCTGGCGCAGCGGCGCCGCCAGGGCCGCACCGGTCGCCTCGACGTGCGCCGCACGATCCGGCGCTCGCTGTCGTCGGGCGGCGTGCCCGTGGATCCACGGTTCCGCCGGCCCCGACCGTCGAAGCCGGAGCTCTTCGTGCTGGCGGACGTCAGCGGGTCGGTCGCCACCTTTGCCCGCTTCACGATGCAGCTCGTCTACGCCATCAGCCACCAGTTCTCGCGGGTCCGGAGCTTCGCGTTCATCGACGCGCTGGACGAGGTCACCGACTACTTCGGCGCCGGCGCCGACTTCGAGCAGGCGCTGAACCGTGTCTCCGCTGAGGCGGCAGTGGTGTGGCTCGACGGCCACTCCGACTACGGCAACGCGTTCGGGCAGTTCTCGGAGCTGTACGTGGAGGCGCTGACGCCCCGGTCGACGGTGCTGGTCACGGGCGACGCCCGCAGCAACTACCACGACCCCAACCTGCCGGCGTTCAGCTCGATCGCGGCGGCAGCCCGGTCGTTGTTCTGGCTCAACCCGGAGGCCAGCCGCTACTGGGACACCGGCGACTCGATCATGGGCGCGTATGCCCCGTACTGCGACGGCGTGTACGAGGTTCGGAACCTCCGCCAGCTCGCCGGGTTCGTCGAGCAGGTGGCGCTCCCCACCCACCGCCGGGTGCGCAGACCCGCCTGATCGCGGTGCGGCGCGATATCGTTAAGGCCAGCGAGGACCCCGCCGATAGGAACTACAGCGGCGCCAGGCGTCGCAAGGCACGCACGCGGACAGGAGCCGAAGGTGAACCAACGGGTGTTGGTCGTCGAGGATTCACAGGTCATCCAGCGATTGATCGAGGTCTGCTTGCGGCCGGCCGGCTTCCAGGTGGAGACCCGCGACGACGGCCCCAGCGGCCTGGCAGCGGCCCAGGAGAACCCGCCCGACCTGCTGATCCTCGACGTCGGCCTGCCGAAGATGGACGGCTGGGAGGTCCTCTCGAAGCTTCGTTCCGACCTGCGGACCCGCAACCTGAAGGTGCTGGTGCTCACCGCCCACGCCCAGGAAGAGACGCGGGAGCGGGCGGACCGGGGCGGCGCCGACGCGTTCCTCACCAAGCCCTTCCGTCCCAACGACCTCCGCCGCGTCGTGACCCGCCTCGTTGTCCCCCAGGGGGAGCAGTCGGCAGAGGCTTGATCCATGGCCGTCACATTGCCGCCCGCGGACGTCGGGTTGCGGTGCAGCGTTGTGGGGCCCTCTTGGCGGCGGCTGCCGCTCCTGCTGGTCCTTTGTGGGGGCCGGCGCGAGGCGCCGGCCTGGTTCCAACCCCGTAGCGCGTCTGGCCGGGACGCGTCGTGGGTGCCGGGGCTAGATTCCTGGCGGTGACGCAGACCTACGTCGGGCGATCTGTTCTCAGGGTCGAGGACGAGCCGCTGCTGCGGGGCGCAGGGCGGTACCTCGACGACCTCAAGCTGGCGGGTACCCAGCACCTCGCCGTTGTCCGTAGCCCGCTGGCGCACGCCCGGGTGCTGTCGGTCGACTCCTCCGAGGCGGAGGCCGCGCCCGGGGTGAGCCTCGTCCTCACGGGCGCCGACCTCGCCGGGATGATCGCCCCGCCGAAGCCACGTGAGGATCGCCGCATCCCGCCGCGCCCGTTGCTCGCCACCGACGTCGTCCGGATGGTCGGCGATCCAGTGGCCGTGGTGGTGGCCGACGATCCGGCGCGAGCTCGGGACGCCGCCGACCTCGTCTTCGTCGACTACGAGCCGCTCGAGGTCGTCTCCGACCCAGAGACCGCGCTGGACCGTCCGCCCATCTATCCCGAATATGGCGACAACGTCGCTTTCGACCGCTCGCACGGCTCGAAGGACGACGTGGACGCCTGCGACGCCGCCATCGTCGTCGAGGGGGTGGTCCAGCATCCCCGGGTGGTGCCCGCACCGCTGGAGCCGCGCGGGGCGCTGGCCACGTGGCAGGACGACGACCTCACCCTGTACCTGGGGACCCAGGCCCCGGCGCTCATGGCCGACGAGCTGGCGTGGGTGCTCGACCTCCCCAAGGACCGCATCCGGATCATCGTGCCCGACATGGGTGGCGCGTTCGGCAGCAAGTTCGACCTCGCAGAGGAGGAGTTGCTGGTGGTGGAAGCGGCGCGGCGGGCCGGCACGCCGGTGAAGTGGGTGGAGACCCGTAGGGAGCACTTCATGGCGATCGGGCACGGGCGGGCGCAGCGGCACGCCTACAAAGCCGCCGCAGACGCCGACGGGCGCCTGCTCGGTCTGTGGATCGAGTCACTGGTCGACATGGGCGCCCGTAAGCGGTACATCGCGGGACCGCCGTACACGCCCCGCATCGGCACGGGCAACTACGCGGTGCCGACGTATTCGTGGCGCCAGTACGGCGTCTTCACCAACCGGGCGCCGCAGGGGATCTACCGGGGGGCCGGCCGGCCCGAGGCCACGCTCACCGTCGAGCGCATCATGGATCGGATCGCCGGGGCGGCCGGGATCGACCCGGCCGAGGTGCGGCGACGCAACTTCGTGACCGAGTTCCCCTACGAGAGCCCGGGCGGCGCAGTCTTCGACTCAGGCGACTATCACCGAGCCCTCGACGTGCTGCTCGAGGCGGCCGACTACGACGGCCTGCGCGCCCGCCAGGCCGAGCTTCGGGACCAGGGTCGGCTCCCGGGCATCGGGCTGTGCGCCTACGTCGAGGCAACCGCGTTCGAGCGCTTCGGCCGCGCCATCGTCGACGCCGATGCGTCAGGGAGGGTACGCGTGCGAGTCGGGACGCTCGACCACGGGCAGGGCCACCGCACCACGTTCGCCCAAATCGCTGCCGACATCCTCGGTCTCGACCCGGCCGACATCGTCGTCAGTCAGGGCGACACCACCGACATCCCGTTCGGCTTCGGCACGTCGGGCAGCCGCTCGGTGGCGCACGGCGGCGGTGCGGTGCAGGGGGGTGCCTCCGTGGTGGCCGACAAGGTCGCCCGCATCGTTGCGCACCTCCTCGAAGCGGACCCGGCCGACATCGTGCTGGCGCGGGGCCGGGTCGACGTCGCAGGAGCGCCCGGCTCGGGCATGAGCTGGGCGGAGGCGGCGGCGGCTGCCCACGACCCGGACCGTCTGCCGCCGGGCGAGGAGCCGGGGCTGTCGGTCGACCACCGGTTCGACTCCGGCGGCATCACCTTCCCCTTCGGCATGCACCTGGCGGTCGTCGACGTCGATGCCGACACCGGCATCGTGGCGCTGGAGCAGGTGTGGGCCGTCGACGACTGCGGGGTGGTGGTCAATCCGATGCTGGCCGCCGGCCAGCGCCACGGCGGTTTGGCGCAGGGCCTGGGGCAAGCCCTCACCGAAGAGGTGCTCTACGACGAGGACGGCAACCTGGTGACCTCCACCTTCCTCGACTACCTCCTGCCCAGCGCCACCCAGGTGCCTGCCTTCGAGCTGCTAGGCACCGTCACCCCCAGCTCGCAGAACCCGCTCGGGGCCAAGGGGGTTGCGGAGAGCGGCGCCATCGGGCTGCCGCCTGCGATCGTGAACGCCGTCGTCGACGCCCTCGCGCCGCTCGGGGTGAACCACCTGGACCTGCCGCTGCGCCCGGAGCGGGTGTGGCGGGCCATGCAGCGCTGACCCTGCGCCGACCCCCTTCACACCGGCGACCCCGCCCGGTACGGTGTCGTGGCGGTGGCGCCACCGGGAAGCGAGGTTGCCGTGGCTCCACTGCTCGTCGCGCTCAGCGTGTTGCTGGTGCTCGCCGGCGTGCCGGCCCCCACCTGGCTGGCCGCCGGTTGTGGAGCGCTGCGCCGCCCGGTCGCCGGCCGGGTCGTCGCCGGCTTCGCGCCGGTCGGCAGGTACGCCGGGCATTGGGGTGTCGACTTCGCGGCGGCGCCGGGCACCCCCGTCCGCGCAGCCGCGGGCGGCCGGGTGACGTTCGCCGGGGTCGTCGCCGGCCGGAAATCGGTCACGATCGACCACGGCGGCGCGCTCCGCACCTCCTACTCCTACCTCGAGGCAATCGGCGTCCGCCGCGGGACCCGGGTCACCGGGGGAGCGGTGATCGGCCGGGCCGGCCGCGCCCACGGGCGCGCGGCGCTGCACTGGTCCGCCCGGGTCGACAGCATCTATATCGATCCGCTCCGGCTGCTCCGCTGCCTGCCCCCGCCGCAGCGGGGACTCCGGCTGGTCCGACGGGCTGGCCCGATATATTGCCCGGGTGCATCGCGGCATCCTCGGCGGGACGTTCGACCCTCCCCACATTGCTCATCTCCTCGCCGGCGAGGCCGCCTACCGCGATCTCGCCCTGGACGTCGTCACGTTCCTCCCGGCGGGCGCGCCGTGGCAGAAGGCTGGTCGCCGGGTGTCGGCGCCCGAGCATCGCTGGGCGATGACGGAAGCTGCGGTCGCCGGCGTCGGCTACTTCGAGGCCGACGACCGGGAGGTGCGGCGCCCCGGCTGGACGTACACGGCCGACACGCTGGCCACGTTCCCGGCCGACCAGCGGCTCACGCTCGTGCTCGGTGCCGACGCCGCTCGCGGGCTCCCGACGTGGGAGCGGGCCGACGCGGTGCTGGCCCGGGCCGACGTGGCGGTCATGGCCCGCCGTGGCGTCGACCGGGCCGAGGTCGAAGCAGCCGCCGGCCGCGCCGTCACCTGGCTCGACGCGCCGCAGGTGGCTATCAGCGGCACCCTGCTGCGTGCCCGGGCCGCCGCCGGCGGCAGCCTGCGCTTCCTCGTGCCCGACCCGGTATGGCGCTACGTCGTGGAGCACCGTCTCTATGCGGACGATTGACCTTCGGCCCGAGCCTCGGGAGGAGCCGCCCCCGGAGCCGCGCGCCGCCCGGGCGCTGTGGAGAGCGGCCACGGCGGGGCTGGCCGCAGCCACTGTGGTGGCGGTCGTCCTCGTCGGCTGGGTGGTGCTCCCGAGCCTGGCGGGCGCAGCTGTCGACGCCGCCGGCTGGGCATCCGGCGCGGTTGCCGACGGAGCCGGGGAGGCCCGGGACCGTTGGGAC
>JBFJZV010000149.1:0-8650 GCA_041621915.1 Acidimicrobiia bacterium | reverse complement strand
GCGACCTCGCCGACATCCCCGCCGGCGGCACCTCCGGCGTGTTCGAGATCACGTTCCTCATCGACCCGGCCGCCCCGCCAGGAACGGTCACCAACGAGGCCACCGTTTCCTCCGACGCCACCGACCCCGACCCCTCCGACAACACGGCCACCGCGGACACCGAGATCGTTGTCGAGGCCGACCTGGCGATCACCAAGGTCGACTCGCCCGACCCGGTGCTCGCCGGCGAGTCCGTGACCTACGAGATCGTCGTGGAGAACTTCGGGCCGTCCGACGCCACCGGCGTCACCGTGGTCGACGACGTCCCCGCCGGGCTCATGTTCGACACGGCCACCTTGCCCTGCACCCCCGGCGTCCCCGGGCCCGGCGAACTCACCTGCGACCTCGGCGACCTCCCTTCCGGGTTCGGAGGTTCGTTCGACGTGACCTTCACCGTCGACCCGGGCGCAGCAGCGGGCGACGTGGTCAACGAGGTCACCGTGTCGTCGGACGCGGCCGACCCCGTCCCGGGCGACAACACGGCCACCGAGACCACGACGATCGCGACCGAGGCCGACCTCGACATCACCAAGACCGCCGCCCCCGACCCGGTGACGGTCGGCGAGACGCTCACGTACACCATCGAGGTCTTCAACTTCGGGCCGTCGATCGCCACCGGCGTCACCGTGGTCGACACGCTGCCCGCCGGGGTGACCTACGTCTCCGACACCGACTCCTGCGTCCAGGCCCCGGCCGGGACACTCACCTGCGACCTCGGCGACATCCCGCCGCTGGCGACGGAGGACTTCGAGATCACCGTCACGGTGGGCGCCGCCACCACCGGCTCGCTGAGCAACACGGCCACCGTCTCCTCGGGCGTGACCGACCCGGACACGTCCGACAACACCACGACCGCGACCACAGCGGTGGCGACCAGCGCCGACCTGGCGATCACCAAGACCGACGCGCCGGACCCGGTCAAGGCCGGCGAGACCCTCACCTACACGGTCACCGTGTCCAACGCCGGGCCGTCCGACGCCACCGGCATCAAGGTCACCGACACCCTGCCCGCCGGCGTGACCCTCGTATCGACCGCCGGGTGCGCCGAGGACCCCGCTGGGGTGCCCACCTGCACGCTCGGCACCATCGCCGCCGGCGCGTCCAAGTCCTACACCATGACCGTCACGGTCGGCTCCGCCACCACCGGCACGCTGACCAACACGGCCACGGTGTCCTCCGGCACCGCCGACCCGGTGAGCGGCAACAACACCGCCACGTCGACCACCACGGTGGTGGCCGAAGCCGACCTGTCGATCACCAAGACCGACAGCCCGGACCCGGTCCGGCTCGGCCAGACCCTCACGTACACCGTCAAGGTGACGAACGATGGGCCCTCGGACGCCACCGGCGTCACCGTGACCGACACCCTGCCCGCCGGACTCGTCCAGATCCGCACCAGCGGCTGCGCCGAAGACACCGGCGGGGTGCCCACCTGCACCCTGGGGACGATCGTCGCCGGCGCGTCGAAGTCCTTCACGATCACCGCCCGGGTGACCGGCAACACGGCGCGGACGCTCACCAACACGGCGACCGTGTCCGCGACGACGGCCGATCCCGACTCGTCGAACAATGCGGCGACCGCCACGACCACGGTGTCGCGTCCGCAGCAGCCCGAGGTGGGCCTGTTCGACCCGGTGACCGGGCGGTGGACCCAGCTGCTCCGCAACGGCGCGACCCGGACGTTCACCTTCGGCAACCCGGGCGACTACGGCGTCGTCGGCGACTGGGATGGCGACGGCGACCGCACGCCGGGCGTGCTGCGCACGCTGAACGGCGACACCGGCTTCTTCGTGCGCAACTCCAACAGCTCCGGACCGGCCGACTTCTTCTTGGTCGTCGGCGAGCCGGGCGACATCCCGGTGGCCGGCGACTGGAACCGCAATGGCCGCGAGTCGCTGGCCCTCTTCCGGCCGTCGACGGCGACGTGGTACGTGTTCTTCGACTTCGCCAACGTGGTGCCCGACGCGATCTTCGTGTTCGGCAACCCGGGCGACGCGCCCTCCGCCGTGGACATCGACGGCGACGGCGACGCCGATCCGGTTGCGTACCGGGACATGGGCGCGCTCGGTGGCCGTGTCTTCGTGCGGAGCTCGCTCACGAGCGGCATCGCGACGACGGTGTTCACCTACGGGAACCCCGGCGACCGCATCCTGTTCGGCGACTACGACTTCGACGGCGACGCCACGGTCGGGGTCTACCGCCCGGGCGATGCGACGTTCTACCTGCGGAACACGAACTCCTCGGGCATCGCGGGCCTCACGATCCCGCTGGGCCTCGGCAGGGAGCTGCCGCACGCCGGGCCGTTCTAGGTCGGTGTTGGCTCTACCGGGACCAGGTTGTAGGCGCCGGTTTCGTCCGTGAGTACCAGGAGGTGCTCGTGGGGAGAGGCGCGGACGGCTGCCACCACCTCGTCCAGCGGTACCGGCTGGGCGGCGCCGTTTCCGTCGAGGCGGCGCCATGCCCGCACCGGCACGCCGACCTGGTCGGCCAGTGCCGCGCCCAACTCGGCTCCGTCTCCCGCGATCAGCAGCACGTCGGACACCGCAGGCCGGGCGGGCGGCGGCGCGAGCACGCGGTCGACCCGCAGTTCCCGCGCATGCCCCACCGCCACCGCGCCGGCCGTCACGAAGATCGAGAGCGGAACCTCCACGTTCCGCAGCGTCTCCGCCGTGAGCCTGCCCTCCAGCGCGTCCTCGAAGAGGACGACCAACAGCACGATGGCCGACACGAGGGCAGCGACCGCGCCGACGCCGGTGACGGTGAGGAGGTAGCTGCGCCGGACCGGTGAGCTGCGCTCGCCGTGCGGGTCTGCGGCTGCGTGACGGCGCGCCGCCGACCACTGGCGCAGCCAGACCGGCAGCCCCATCGCCAGCAGCGCGACCGCCACGGCGAGCACGTCGCCGGCCGGCGTGTCGACCACCAACCGGCTGGATGGCAGCGCTGCATCGATGGCCGAGGCGAGCAGCGTCGCCAGGCCACCCGCGGCGGCCCCCAGGCCCACTGCGGACAGCAGGTAGTTGTAGACCCGATCCACCTCCGACCGCTCGCGACGCAACGCCGCTAGCACGTTCCGGTGGTACGCCCAGACGGCGGCGCCGGCGGCCAGCGCCCCGGCCGCGCCCGCCACAGGAGCAAAGTGGTCGGCGGCTGCGATTGTGCCGGGGTCGCCCACCAGCCATTGGGCGACCAGGAAGAGCGTCGCTCCCAACGAGGCCAGCGCGGTCAGCACGCCCCCCAGCACACCGAGCAGCAGCACGTATCCGCGCCACAGGCCGGTGATTTCCTGTCGGCGGGCTCGCCGCAGCCAGTGCCACCACCACACCGGCACCGCCACCGCAAGCCAGGCGGCAGCCACCCGGACGGCATCACCCGGAGCCTCCGCCACCACCTGGCGGAACGCCTCGTCGTACGCTGACGACAGCAGCGAGCCGAGCCCGTACCCGGCAGCGACAGCGGCGCCGATCAACCCGGCCGCCGAGCCGAACAGGTCGCGGAGCTGGAGCCGCTCCGGCCACCCGAGGCGACCCGCGGCCACCCAGTGGCCCGCCCAGACCAGCGACCACACGATGGCGGTGGCCAGGGCCGCCGCGTCGTAGTCGGCCTCGCCCAGAACCCAACGCAGGGTGCGAGCCAGCGCGACCATCGCAGTGAGCAGCGCGGCGGACTGCGCCACGGTGAGGTAGGCGGCCCAGGCGAAGGATGCTCGCTCCTGCGGGTCGGCCCGCAGTCGCCGGTAGAGGCGGTGGGCGAGCCAGCCGAGCGCCGGCAGCCCCACCATGACGAATGCCAGCGACCTCGCCAGCGCAGCCTCGTCCCGGCGCACGAGGCTGCCTTCTGCGAGAGCGCGCTCCAGCAGCCCGCCCAGGCCGATGCCGACGATCACGACGACCGCCAGCAGCAGCGCATACTCGAAGAAGCGCCGCAGCGGCTCGCCCGATCGATCGCCACCCGCGCGGCCCCTGGCGAACCGCACGATCGCGTAGCCAAGGAGGCCGATCAGCAGAATCTCGAAGAGGAACGGGACGATCATGGCATCTCCTCACAGGCCCACAGCGGCCACGGGGCCGCGCTGATGGCCCAGCCGTCGGCGGTCCGGTCCAGGTACAGCGTCACGTCGAATGCGTTGCTCCCCGACTCGAACGGGCCCGGTGGGTGGTACTCGGTCACGACCACGTCGACTTCGGCCCGGCCGTCGTCGACGTACGTGCCTTTCAGCGTCACGCGCGCCGACTCCGGCACCCAGACCGAGCCGATCTGGCGGCGACACGCCGCCTGGAGGTCTGGGGCCAGGTAGGAGAGGGCGCCCCGCTGGTCGCCGTCGAGGACGGCCTCCAGGTACCCCTGGACGGTCGCCTCCGGGGTCCCGGCCTCGAACTCATCGACGCCGGGCCGCAGCAGCAGCACACCGGCGACGAGCGCCGCCACCAGCACGGCGAAACCGCCGAGGCCCCATCGGGCTTGGGTCGTGCTCAGGTGTCCTTCCATGCTCCCATCGTCTCTCCGGCAGCGCCGTGTGACTATCGGGGAAAGTCCCTATCTTCGCCTCAGGGTCGGCGCCGGGCGGCCCGAGTCGCTCGACGTTCAGCATGCGTTCAGCGCCGGGCCGCCACGATCACCTCATGAACGACGAGATGCTCCCCGGGATGGTGCTGGCGATCGCCGGGGCCGCCGCCTGGCTCACCGTCCTCGCCGGCGCCTGGCTCAGCTCGATGCTGCCCCCGCCGGCCGGTGCGCCGTTCCGGGTGCTGCGAGCTGTGCCGCTGGCATCCGCTGCGGCGATGTGGGTCGCGCTGGCCGGCCTCGCCTGGATGGCGATGGGACACTAGGAGTGCTCCGGGAGGCGGAGCTCGAACGTTGCGCCCCCATGGCGGGCGTCGGTGACGGCCACGTCGCCGCCGTGGCTGCGAGCAACCGCACGGGCCACCGCCAGCCCCAGGCCCGCTCCCCCTGCGTCTCGTGAGCGGCCCTCGTCGAGGCGGACGAATCGCTCGAACACCCGCTCCCGCTGGTCCTGCGGGATGCCTGGGCCGTCGTCGCTCACCGTCAGCACGGCATCGCCGTTGGCTGCGGCTACACCCACCCAGACCTGCCCTGCGGCGTGGCGGGCCGCGTTGTCGACCAGGTTGCGCACGAGGCGAGCCAGCCGGTCGGGATCGCCCAGCACCCGCACGGGCTCGATGGCCGAGGCGTCCACCGTCACGCCCGACCGGCGCGCCGCCGCGGACGCCTCCCGCCCCGCCACCTGATCGAGGTCGACCTCCACGAACCGTGCCGGCGCCCCGCCCTCGTCGCTGCTGGCCAGCACCAGCAGCCCACTCACCAGGCGCTCCATGCGATCTACCTCGCCGGCCAGGTCCTGCCGCGCCGCCTCCCGGGCCGACGGATCGGGGTCGTCGAGCGCGACGTCGATCATCGTCTGCAGGGCAGCCAGGGGACTCTTCAACTCGTGGGAGGCATCGGCGACGAACCGGCGCTGCCGGACCATGGCGTCCTCCAGGCGGGCGAGCATGTCGTTGAGCGACAGCGCCAGCGCCCGAACCTCGTCGCGGGGCCCCGGCACGGGCAGCCGTCGGTGCAGTCCGGCGCCGGAGATGCGCACCGCCTCTGCCCGCATCCGGTCGACGGGCCGCAGCGCCCGGCCGGTGAGCAGCCACGTGACCGCGCCCAGCAGCGCCAGCAGCAGCGGCAGCCCCACGCCGAGCACCGGGATCACCGCCCGCCGGGCGTTGGAGGCCGGCTCCAGCGAGGCGGCCACGAGCACCACGCCGGTGCCGGCGCGGAGCTCCACACCCCGGACGACGACCGCATACGGCCCCTCGTCCTCCACGAGGCCGTCCTCGTACGGCTCGAGCAGGTCCTGGGACGTGTATTCGCTCGTCTCCCCGACCGCCAGGCCCGGGGCGGCCAGCGCAGGGATGCCCTCCAGCACCCGGTCGGCGGCGATCACGTCACCCGATGCGTCGATGACCTGGGCGATGAGCTCTGCGTCGCGACTGGGCAGCGGGTCCTCCAGCGTGCCTCCCTCGGCGAAGGCCGCCAGGCTGTCCAGGCGCGCCTCGGCGCCGTCGAGGATCGCGTCCTCGATGCGGTTGCCGGCCAGCCACACGAGCAGCCAGCCTCCCGCCGCCAGCACCACGCCCACCACGACCACGGCCACCAGGGTGAGCCGGGCACGCACCCCGAGCCGGCCGTCAATCATCGGGCTCGAGGCGGTAGCCGGAGCCGCGCACCGTGTGGAGGTGCTTGCGGCCGAACGCCTCGTCGATCTTCGTGCGGAGCCGCCGCACGTACACCTCCACGATGTTCGGGTCGCCTTCGTATGCCCAGTCCCAGCACGAGTCGAGGATGGCGGTCTTGGAGATCACGTCGCCGGAACGGCGCATGAACAGCTCCATGAGGCAGAACTCCGTCGGCGTGAGCGCGACGTCCATGCCGTCGACGGAGAAGCGCCTTCCGGCCGGGTCGAGCCGCAGCCCACCAACCTCCAGCACCGCCGGGCGCTCCGCCGATCCCCGCCGCTGGAGGGCGCGGATCCGAGCCAGCAGCACCACGAACGAGAACGGCTTGGAGAGGAAATCGTCGGCGCCCGTATCGAGGGCCTCGGCCTCGTCGAGCTCGCCCTGTTTGGCAGTGAGCATCAGGATCGGCGTCCACACGCCCTGGCTGCGCAGCTCCCGGCACACCACGTAGCCGTTCTTCTTCGGGAGCATGATGTCGAGCACGATCACGTCGTACGGGTTGCTGGTGGCCATCCACAGCCCCTGCTCGCCGTCGCCGGCCACGTCGACGGCGTGGCCCTCCCGCTCCAGGCCCCGCTTGAGGTAGGAGGCCAGCTTCACCTCGTCTTCGACGACGAGGACCCTCATGACACCGGTGTGAGCTCGATCAACTCCACCACCTCCTCATGACGTCGACGCGCTCTCGCGTTCCCGGCGTTCGCACGATGAGCCTCCTCGTCGCCGCACCCGGCATCGTCCGGCCGGGTACCTGAACGCCGGCTGAACGAAGCGGACCCTGGTTTTCAGGTGGTGTTCAGCCTACGTCGGGCAGCGTGGTCGGTGGAGGTGGCATGGCGGGGGTCGTGGAGATCACGGGGCTGCGGAAGTCCTTCGGTGAGGTGGTGGCCGTCGACGACGTGTCGCTCGAGGTGCCCGGCGGCAGCGTCTACGGCCTGCTGGGACCCAACGGGGCCGGCAAGTCCACCATCCTCGGCTGCCTGCTGGGCCTGGTCCAACCTGACGCCGGCACCATCTCGCTGCTGGGCCGCCGGGTCGACGGCGGGGCCGACGACGTCGTCCGCGGCGTGGGCTCCACCATGGAGACCCCTTCGTTCTACCCGTACCTGTCGGGGCGGGACAACCTGCGGTACTTCCAGGGCATCATCCGGGGCAGCGACGCTGCGGAGATCGACCGGCTGCTCGGCCTGGTCGGTCTCGCCGATCGGGCCGACACCCGCTTTCAGACGTACTCGCTCGGGATGAAGCACCGCCTCGGCGTGGCATTCGCCCTGCTCGGCGACCCGCAGCTCCTACTGCTCGACGAGCCGACCAACGGGCTCGACCCCGCCGGCGTGGCGGAGGTGCGCCGGCTCATCCGCCGCCTCGGGGACGGCGACCGCACGATCGTGCTGGCGAGCCACCTGCTCAACGAGGTGGAGCAGGTGTGCGACGCGGTGGGGATCCTGTCGAAGGGGCGGCTGATCGCCTCCGGCGCGGTGAAGGAGTTGATCGGCCGCCAGGGCCGGCTACGGGTACGCACCACCGACGACGACGCCGCCGCCGCGCTCCTCGACGGCTTGGACTGGGTCGGGCCGGTGGTGGCCGCACCCGAGGGGCTGCTGGTGACGGCACCTGCGGGCCGCGCCGCCGACCTGAGCGCGGCGCTGGGAGGCGCGGGCATCTGGGTTGCCGAGCTGCGGGCGCTCGAGGGGTCGCTGGAGGAGTACTTCCTGGAGGTCACGGGGGAGGACGGATGAGCTTCCTCGGTCTGCTCGCATGGGAGCGGTTCAAGCTGCGGGGGCGGCGGATCGTGTGGCTGCTGCTGCTGGTCGCGGTGGCCTTTGCGGCCTTCATGGTGCTGCTCCGCTTCGGTGAGTACCAGTTCCGCAAGGACGCCTCCGTCAGGGACGAGCTGGTGTTCCTGCCGGGCTCCCCCAAACCGGACGACGAGATCGACGTCGACTGCCAGGCGTTCCTCGATGGCGAGATCCCGACCGACCTCCCCGCCCCGCTGACCGTCGACGACATCGACGTCGGCCTCACCACCAACGAGTGCACGCTGGAGATCGAAGGCGTCCGGGAGCGCCTGGTGTTCCTGGTGGAGGACTTCACGCTGCCCGGCGCCACCGCCCCGGCGCTGCGCTGGACCGGGATGATCGCCATCCCGCTGGTTGCGTTCTTCACCGTGCTGCTGGTGGGGAGCGAATACGCGTGGGGAACCCTCCGGACGAACCTGTCGCGGGGGGTCGGGCGGCGGCGCCTGCTCGCCGCGAAGCTGGCGCTGGTGGCAGCCGCCGTGGCCGTGATGTGGCTGGTGGTGCTCGCCGTCGTGATGCTCACGAGCGTGGTCGCCACGGCGATCGTCGCCGGCGTCGGCCACGGGGACTGGACCG
>JBFJZV010000148.1:0-8661 GCA_041621915.1 Acidimicrobiia bacterium | reverse complement strand
CGGGCGGCCCGTTCCTTGTCGGTCGATGCCACCAGTGGACCCACCGAGAGTTCCGCCAGCGTGATCGCCGTGATCAGCGGCTCGTCGGGGAGCGAGTCGGTGTCCTGCATCCGACCGAGCAGGATGAGCGTGCTGGTGTCGAGGATTCCGCGGGGCATCGATCACAAGGCAGGGTCGAGGACCCGGTCGAGGTCGCGACGCAACGCATCCGGGTCGACCGGCGGAAGTTGCCGGCGGCGAGCAAGGATCACGTCGAGCGCCATCGGTTCCCGGCTCAGTGGTCGCAACTCGGCGACAGGCTTCCCAGAGCGGGTGATCGTGAGCCGCTCGCCCTTCGCAGCGCGGTCGACCACGTCGCCGCCGTGGTTCCGTAGATCCCGGATCGAGACTTCAGACATGCCCCCAGCGTATCACGTGTGATACAACATTGGAAGGGAGTGTCAGACTCAGGCAGCAGCACCGATCACCCGCGATACGCCACAACGCCCGCGTGCGCCACCCGTCCGAGCGCGCCAAGCCAGTCGACCACGAGCTACCTCGCGCCCACCTGCACTGCAAGCTGACTTGTATGAGTGGACTGGCCGAAGATCGCACCAAGCGCACGCAAACACGGCGTCCCGGACAAGGCCGGACCCCGCTGGGAATCTGTACGAGATCGGCGTCGTCGACACCAGCGACGGTCCGATCATCACCACGCGATGGCAGCTCGACCGAAATACCTGAGGTGATGACGGTGCCCAGAACCGCCCAAGAGATCCTCGACCAGGCCGAAGCCCTCGCAGCACGGTTCGAGGGCCACGACGCCGACCCCGCCGAGGTCAAGGATGCGGCCGCCCTCCGAGCCGTTCGCGGCGCGTTCCTCGCGAGGGCTGATGCCGAACGGGAGATGGGCGAAGCAGTCGCAAACGCCCGCGCCGACGGCCACTCGTGGGCTGCTATCGGGGCAATGGTCGGGACATCGGGTGAAGCCGCACGGCAGCGATACGGCCAGCGGGCAATCCAGAGCTGACAACACTCGATTACCGCCTGATCACGCCGATCAACGGCTACGCGCCATAACGCCCGCATGCGCCACCCGTCCGAGAACAACACTTCGGTGAGCGGTCCGTCGGCCAACGCTGAATGCACGGATCGGCTGGTATGTTCGCCATCGGCTCCAGCCGTCGGCGCAGCCCGCGTATCCCCGGCCGGCCTAGCCACCCAGCCGACGTTCAGTCGGACAGTTTGTCGGCCAGCCAGGCGAACGACGCTGGTGCCCACTCGCGGTAGTACTTGAACGCGCAATGCCCGGCATCGGGGTACACCCGGGCCTCCCGGCCGGTCACCGGGCCGTGCTCGAGCATGAAGTAGATGTTGCCGATTGGCGCGAGATGGTCGTGCTTACCGTTGATCATCAGCACCGGCTGGGTGATGGTGTCGAGGACGCCCAGCTCGCTCAGCGCCCACTTCGAGAAGTCCGCCCGCTCCCGCTCGGCCGACCCGGGCGGGAACGTCGGCGGCCCGCCGGGCTCCCCGAACACAAACGTCGATCGCCGGCTCTGGGCGGCGACGAACGCCTCCAGCTCGTCGTCGGTCATCCGGTAGCCGAACGGGTGGCCGGCGATGGCCACCACCGCCTTCACCATCTCGGGGTACGTCCCGGCGAGCTGCATCACCGAGTAGCCGCCGCGGCTGATGCCGAACGCGCCGACCCGGCGGGCGTCCACCTCCGGCCGCTTCGCCAGGTAGTCGATCGCGGCCATCCACGCCTTCACCGACGACGGGTCCCATGGGAAAGGGTTCTCGCCGGTGCCGGGGCCGTCCATCACCAGCGAGGCCAGGCCCTCGTGCAGCGCCATCTCCCCGGCCCAGCCGCGGTCCTCCTTGAACACGTCTGCGCCGCACATCACCAGCACCGCCGGCACCGGCGCGGCGCCCCGGGGCGCCCGGAAGTGGGCGGTGATCGCCTGCCCCTCGCACTCCACCTCCACCACCTCGAGTGGCGGGTCGAGGTGGGCGCACGCCTTGCGGTAGGCGCGGGCGCAGTCGGCGCTCACCTCCGCTTTCAGCGGCGTGATCTCACCGGGGAAGCGGCCGATGGCGTAGTAGGTCTTGGCCTGGAGGTAGGCGCGCCGCGCGCCGTCGTGGTCGCCGGCGGCGTCCAGCCGGTCGCCCTCGTCCTCGTGGCGCCGGCCGGCCTCCCGCCACACCGGCACCCAGCGGTCCTGGGTGGTGCCGTCGAGGCGGGCCACCGTGGCCTCCAGCTCGGCGAGGTCGTCGATCATCGACAGCCACCGGCGGTAGAACCCGCCGTGCTCCACCACGAAGGGATCCTCGCTGGGGGCGAACCCGAGCGCCGGCTCAGTCATCATTAGATTCCTCCCGATCCGCTCGAAAGGTTAGGACACGGTGGCGTCCCGCTGGGATGTGGCGATCGTCGGCGGCGGGATCCTGGGCTTGGCGACCGCGCTGGCCCTGAGCGAGCGATTCGACGGGCTCGCGGTGGGGGTCGTCGAGAAGGAGCAGCGGCCCGGGCTGCACCAGTCGGGGCGCAACAGCGGAGTGATCCACTCCGGCCTCTACTACCGCCCCGGCTCGCTGAAGGCCCGGCTCTGCGTCGAGGGCGCCGAGCGGCTGGTGGCCTTCTGCGACGAGCACGGGGTGCCGTACCGCCGCGACGGCAAGGTGGTGGTGGCCACCGAGGAACGAGAGCTGCCGGCCCTCGCCGAGCTGGAGCGGCGGGGCACCGCCAACGGCCTGCACGGGCTCCGCCGCCTCGACGAGGAGGGCCTGGCCGAGGTCGAGCCGCATGCCCGCGGCGTGGCGGCGCTGCATGTGCCGTCCACGGGAGTCGTCGACTTCGCAGAGGTGGTCGAGGCGCTGGCGCGACTGCTGCGCGCCCGCGGAGTTGAGATCCGCACGTTGTTCGAGCTGGCTGCGGTCGAGGACCGCGGCAGTTACCTGCGGCTGCTGGGCGTCGAGGGCGACGCGATCGAGGCAGGGCTCGCCGTCAACTGCGCTGGCCTCCACGCCGATCGGCTGGCGCGGATGATGCGGGCCGAGCCCGACGTGCGGATCGTGCCGTTCCGCGGCGAGTACTTCGATGTCACCGGCGCCAGCGCCGATCTGGTGCGGACCTGCATCTATCCGGTGCCGGACCCGTCGCTGCCCTTCCTCGGCGTCCACCTCACCCGCACGGTGCGGGGCGCCGTGCACGCCGGTCCCAGCGCGGTGCTGGCGCTGGCCCGGGAGGGCTACGGCTGGGGGACCATCCGCCCGGACGAGCTGTGGGACGCGCTCTCCTACCGGGGCTTCTGGGCGCTGGCCCGCCGCCACTGGCGAGCCGGGACGGCCGAGCTGGCACGCTCGGCCAGCCGGGCCCGATTCCTGCGCTCGTCCCGCCGCCTGGTGCCAGACATCGACCGCGCGGACCTGCGGCGGGGCCGCTCCGGCGTGCGGGCGCAGGCGGTGGACCGCACCGGGGCGCTGCTCGACGATTTCCACATCGTCACGTCACCGCGCGCCGTCCACGTGCTCAACGCCCCCTCACCGGCGGCCACCGCGTCCCTCGCAATCGGCGAGCACATCGCCGGGCTGGTAGGCGAAGCTCTCGATGTCGCTGGGTGACCGCCAAGGGTGACGCTGCCGCAAGGCCCAGAACCCCATCCCAACGAACAGCAGGCACGCCCCTCCGACCACGACAGCGACAGCCGTCCCGACCGACGTACCACCGGGGACATGAGGCACCAGGGCCGAAGGTCAGGCCCGGGAAGTGCCGGTGCCGATCAGCTCCCGAGCCGTGCCCTCCAGAATGCGGCCTCGCTCGTCGGCGGTCAGGGCGGGCACGGCGTCGACCGTCCCGATCGGGTCGGGATCACCTGCCTCGAACGGGTAGTCGGTGCCGAGCACGATCCGTTCGGCGCCGACCAGGTCGATCAGGTACCGCAGCGCCGGCGGGTGGTGGAGAATCGTGTCGAAGTAGAGGCGCTCCAGCGTGTCGAGCGGCGGCGTGGCCAGCTCGGTTGCAGCGACGTGCGGCAGCGCCTCCCAGCCCCGCTGGAGCCGCCCGATCTGGTAGGGCAGGAAACCGCCGCCGTGCACCACGCAGATCTTCAAGCCGGGGTGGCGGTCGAGAATCCCCGCCATGATCAGCCGGGCGATGGCGATGGTGGTCTCGGCGGGCCGGCCGACCGCGTTGTGTAGGAAGTGGCGGCGCAGGTCGATGCCCGGCAGCGGATCCATCGGATGCAGCAGCACCACCGTTTCCAGGTCGGCGGCCGCTGCCCAGAACGGGTCCAGCTCGGCGGTGACCAGGTCGGTGCCCGCCACCGTGGTGGCGATCTCTACGCCGACCATGCCCAGCCCCTCCACCGCGTGGCGCAGCTCGGCGGCGGCCAGGTCGGGCGCCTGGAGCGGCACGGTGGCCATCGCCAGCAGCCGGTCGGGGACGCGGCTCGCCTCCGCCGCCAGTGCCTCGTTGACCCGCCGCGACCAGCGCTCGCCGCGGTCGGGGTCGAGGCCGTAGGCGGTGAGGTTTACCCAGCTCGACAGGACCTGGGTCTCGATGCCGGCCCGGTCCATCGCCGCCAGCCGGGTATCGAGGTCGACCAGGTCGTCCCGGATCGGCATCGTGGGCTCGCCGCCCGCGATCACCGCCCGGCGCTCGCCGTCCAGCTCGATCCCGAAGTCGGCGCCCTCGGCCGCCAGGGCGTCGAGCAGCTCGGCCGGGACGCCGTGGGCGTGGAGGTCGATGCTCACAGCGACGCCTCGGTCATGCGGGCGTCGAGGCCGTCGTCGGGCGCCAGCACGTAGACGCCGCCGTTGACCCGGTCGGTGACGTAGACCAGGTGGTCCTCCCCGACCCACACGTCGTTGATCTGGGCCGACTGCTGCCCGGGCGGGCACTCGGGGATCCAGTGAGCGATCTCGACCGGCCGCGCCGGGTCGGCCAGGTCGTACACGCGCAGCCCGGCGTTGAAGTAGGTGGCGAACACCAACTCGGCGCTGCGGTAGCTGCCGGGACGGTTCTCGTGCAGGCAGTGGGCGCCGAAGCGCAGGCCCCGCTCGCAGAAGTCGCCCTCCGGCACCGGGCAGATCGCCACCACCTCGGGGCGCCGCTCGTCGGAGACGTCGACCACCCTCACCATGTGGGCTGGCCCGTCGCACCCGTCGGTCACCGCCTCGTCGGTAACCACGACCAGGTCGCGGCCCGGCAGCGGCAGGCAGGTGTGGGTGTGGCCGCCCTCCTCCCAGCCCAGGCGGGCCACGATCCGCGGCCGGGCCAGCTCGGACACGTCGAGAATCACGAGGCCGCCATCCCACAGCCCGGCGTACGCCCGGTCGCCGTGCACGAGCGCGTGGTGGACGTTCCACGACCGGCCCTCGGGCCAGGTCGGCTGCTCGCCGCCCCCCATCCACTGGCCCGGCCACCACCACCGGCCCGCCTCCACCGGCTCGGCGGGGTCGGCCAGGTCGACGATCACCCAGATGCGCCCCGTGTAGCCGTAGGGGGTCGCCGACACGTAGGCGTAGCGACCGCCCTCCCACACGATGCGGTGCACGCCGTGCCCGCCCGACTGCCAGAACCCGACTCGCTGGGGGTCGAACGGGTCGGCCAGGCCGTACACCGCCATCCCGGCCGACCACGGCTCGTCGCTCCGGAACCGCTCGTGGTTGACGAGCAGCAGGCCGTCGGCCACCTGCACCTTGTGGGTGTGCGAGTGGGCGGGCGCCGGCCACTGCTGCACGACCTTCGGGGCGGTGACGTCGGCGACGTCGAGGATCGTGGTGCCCATGCCGCTCGGCCCGAAGTGACCGACGTAGAGGGCGTCTTGGTGGCGCATCACTTGCATGCCGTCGCCGAAGCCGCCGAGGTCGGACTGGCCCACCTGGTGGAGCGCTCGGGACGACGACGGGTGCATCGGCCGGTTGATAGCAGATTGAAACACCGCGCTGCAATCGATTGCAGACACGGGGGCGACTAGCGTTGCGAGCCACGGGAGGGAGACGGATGGCGACCAACCGGCCGGGCAACGATCGGGTGAACCTCGCCGACGTGGCCAAATCGGCGGGCGTCCACGTCTCCACCGCGTCCCGTGCCCTCAACCCGGCGACCCGGTCGGTGGTGAGCGACGCCACCGTCGCCAAGGTGATGGAGGCCGCCGGCCGGCTCGGCTACCGGCCCAACCCACTGGCGCGGGGGCTGCGAACCGACCGCACGTTCACGGTGGGGATCGTGGTGCCCGACCTGGAGAACCCACTCTTCCCACCGCTGGTGCGAGGCGCCGAAGGGGCGCTGGGCGCCGAGGGCTACTCGCTCCTGGTGGGCAACACCGACAACGACCGGGAGCACACGGCGGCCGTGGTGTCGGCGCTGGTGGACCAGCGGGTCGACGGCCTGATCCTGGCGACCGCCGAGCTGGGCGACGGCATGTTGCCGGCGCTGCGCAACGAGGGGGTGACGGTGGTGCTCGTCAACCGGGAGGCCGACGACCCGTCGATCCCGGCGGTCGTCGGCGACGACGACGCCGGGGTCGGGCTGGCGGTCGACCACCTCGTCGAGCTGGGGCACCGGGCCATCGGGCACGTCGCCGGCCCCCACCGGCTGTCGACGGGCGTGGCCCGTGCGGCGGCGTTCCGCGATCACATGAAGCGGCACGGGCTGGACGGGGCCGTCGTCGAGGCCGGCTGGTTCCAGATGGAGCCCGGGCTGGCCGCGGCGACGGAGCTGCTCGACCGGCACCCGGGGCTGACGGCCATCGTCGCCGCCAACGACCTGCTGGCGCTGGGCGCCTACCGGGCGGTCATCGAGACCGGCCGGAAGGTGGGCGCCGGAGTGTCGGTGACGGGTTACAACGACATGCCGTTCGTCGATCTGATGATGCCGCCGCTCACCACCGTGCGGGTGCCCTACCGCGAGATGGGGGCGCAGGCGGCACGGACGCTCGTGGCGATCCTGGGCGGTGCAGAGCCACCGGACACCGTGCGGATGGCGCCGGAGCTGTGCGTGCGCGGCTCCACGGCACCGCCACCTTGACGCGGGCGCCCGCGGCGCCGCCCCTCATCGACCTGCGGTGGATCGGCGGCGGCGTGTTCGTGCTCACGGTGGCCGGGTTCGTGCGGGCGCCGCTGCTGCCGGACATGGGCCGCGACCTCGACATGTCGCCGGCAGCCCTGGGCGCGCTGATCTCGACGTTCGCGCTGGGACGGATCCTTGCCGACGTGCCGGTGGGGAGGCTCACCGACCGCCGGGCGCCGCGGGCCATGCTGGCGGCGGCCGGCGGGATCATCGCCGCCGGCAGCCTCGCCACCGGCCTGGCGCCCGCCGCCGCCGCCGCCTTCGTGGGCTCGTTCGTGCTTGGGGTGGGGAGCTCGTGGACGAACACCACCGGCATCGCCGCCTTCGCCACCGCGCCCCGCCACCGACGCGGGGTGGCCATGTCGGGGTTCGCCGCCGCGCTGATGGTGGGCCAGGCCGTCGGCCCCTCCGTCGGTGGCGGGGTGGCCACGGTGGCGGACTGGCGGGTGGCGTTCGTCGCCGCCGCGGTCCTCGCCGCGGTCAGCGGGCTTTCGCTGGCGGGGCGGCGCCGGGTGCGGACGCCCCTCCCCTCGGGCGGGCCGGCGGCGCAGGAGGAGGTGCCCGTCGGCCGGGTGGTGCTGGGGACCATCTACCTGCTGCCGGCGGTCCAGTTCGCGATCGGCGCGGCGTTGATCCAGACGCTGGTGCCGATCGTGGGCGACGCCGAGCTGGGGCTCACAGCGGGCGCCATCGGGCTAGCGATCGGGCTGGGCGGGCTGCTGCGGCTGGTGGGCGCCCTGGTCAGCGGCTGGGTGTCCGACCGGTGGTCCAGGCGAATGGCACTGCTCCCGGGCCTCGCCCTCCAGCTCGCCGGGCTCGTCGTCTTCGCGGTGTCGGGCACCGTGGCCGCCTGGCTGGCGGCGATCGCCCTGGCGTCGGTGGGCTCGTCCAGCGTCGCCATCGGCGCCACCGTGCTCGCCGACCTCAGCGAGGGTGGCGCCCTCGGCCGCCGCCTGGGCGTGTTCCGCGTCGCCGGCGACGCCGCCTTCCTCGTGGCCCCGGTGGTGACCGCGGCGATCTACGACGCCGCCGGACGTGCACCGTCGATGGTGCCACTGATCGTACTCGTTGCCGTGATCACGGCGCTGGCCACAGCTGTGGTGCCGGAGACCCGCCCGGCACGCGCTCACGCCGATACGTAAGATCGGCGAAGGCGACGAGGAGGTGCCATGGTCGGCCGGGAAGCGGTGTACGAGGCCCTCGCCGAATGCTACGACCCATGCTGTGCGGAGCGGGGGATCTCGGTGGTCGACATGGGCCTCGTCGAGGACGTGCATGTGGACGGCGCGGCCGTGCGCATCGACATGGTGCTCACGAGCGGCTGGTGCCCGTCGGTGGTCCGGCTCAACCAGATGATGACGGCGGCCGTCGAACGGCTCGACGGCGTGGAGAGCGTCGACGTCCAGGTCGTCTACGAGCCGGCGTGGACGATGGACCGGCTCTCGCCGTCCGCTCGTGCCAAGCTCGAGATGGACCTCACCCCGTTGCTCCCGTATCGGGAGCAACGCCTGGCATTGGAGGAGGTGCCGCAGTGATCAAGGACAAGGACGGCAACGAGGCATTCGTGTTCGACTGCGTGTGCCACATCTTCAACTTCGACCTCG
>JBFJZV010000147.1:0-8759 GCA_041621915.1 Acidimicrobiia bacterium | reverse complement strand
GTCGTCGAGGTCGATGAACACCACCCCGACCATGGTGCGCTGGCGGTCGCTCCGCTCGAGCGCATGGGTGACCCGGTCGCCGAACAGCTCCCGGTTGGCGAGCCCGGTGAGCGCGTCGTGGGAGGCGATGTGGCGCAGCTCTGCCTCGAACGCGATCTGCTCGGTCACGTCGCGCACCGTCACGACGATCCCCTCCACCCCGGGCACGTCCAGCAGGTTGGCAATCGTGAGCACCGCCGTCAGCAGCTCGCCGTCCTGGCGCCTCAACCGCACCTCGGCCTTGGTCGGTGCCGGCAACTCGACGTCGGCCGCGGCGGCGAACGTGTACCTGAACAGGTCCACGTCGTCGGGGTGGACCAGGTCGGCGAGCCGCATGCCCAGCAACTCCGCCGGCCGGTACCCCAGCACCCACGACGCCGGCGGGCTGACGTAGGCGAACGTCCCGTCGCGATCCACCACGGCGATCACGTCGGAGGAGTTCTGCACCAACGCCCGGAACCGGCGCTCGCTGTCGGCGAGCGCCTTCCGAATCTCGCCGAGCTCGCCCACCAGCCGGCCCACCCGCAGCACGCCCACCAGGGTGATCGCGACGACCGCGGCGGCCACCGCCACTGCGGCCCGTCGGTCGGCGTCCGGGTCGAGGAGGTGCAGCCAGACGACCGCCGGGTTCGCCAGCAGCAGCGCTCCGAGCAGCACCAGTCGCGTCGCCACGCGCGTCCAGGGGCGCGGCCGTCCCGGGATCGCGGCCATCGACGGGTGGACCGCAGCGGCGCCGACCAGCAGGCCCGCGCCCAGCCACGTGGCGTCGGTCCACCGGGCCGGCCCGATGCCGGCGTCCGTGAGCGTCAGCGCAGCCTGGGCGGCGATGGCGAGCGCCGCGCCCCCTGCGAGCAGCGTCACGCTGGGTGTCGCGAGCCTCCCGACCCCCACCACCTTGAGTGCGGTCACACCCATGACCAGCGCCAGACCCGCCAGCACCAGCGGCACCCCCACGGCCACCAAGAAGTCCGACCGGCCGGCGCCCTGCACCAGGAGGAACCACTGCCACAGCATGAGGCCGGCGCCCGCGAGGATCAGCACCGCGTCGCCCGCCGCCGACCGGTCGGTATCCGCCCGGTAGTGGTTGATGAACACGCCCGCCGCAGCGGCGAGTGCGAGGGTGGCGGCGAGGCGGGTCACGTCGGTCACGAACTCGCCTACGCCCGGGGCGAGGTCGATCTCAATCATCGTCCAGCCGACCATGTCCAGTGTGAAGAAGCCCATCGCCACCGCGATCAGCCGCCACCCCGCCGCCGTGGCCGGCCGGTGGTACATCACGCCCGCCAGCACCGCCAAAGTGATCGCGGCGTAGATCGCCACCGCCGCGAGCGCCCGGGTCCCACCGTCCGGCACGAGCAGCTGAGCGGCGAGCACCGCTCCGCCGGCGGCGACCACTCGCCACGGGTGCTCGGTGAGGGCGCGTGCCGCCGTACCGCCCATCCGAGACAGCGCCCTACCTGATGAGATCACGATGTGCCGATCCGCCGGCGAGCTTCGGGTGACATGCGTTACGACAACCCGTCAGCAGCAACGTACCAGGGACCGTGTCGTTACTTGCACCAGCGTTGCGCCTCAGGTTGGATCGCGCGAGCCCGGGCACGGTACCGTCCCGGACGTGCCTGCCGTCCGCCAGCTCAGGCTCGTCATCACCGCCGCTGACTACGACCGTGCCGTCCGCTTCTACCGGGACGTGCTCGGCATGGCCGAGCTGGCCAACTACGACTCCGAGCGGGGCCGGGCAGTGCTCCTCGACGCCGGCGCCGGCACCATCGAGATCGGCGACGAGGGCCACGTCGCGTATGTAGACGAGCTGGAGGTGGGGCGGCGGGTGGCGCCCGCCGTGCGGGTGGCGTTGCAGGTCGACGACACCGCCGCCACCACGGAAGCGCTGTTGGGGGCGGGCGCCGCGCTCGTCGCGCCACCCACCGCCACCCCCTGGGGCTCGCGCAACAGCCGCCTCGACGGGCCCGCCGGGCTCCAACTCACCCTCTTCGACGACCCGGCATGACCCGCCCCGCCGTCGTCGTCGGCGACTCCGCCACCCCGGCCCGACGACCGTCGCTGCTGCCGGCCCTCGCCGCCCTCGCCGCGATCGCCGTTGCGATGTGGGCGCTGCAGAGCGGCGCCGTCCGCACCGCCGACGCGCCGCCACCCGGGCTGCAGGTCGTGGCCACGCGCACCTGGGAGCCGGCGCCCGGCGGCACCCAGTGGACGGTGTCCCGGGTGTACTCGGCGCCGGGCGCGGGAGGCCTCGCCTTCACGGCCCGGCGGGGCGCCGGGAGCGACACGCCGCCGATCGTGCGGGCGGGCGGGCCCGGCGAGGCGTCGCTGGTGGAATGGAACCACCTCGGCTTCCGCTACACGATCCTCGCCGTGGGGATTCCCCCCGACGACGTGCGACGGGTGGCCGAGGGCATCGTGTACGACCGCACCGGGCTGGGCACCACGGCGGTCCCGCGGCCCGGCGACCTGCCCGATGGGCTCTTCCTCGTTCATCAGCGGTCCGGGCCGTCGGCCGGGCCCGGGACCGGGCCGACCGGCAGCGTCACCGAGCTGATAGATCCGGAGACCGGCGCGCGCGTGACGGTGACCGTGTCGCACGACCCCGTGGTCACCGCCGCCCACCTGGCGAGCCTGCTTCGGCCGACCTCCCGCAGCGGCAGCAGGCAGCTCGTGCTCGACCTCCCCGGGGACGAGCGCTGGCTGGTCGCCGACCGCGCCGACACCACCGTCGTCGCCAGAGGCGCCGGCGTCACCCCTGTGGATCTGGCCCGCGCGCTAGCGATGGCCGGCGGTTGACTCGGCCGTCAGCCGGGGCGGCAGCGGCCATTCGCCACCGCCGAAGCCGGGATAGTCTTTCGCCATGGACGGCATCTGCACCACCTGTGGGCTCGCCTACTCGCCCGAAGACACCGAGTGCCGCCAGTGCGGCGAGGAGATTGGCGGTGGGGAGCGCCGCGGCCTCCTGAGCCGGCTCTTCGGCCGCCGCAAGCAGCCCGAGGCCCGGCCGGCCCCGGCCCGGCCCGAGGTCGTCTCCACCGGCACCCAGCGCATCGAGATCGTCGGGCCAGGCGGCGAGCGCCGCGTCTACGGCAGCCTCGACGAGGTGCCCGCCGCCGACCGGCGGCGCCTCGAGCAGGCGCAGGACCTGAGCGAGGACATCATGGAGAGCCTCGGCAAGCTGGGCGGGTCCGTCACCCATCGCACGATCTCGACCTCGGGCTCGTCGGTCAGTGTCACCGTCGACGGCGATGCCCAGGTGTACACGTCGTTCGACCAGGTGCCGGAGGATTTCCGGGAGAAGATCCGCGACGCGCTGGAGATGGTCGAGGACCTGCTGCCCGACGACGATCCGCCCGACGGGTAGCCCGGCGAGCTGAGGCCCGTAGCTGAGCCCGAAGCCGTAGGGGAACAGCGGGTCGTAGACCGCGTCGCCGACGTTGATCGGGATCTGGGCCATGTCGCGCGGCCACGTGATCGGCAGGGTCCCGGTGACGTCGTAGTCGCCGAACAGCACGTCGGCCACCCCGTCACCCTCGGTCCCCGGCAGCCACGCCGCCACGAACGCATTGGTCTGGGGCAGCTTGTCGGCGATCAGCATCGGTCGCCCCGACACCAGCACCACGACGCACGGCATGGCGGAGCACACCCGGTCGATGGCGTTGCTGTCGGCGGAGCTGAGGCCGAGGTGCTGGTCGTCGCCCTGGCCCTCGGCGTAGGGCTTCTCCCCCACCACCACGACGACGAAGTCGCCGGTGATGCGCCCGGTCGCCCGCCGGTTGTACGTGACGGTGGTGCCCGGGTCGACCGCGGCCTGGATGCCATCCAGGATCGTGGTGCCCGGCGTGGTGTCGCCGCTGGAGCCCTGCCAGGTGATCGTCCACCCGCCCGACTGGTTGCCGATGTCGTCGGCGTTGTCGCCGGCCACCAGGATCTCGCCGGTGGCCTTGGGCAGCGGCAACGCCCCGTCGTTCTCCAGACACCAGCGACTCCCGCACCGCTTGGCGGGCGACAGCCCGGTGGGCGGCGGAGCCCACCTCGCCGATGTGGCTACGGTCGGCGAACGGCGAGGCGAACAGGCCCAGCGCGAACTTCGCCTCGAGGATCTCGGTCACCGCCTCGTCGATGCGGCTCATCGGGATGTTCCCGGCCTGGACCTCGGACCGCAGCGTGTCGATGAACAGCGTGTAGTTGTTCGGCACCATCACCATGTCGATGTCGGCGTTGATCGAGGTGCGCACGTCGCTGGCGTAGTCGCCGGGAACCTGGTCGATCGCCGCCCAGTCGGAGATGACGAAGCCGGAGAAGCCCAGCTCGGTCTTCAGCACGTCGGTGAGCAGGTAGCCGTGGCCGTGCAGCTTCTCGCCGTTCCAGCTCGAGTACGACGGCATGATGCTGCCGACGCTGCGGGCGATGGCGTCGACGAACGGCGCCACGTGGATGGCCCGCAGATCGGCCTCCGACGGCACGGTGTCGCCCTGGTCGTCGCCGCCGACGGTGCCGCCGTCGCCCACCCAGTGCTTGGCGGTGGCGAGGATGGTGTCCGGGGGGGCTCAGGTCGGTGCCCTGGAGCCCGTCGATGTAGGTGGTCATCATCGCGGCGATCTCCGGGTCCTCCCCGAAGCTCTCGTAAGTGCGGCCCCACCGCTCGTCGCGGGCGACGCACAGACACGGAGAGAAGGTCCAGGGGATCCCGGTGGCGTAGGTCTCCTTGGCCGTGACCTCGCCGATCTGCTGCGCGAGCGCCGCGTTGCTGGTGGCGCCCAGCCCGATGTTGTGGGGGAGAATCGTGGCGCCGTAGACGTTGCTGTGGCCGTGCACGGCGTCGACGCCGAAGATGATCGGGATGCCGAGCCGGCTCGACAGCGCCGCCGCCTGATAGCGGTCGACCATGTCGGCCCAGTCGGTGGGCGTGTTGCCGCTGGCGGGGGCGCCGCCGCCGCCGGCCAGCAGCGAGCCCAGAGCATACGTGGCGATGTCGGCGTCGGAGGCGAGCGCGTGGTGGCTGGCCTGGGTCAGCTGGCCGAGCAGGAGGACGCCGCCAGGGGCGTTCCTGGACGTCATGATCGCGGCAAAGGTTGTGTGGCGGGGCACTAGCGCACGGAACGGCGGTCGGCCGCCGCACGGAAAAAGGGTCTTTCGGCCCTTTCCTTCGGTCCGACACCCCGATACACGAAACCCAACACGAAGTGGGTCGGCATGGCGATCGAGTTCGCCGAACGTAGCGAGGGCATACCGGATACGATCCCGGCCGACATCGTGCGCACCCACCGGCGCAGGGCGCGTCGCACCGTGACGCGGCAGGCGCGGAGCGACGCCGTGGCCTGCTGGGAGGCGCGCGTCGCCCGGCTGGCGCTGGTGGTGGCGGTGGTCGGCGGCCTCCTGGCAGCCATACTGATGGGGATGGCGCTCAAGCCCGTCCGCGCGCCGCTGGTGGTGGTGGGGATCCTCGCCGCCGCTGCAGCGGCGAGCTCTGCCTGGGCGCGGCACTGACCTGATCCGAACGGAGGCGATGTGAGCGACTACCTGCCCGATGCGTACACGGATTTCCGCACCACCTACCCGGAGGTCGCCGCCCGGCTCGACGACCTCGGCGAACAGACCAGGATGGCCGGGCCCCTCGACGGGCCGACCCAGCACCTCGTCAAGCTCGGCATCGCCGTGGGCGCGTTGGCCGAGGGGGCGGTGCGGTCGCACGCCCGGCAGGCGCTCGGCGCCGGAGCGACGCCCGAGGCGGTGCGCCACGTAGCGGTGCTCGCGATCACCACCGCCGGCTTCCCCACCGCGATCGCCGCGCTCGGCTGGATCGACGAGGTACTCGCCAGCCGCTGACCCGTGCCGCCTCGTGGCCGGGCGCCCCGCTACGTCTCGACCAAGACCGACCGCGCCAGGTCGCGCTCGAACGCCAGCTCGGTGTGGTCGATCCGGACGATCGTGACGGGCGCCTGTTGCAGCACCTTCACCGCCCGGCCGGCGGCGAGGCCGTAGGCGCGGAACTGCTCCTGGCGGTCCGCCGGGATGCCGGGACGGAAGCCGCGCACCACCACGCAGCGCTCCGGCGGCACGTCGGCCAGCGTTCGCTCACCGGCCCGGCGGGGGCGACGCGCCGCCCGCCGGTGCAGCAGCGGCGTGACCAGCCTGGCGAGCCTCGAGCGCTCCGTGTCGACGTCGACGTGGCCGCACGCCGGGCAGCACACCAGCGGGCAACCCCGGCGCAGCGGGCACGCCCCGCATGCGGCCGCCGTCTCCCGCTCGAACCCGTGCCCGCACGCGGCACAGCGCGCCGGGCTCATGCGCCCCACCCCACGAGCGCCAGCCCCCGGCTCAGCAGCCCGCCCACCAAGAAGGCGAGGGGGAAGATCGTCGCGGTCAATGCGCCGGCCGTCGCCCAGCCCCGCTCGCGGGCGATCATGAGCACGCTGGCGATGCACGGCACGAACAGGGTGATCGTGACCATCGCCACGACGAGCTGGCCGGCCGACAGGACCCCGCCGGCGGCCAGGGCGAAAAGCCCGGCCGCGCCGAAGTCGCGGCGCAGGAAACCCATCAGGAAGGCGGTGGCGGCCGCCGCCGGCAGCCCCAGCCAGCCGACCACCAGCGGCTCGGCCGCATCGACAATGCGCGGCAGCAGGCCAAGTGCGTCGGCGAGGAACAGGACGGCAGACCCGGCCAGGAAGAGGGGCACGACCTCGGCCAGGTACCACTCCAGCCGGGCGAGGGTCTTGACCAGCACGTTGGTGAGCTGGGGCCGGCGCAGCGGCGGCAGCTCGACCAGGAGCGGGGCCCGGTCACCGGGCAGCAGGCGGGCCGCCAGCCAGCCGACGGCGAGCAACACCGCCAGCACGGTGCCGGACCAGATCAACGTCGCCACGAAGGACAGGCTGGCCAGCAGCCCCATCACCACGCCGAGCTGCGCCGAGCAGGGCACGGCGAGCGCCAGCAGCAATATCACCAGCATGCGCTCCCGACGGGTCTCCAGCGTCCTGGTGGTCATGGTGGCCATGGTCACGCAGCCGAGGCCGAGCACCATCGGCACCACCGCCTGCCCGTTGAGACCGAGGGCCCGGAACACCCGGTCGGTCAGCACCGACAGCCGGGGCAGGTAGCCGGAGTCCTCCAGGACCCCGAAAGCGACGAAGAAGGTGGCCACGATGGGAAGGATCAACGCGAGCGCGTAGGTCATGCCCAGCGTCCACAGGCCGTACTCGCCTACGAGGGCGTCGGCGACGAACTGGAACGGGATCGCGTCCTCGACCCAGCCGGTGACCCGGGGGTTGACCACCCGCCCGAACAGGTCGTTCTCGATCCGGTCGACCAGCGTGCCGGCGCCGAACACGCCCACGAACCAGTAGAGGCCGCCGAGCACCCCGGCGAGGATCGGCAGCCCCCAGCCGGGGTGGGAGGCCGCCCGGCCGAGCCGCGACGTCCAGGCCCGCTCCTCCCCGGCGTCGCGCACGGTCTGCGCGCAGACGCGCGCGACGAACTCCATGCGGACCGCTTGGAGCACGGAGGCGAGAGGAAGGGAGAACCGGAGCTGCAGCGCCCGGCGCTGCTGCTCGAGGCGGCTCACGGTGCCCGGGTCGAGGTGGGTGTGCAGCCAGCGGGCCGCCGCCGGGTCGCCGGCCAGCCACAGCAGGGCCATGCCCCGGGGGTGCAGCGGCGCCTGCTCCAGGTCGGCCGCCATCGCCGCCAACGCGTCTTCGACCGGGTCGGGGTAGGAGATCCGGAACGCCGGCGCACCGGCCTGCTGCAACGCCCGGCCCAGCGCTCCGATCCCGTCGCCGGTGGTGGCCACCGTCGCGATCACCGGCAGCCCGCAGTGGGACGCGACCAGAGCGGCGTCGACCGCAACCCCCCGGTCCGACGCCTCGTCGGCCATGTTCAACGCCAGCACCATCGGAATGCCCAGCTCGGCGAGCTGGGCGGTGAGCAGCAGCGTGCGGCGCGGGTTCTTGGCGTCGCCCACCTGGACGACCCGGCGGACGTCGCCGCCGAGCAGCAGCCGGAGCGTGACCTCCTCGCCGGGGTTGCGCGCCGGCATGGCGAGGATGCCCGGCGTGTCGACCACCGTCAGGGAGGGCTCGAACGCGGCCGCCGCCCTCGTGATCTCCACCGTCGTGCCGGGATAGTTCGCCACGGAGGCGTGCCGCCCCGTGAGGCGGTGGAACAGCGACGACTTGCCCACGTTGGGCTGGCCGACGAGCGCGACGACGCCCGCCGGCGCGTCCTGCTCGACGGCTGCTGGTGCGGAGCGAAAGGCCATGGTCGCGTGTCTACCTTCGGCTCAATGCTGTCGCCGGCGGCGACGGCCCGCCAGGTTCGAAGGTCACACGCGGCGCGGTCGGGGCGCTCCCAGGTTCGGGCAGTCGCGAAGGGGATGTCGGGCCGCGCCAAGTGACCGATGTCACTAGCGCCCGGGTCGTCGCTTGTGAATTGTTTCACTAACGCCATGGGAGGTGCGCGCAATGTTGTCTCTCACGAGACGGCGCTTTCTCCAAGGCTCGGCGGTGACGGCCGGTGCGCTTGCCGCGCACCGCTGGCTCTTTGGGGGTCTCGAGACGTTGGCTCGCGCCGACCCCCTCGCCCAGGGGCCTCCGGTCGAGGACATGTTCCCCACGACCTGCTGGATCGGCAAGCAGGACTGCGGCATGCTCGCGCGGAGGATCGACGGGCGGGTGGTCAGCTTCGAGGGCCACCCGGGCAACCCGAGGAACGCCGGC
>JBFJZV010000146.1:0-8890 GCA_041621915.1 Acidimicrobiia bacterium | reverse complement strand
TCGGTGCGCCTCTTTCGTTGCCCGGCCCTCGCCCACGCGGCCACCACACGATCGCCCAGGGTCCAGAGCTACTTGGCGCACCCCCGCTCGGTGTCGGGTTGCACGGCTCTTGCCCTCGGTGCGCCTCTTTCGTTGCCCGGCCCTCGCCCACGCGGCCACCACACGATCGCCCAGCGTCGGGCTGGAATTCTTCCCCCGCCCGCGGGGGAAGTACCCCGAGGCGAAGCCTCGGGGGGATGGGGGTGCGAGTGTCCGGACCGCGCCGACGCGGCTCCACAGCAGGCAGGGCCGGGCGAAACGCCGCGCCCGTCCGGCGGCCGCGGGTTACGCTCCCGAACATCCGCACCCCCCTCGTCTCGGCCCTGCGGGCCGAGCCACTCCCCCCGCGCGGCGGGGGGAGAACCCGCACAGAAACCGGGCGCCAGATCATCAGCTGCGGCGGCGCAATTCCGCCGAAGTCCGAGGATCCAAGCTTGGCGGGAGGAGGGGGGCAGGTCCGAGGCCTCCGGCGCTATCCGACCCGCTCGGTCAGCTTCGCGGCGAGGGCCCGGAGCGCGCGGGCGCGGTGGCTCACGGCGTGCTTCTCGTCGGCGGTCATCTCGGCGAACGTGCGACCTTCCACCTCGAAGAGGGGGTCGTAGCCGAAGCCGTTGGCGCCCCGCTCCTCGTCGGCGATGACCCCGTCGACCGACCCCTCCGCCACGACCTCCCCGCCGTCAGGGGTGACCAGGGCCACGACCGTGCGGAATCGGGCCCGCCGGTCCGCCACGCCCGCCAGCGCGGCCTTCAGCTTCGCCCGGTTCGACGCATAGGTTCCCTCCTCCGAGAACCGGGCACTGCGCACCCCCGGCGCGCCGCCCAGTGCCGCCACCTCCAGGCCCGTGTCGTCGGCGACCGCCGGCAACCCGGTCGCGGCGGCCACGGCGCGCGCCTTCAACAAGGCGTTGCCCTCCAGCGTGTCGGCCGTCTCGTCGACGTCCGGCCAATCGCCGGCCTCGGCCACCACGACACCCAAGCCGGCCAGCACGTCCTTCACCTCGGCCACTTTGTCGGGGTTCTTCGATGCGATCACCAGCCGGTCGAGCTTCACGCCTCGACCGCCGCAGCCTGGCGGGACACGAGTTCGGCGATCCCCGCCCCGGCGAGATCGAGGAGTACGTCGAGCTGCGCCCGGCTGAAGGGCTCGCCCTCGGCCGTGCCCTGTACCTCCACGAGATCGCCGGAGCCGGTCATGACGACGTTCATGTCGACGTCGGCCGCGATGTCCTCCTCGTACGCGAGGTCGAGCAACAGCTCCCCGCCGACCACCCCGACGCTCACCGCCGCGCAGTGGTCGAGCAGCGGGTCGCCCCCGACCAGCCCGTCGTTGCGAGCCGCCGCCAGCGCGTCGTGGAGCGCCACCCACGCCCCGGTGATCGCGGCGGTGCGGGTGCCGCCGTCGGCCTGCAGCACGTCGCAGTCGACCCGCACCGACCGCTCGCCGAGCGCAGCCAGGTCGACGACGGACCGCAGCGACCGGCCGATCAGACGCTGGATCTCCTTCGTCCTCCCCCCCGACTGTGCTGAGCGGTTGACCCGCTCGCGACTGGAGCCCGGGAGCATCGAGTACTCGGCGGTGACCCATCCCTTCCCGGTGTCGCGCATCCAGCGCGGGACGTCGGCCGACACCGAGGCCGTGCACAGCACGCGGGTCCGGCCCATCTCGATGAGCACCGAGCCCGGCGTCATCTCGGTGAAGCCGCGGTTGATGCTCACGGGTCGCAGCGCAGCTGCGGCGCGGTCGGTCCTCACACCTCCACCTCCATTCCCGGGCCGGCAACCTCGACCGGCCCGGCGTAGGTCGCCGCCGCTTCGTCCGCCGACTCGGCTGCGTCGAGTGCCGGGGGAATGTGGGTCAGGATGAGGCGGGCGGCCCCTGCGTCTCGTGCAGTCGTCCCGGCCTCCGCCGCCGTCAGGTGGAACGGGTACGCATACTGGCTACGCGGCTCCTGGTAGGTGGCCTCGCAGAGGAAGACGTCGGCACCGGCCGCAAGGCCGAGGACGCCGCCACCGAGGCCGGTGTCAGCCGAGTACGCCAGGGCGCGGCCGCCGCCCTCCAACCTGACGCCGATGGTCGGCACCGAATGCACCGTCGACGCGAAGCCCAGGGTGAGCTCGCCCAGCGCAGCCCCGTCGCCGTCCCCGACGGTTCGGAAGTCGAAGAGCCTCTCGAACGCACCGTCGCCCGCCTCACTGCCGACGAAGCCGGCGAGGTGCTCGGCGGCGCCGTCCGGCACGAAGACCGTGACCGGAGCCCGCCCACCGGGGCCGTAGGCCAGGTAGTGGAACAACGCAAAGAGGTCGCTGCAGTGGTCGGGATGCCGGTGGCTGATGATCACCGCATCCAGCTCGCCGGGATCGGCCCGCGCGCAGAGCGCGTCGAAGGTCCCGGGCCCGGCGTCCATCCAGACGGTAGACCCGCCCCACTCGACCAGGTACCCGGAAGCCGGCCTGCCGGCGACCGGGTACGTGCCGCTCGACCCGAGCACGGTCATGTGCATGGCGGCGAGCATAGGAACACTGCTCAGAAGTAGAGCTGGTCGGCCAGGTGGGCCACCGCCTGGTCGAGGGTGCCGGTCCAGATGCCGGTGGAGAGGTACTTCCAGCCGGCGTCGGGCAGCAGCGTCACCACCGTGCCTCGCTCCAGCTTCGTGGCCCAGCGGGCTGCGGCGTGGACGGCGGCCCCGGCGGACAGCCCGGCGAAGAGGCCCTCCTCGTGGAGCAGCCGCCGGGTCATGGCGATCGCATCGCGGGGCCGCACCAGGATCTTGGCGTCGATCGCAGCCGGGTCGAAGACCGGCGGCCGGTAGCCGTCGTCGAGAGAGCGCAGCCCCATCAAGGTCTCGCCGGCAGGAGGTTCGGCGGCGACGACCTGCACGCCGGGGTGCGCCTCCCGCAACGCCCGGCCGACCCCCATCAGCGTGCCGCCGGTGCCGAGGCCGGCGACGAACACATCGACGCGGTCGAGCTCGGCGAGGATCTCGGGCCCGGTCGTCCGGTAGTGGACGTCGGGGTTCGCCGGATTGACGTACTGGTGCAGCATGACGTAGTCCCCGCCCGCGGCCAGCTCCTCCGCGTGGGCGATGGCGCCGTTCGACCCGAGCTCACCGGGTGTCGAGACCACGCTGGCCCCGAACGAGCCGAGCAGCTCCTTGCGCTCCGGGCTGACGTTCTCCGGGATCACGACGGTGAGTGCATAGCCTCGCAGCATCGCCAGCCGGGCCAGAGCGATGCCGGTGTTGCCGGACGTCGGCTCGATGATCTTGGCACCGGGGCCGACCACCCCGTCGTCCTCGGCGCGGGACAGCATCGCCGCCGCCACCCGATCCTTGACCGAGCCGGTCGGCAGGAACCACTCCAGCTTGGCGTAGATGGCGACGTCCGGGTTGGGCGAGAGCCTCTCGAGCCGCACCAGCGGGGTGCCGCCCGGGGGCTGGAGGGACACGTCAGCCTCCGGCGACAGCCGGGATGATCGACACCTCGACGCCGTCGGCGACTGCGGTGTCGAGGCCGTCGAGGTACCGGGCGTCCTCGTCGCCGACGAACACGTTGACGTAGGGGTGCAGCCCGCCGTCCTCGGCCCGCAGCCGCTCGCCGAGCCCGGGGTGGCGGCGCTCGATCTCGGCGAAAACGTCCGCCAGGCTGCCGGGCGACGCCTCGACGACCTTCTCGCCGCCGGCCAGCGGCCGGAGCACGGTGGGGATCCTCACGGGCACGGCCATGTTCATCTCACCAGACCTCGGCGGTCGGCACGAGCGGCTCCTCGACCACCCTGCCGTCACGGATCCAGTATCCCCGAACGTCGGGGTTGCGCAAGCCCCCGAGGCTCACGATCACATAGAGCCACGACGGGTCGGCGGCCAGCCCGACGTCCGTCGGCGAGGGGTACGCGGCCGAGTGGGTGTGCGAATGGAACACCCCGGCCAGCTCCCAGCCGTTGGCCTCGGCGTACCGCAGCGCTCGGAAGTGCTCGGTGGGCTCGAGGGTGTAGCGCGTCGGTGAACGGTCGGCGTTCTCCATGCAGATCGCCATCCGCAGCCGGCCGTCGGCGTCGGCGGCCAGCAACCCGCAGGCCTCCTCCGGGTAGCAGTAGCGGGCGTGGGCGACGATCGCCTCCCGGATCTGCGCGGGCAGCTCCATCAGGGGTCTGCCGAGTGGGGATGACTGGGCGTCGAGGTGCGTGACATGGAGGGCTCGGCGGGCTCCATCAACCGATCGCTTTGCGGAATGCTGCGGTCGCGCCCGTGAAGGTCACCACGGCCAGCAGCGCCGTCACGGCCAGCGACTCCCAGATCGCGCCCCAATCCCAGCCGTCGTTGACCAGCGCGCGCAGCGCCTCGACGATGTAGGTGATCGGGTTCCAGGCCGACACGACGTCCAGCCAGGCCGGCAGCAGGACCGCCGGCATGAACGCCGTTGACAGGAACAGCACCGGGAACGTCACAAGGATCCCGATGACCATCGTGAGCTCGGCGTTGCCGGTGAGCAGCGCCACGATGTTGGACAGCCCCGCCCAGGCCATCCCGAACAGCGCAGCCAGCACGACGATCACCGCCAGCCCGGCGAGACCAGTCTCGAAGCGGGTCCCCATCACGTAGGCGACGCCGACGATGACGAGCGCCTGCACGACGATGCGGCTTCCGTCCGACAGCACGCGGCCCACGAGAATGCTGTAGCGGTGGATCGGGGAGATGAGGAACTTGTCCAGCAGGCCGTCCTCCATGTCGGTGACCATGCCCATGCCCGACTGGAACGCCGAGTTCAAGGCGGTCAGCGCGATGATCGAGGGGATGAGGAACTGGAGGTAGTCGTCGTAGGGAAAGCCCGGCAGCCGATCCAGCTCGGCGAAGACCTGGCTGAAGAGCAACAGGAAGATCAGCGGCTGGAACAAGCTGAAGAACAGCAGGATCGGGACGCGGACGGTCTTCACCATGTTGCGGCCCCACAGCACCCGCACCTCGCCGGCCGTCCGCAGCATCAGCCCCTCCCCCGCCGCCCGGAGCCCCGCAGCACGCGGCTGGGGCGCCGGACCTCCTCGACGCGCAGCCGCTCGCCGGTGTAGCGGAGGAAGACCTCGTCGAGGCTGGGGTGGGCGAGCTCGAGCTTCTCCACCGGGATCGCCGCGGCGTCCAGCTCGCGCACGATGGAGGCGAGCCGGGCGCTGGCGTCCGGCAGGTACACCGCCACCGAGTGGTCGTAGGCCTTGGTCTCCCCTGCGCCGGGCACCGCGGCAAGCAACTGCCGGGTGCGGGCGAGCAGCTCTGGCGGCTCGCCCGTGGGGATGGTGACGGCCACCACGTCGCCACCGAGGCCTGCCTTGAGCCCGGCCGGCGTCCCCTCCACGACGATCGCCCCCTGGTCGATGATCGCGAGGCGGTCGCACAGCTCGTCGGCCTCCTCGAGGTACTGGGTGGTGAGGAAGATCGTCACCCCCTGGTCGTTCAGGCCTCCGAGGTACTCCCACATCGCCCGCCGGTTCTGCGGGTCGAGACCGGTGGTCGGCTCGTCGAGGAAGATCAGCCGGGGCCGGTGCATCAGCGCCTGAGCCAGGTCGAGCCGCCTCCTCATGCCGCCGGAATAGGTGCCCGCCCGCCGTTCGGCCGCTTCGGCGAGCTGGATCACCTCCAGCAGGTCGCCGGCCCGGCGCTCGGCCTCCGCACGCGCCACGCCGTGGAGGCGCGCCTGGAGCACCAGGTTCTCGCGACCCGTCAGGTCGTTGTCGAGCCCGATGAACTGGGCGGCGTAGCCCACCCGCTGGCGTATCTCGTGCGGCTCGGCGGCGACGTCGATGCCGTCGACCGTCGCGGTCCCGGACGTCGCCTTGAGCAGGGTCACCAGGATGCGGATCGCGGTGGTCTTGCCGGCGCCGTTGGGCCCCAGGAAGCCGAAGGTCTCGCCGGCCGCCACCTCGAACGAGATGCCGTCCAGGGCGCGTATCCCGCCGGGGTAGACCTTGACCAGATCGGAGACGGCGACGAGCGGCATGGGCGCGCGCAGGTTACCGGCGGCACGCCGCTGCCCTACCCTGCCTCCCGGTGAAGGGGTTGCGCACCGTGGGTCCGGCGCTGGTCGTGGTGCTGCTCGCCGGGGCGTGCGGCGACGCCGACATCGGCTCCACGTTCCCCGACTCGTTCCCGACCACGACGAGGGGGACCATCCCCCGCGACCCGTTCTTCGTGCCCGGGACGACCACCACCGCGCCGACCGCACCGACCGGGCCGGGGACGCAGCCGGACCGGACCGTGCCGCCGGGTCCCGCACCCGGCGACGAGATCCTCGCTGCCAGCCCGGCCGGGCTGCTTCGCATCGGCAGCGAGCTGCAGGCCGAGTTCTTCTCGGTCGGCGAGGAGCTCGACGGCGAGCGCCTCGAGGTCGTGGGGGTGTTCGGGACCGCCAGCGGCGTCGTGGTGCCGGTGGACGAGGAGGGCGAGCCGACCGGGGAGATCATCGTGGTGGTCGACGACGAGATCGCCTACACCGCGGAGGGCGCCGACGTGACGCAGGCCACCGACGGGACGCTGCGCGCCTCCGGCGAGTTGCGGCGGGTGGAGGACGCCCAGGACGTGGCGTTCCAGCTCGAGTTGGGATGGGGGGCGGGCTCGACGACGTTCGTGATCGACGGCAGCCGAGCAGTGATGTCCGGCGAGGTGGGGACGGGCACGCTCGCGCAGCTCGCGCACCTCGTCAACTGGCACCCGGAGGTCGACACGCTGGTCCTGGCCAACGTGCCGGGATCGGTCGACGACGACGCGCTGCGGGCGACCGGCCGGATCGTGCGCGAGGCCGGCCTGTCCACGGAGGTCCCGGCCGGAGGGTTCGCGGCGTCGGGCGGTGTGGACCTGTTCGCGGCGGGCACGGACCGCGTCGTCGGCGAAGGCGCGTCGCTGGCCGTGCACGCGTGGGAGGACGTCGCCGCGGGGGTGGCGGCCGACGAGATACCCGCCGGCGATGCCCGCCACCGCCCGTACCTCGACTACCTCTCCGAGATGCTCGGCGATGTCGCCGGGCCCGACCTCTACTTCTTCACCATCAACGCCGCCGGCCCCGACGACCTGCACCTGCTGACGGCGGCAGAGATCGAGCGGTACGGGCTGGTCACCAGCTGACCGGGTCCCGCAGCAGCGGCTGGGTCATGCAGCGGCTGCCGCCTCGGCCCCGGCAGAGCTCCGAAGCGTCGAGCTCCAGCACCTCGATGCCGGCGTCGCGGAGCCGCCGGTTGGTCTCGACGTTGCGGGCGTAGGCCACCACCACCCCCGGCTCCAGCGCCAGCGTGTTGTTGCCGTCGTCCCACTGCTCCCGCAGCCTGCCCAGTGCGTCGCCGCCGGTCGGGACCATCGTGAACCGGCCCCGGCCGAGCGCCTCGACGAGCGCCGCCTCCACACCGGCCGTCTCGCTGACCGCCACCCGCCCGTTGGCGGCGGGGCGCAGCAAGTGGACCTCCATCTCGTCGAGGATGCCCGGGAAGACGTTGAACGTGCCGGCGTCGATCATGGTGAACACGGTGTCGAGGTGCATGACCGCCCGCTCCTGGCGGAGGTGAGCCGCGATCACGGTCTCCACCCGGCCGGCGGCGAACAGCCGGTGAGCCAGCATCTCGACGGCAGCCGGGGCGGTGCGCTCCCCCAGGCCGACCATCACGGTCCGGTCGTCGAGCACCAGCACGTCGCCGCCCTCGAGCGACGCCGGGAAGCGGTGCTCCGGATCGTCGCCGTACCACACCGGGAAGTCGACGGCCCGGAACCGCGGGTGGTGCTCGTAGATCGCCCGGATGTACAGCGACTCCGGGTCGCGCGCCGGGGTGGCCAGCACGTTGAGCGACAGCCCGTCGTGGATCCACGATGCGTTGTCGCGCATGAAGAGCAGGTTGGGCAGCGGCCGCAGGACGTAGTGGAACCGGTCGCCGACCAGGTCGGCGAACAGGTGGTCGATGCCCCAATCGGTCAGCTCTTGCTCCAGCAGGCCGCCCAGCAGCACCTCGATGAGCCGGGCGACAGGCGCGTCCCGCAGCGCCGCTCGCAGCTCCCGGGATACGCGGACGCCGCATGCCGCCGGGGTGATCACCTGGTCGATCAGCGCCAGCCGCACCCCCTCGTCGGCGAGGATTTCGGCGAGCAGGTCCTCGAGGTAGACGACGTCGACGCCGCGGTCGCGCATGATCGCCACGAACGCGTCGTGCTCCTCCTGCGCCCGCTCCACCCACAGCAGGTCGTCGAACAGCAGCCGTTCCTTGTTCTGCGGCGTGATGCGGCCCAGCTCGATGCCGGGCCGGTGAACCATCACCTCCCGCAGCCGGCCGATCTCGGACCCGACGAAGCTCACGGACCGGCAGGGTAGATAGGCTGGCGCCCGTGACGGTGATCCTGGACGGACCGATCGCGCTGGTCGGCAGCGGCGAGTTCACCGCCGCCATGGCGGACGTCGACCGCGCCCTGCTGGAGGGGCGCCCCCGCAAGGTGGCGCACCTGCCCACCGCCGCCGCCCCGGAGGGCGAGGGGCGGCTCACCTACTGGGCGGAGCTGGCGGCGGGCCACTACTCCCGCCTCGACGCCGAGGTCGACACCATCCCCATCGTGGATCGGGACAGCGCCGACGACCCCGCCCTCGTGCGCCGCATGGCCGACGCCGGGCTCGTCTACCTCTCCGGCGGGAACCCGGCGTACCTCGCCGACACCCTGCGGGACACGAGGGCGTGGAGCGCCATCGTCGCCGCGCACCGGATCGGCATCCCGATCGCGGGCTGCTCGGCCGGAGCGGCCGCCCTCGCTGCTGTCGCCCCCGACATGCGAACGCTCGACATGCGCCCCGGCCTCGAGCTCGTGCCCGGGCTGGCGGTGATCCCCCACTTCGACCG
>JBFJZV010000145.1:0-9120 GCA_041621915.1 Acidimicrobiia bacterium | reverse complement strand
GGTCTTGCCGCAGCCGGACGGCCCGAGCAGGACGAGGAACTCGCCCCGCTCGGACTTCAGGCTCACGCCGTCGACGGCCTTGACCCCGCCGAAGTGCTTCTTCAGGTCGCGCACCTCGACGCTCTTGGCGAGCGCGGTCGTCTCCGGAGGCGCCGCCTCCGTCAACTCAGCCGCCGACGAGGCCGCGGCCTCGCCAGTCGTCGAAGATCGCGCTGATGGCGGACTCGGCGTCGGCGACGGCCTGTTCGGGCGTCTTGTCGCCGCGGGCCGCCTCGGCGAACATCACCGGGATGATCGCCTCGGCGAACACCTGGCCGATGGCCGGGTTGGCCGGACCGGGATGGCCGATGTTCGTCGCCCAGTCGAGCGACGTCTTCAGCACCGACAGCTTGTCCGGCGGGTTGGCCCCGAACGGGTCGTTGTCGAGCCAGTCGTTCAGGCTCGGCACCCGGCTGGGGAACCCGGGGAAGTCGTATAGCTTGGAGTGCCACGTCGCCGATGCCAGGTTCTCGGTGTAGTGGAGCAGGAACTCCTGCGCGGCGGCCACGTTGACGCCCTCGAAGTCGGGCACGATCCAGTTGTACATCACGTGCTGGGCGGCCAGCGCGGTGACCGGGCCGGCCAGCGCCGGGCTGAAGAACACGTCGTCCGCCACCTCGGGGTTGGCCTCCTGGGCCGTGCGCCACGCCGAGATCGAGTTGAGGATGTAGCTCAGCTCCCCGGCGATCAGCCCCTGGTTGTTGGAGGCCGCGTTCCAGGCGAACACCTCGTCGGTCATCGCCGTCTCGAACAGCAGCTTCATGTACTCGACGGCGGCGACGGATTCCGGCGAGTTGATCGTGACGACCTCGTTCTCGTCCTGGAGCGAGGCGCCGTAGGACCACAGCAGCGCCCGGCCGGCCATGTTGGAGTCGATCTCCTGGCTGAGGCCGATGCCGAGCTGGATGCCCTGGTTGGCGAAGATCGCAGCCCCGCCCTGCTGCAGCTCGTCCCACGTGCTGGGCCCGTTGGGGAAGCCCTCGGCCTCCCACAGGCTCTTGCGGTAATCGCCGGGGTCCGGCACCCACGCCGGGGCGTAGGAGTAGAACTTGCCGGTGTTCGGGTTGAAGCTGCTCTTGCGGCACAGGTCGAGGAGCTCGCCGTAGCGGCTCTCGGCCTCGGCCACCACGTCGGCCATGTCGACGACGGACGGCTCGTGCTGGCTGAGCACGGCGATGTAGTTCATCAGGTCGTGCTCGGGGCTGCCGCTCTGGATCTCGCCGGCGATGGCGGCGGGGACGTCGCCCACGCCGATGTGGTCGACCGTGACGTCGACGCCCACCCGCTCGCCCCACTCCTGGGCGAACGCGTCGAACCACTCGTCGTGGGACGGCACGAAGTGGCTCCACAGCAGGATCTTCAGCTCGCCGGACAGCGCCTGGCTGGGCTCGACGAACGTGGTCTCCGGCATGCCGCCGCCGGGCAGGGTCGTCGTAGGCGCCATGGTGGTGCCGGGGGTGGTGCCGGCTGTCGTGGCAGGCGTGGTGCCCGCGACCGTGGTGGTGGTCCCGCTGTCGCCGCAGGCGGCGAGCAGGGCAGCCATTCCCCCCATCTTCAGGAAGTCTCTCCGGGTGACCTGGAAGGGACGTCTCGAGCGAGTCATCACCGCCTCCCAACGGTTGCGTCAGTCTCGCAATGTACTCGCCGGGCGGGCCGGCTGCCGGGGATTTCACCGGACTTGACATGTGAGTGTTTGCTCACCTATTGTCCCGGCATGGACGAGGTGTTCCGGGCGATCAACGATCCCAGCCGGAGGCTGCTGTTGGACCGCCTGTTCGACCAGGACGGGCAGACGCTTGGCGAGCTGTGCCGGCATCTCCCCGCCATGACCCGCTTCGGCGTGATGAACCACCTGCGGGTGCTGGAGGACGCGGGGTTGGTGACCACCCGGAAGGTCGGCAGGTCGAAGCACCACTACCTGAACCCCGTCCCGATCCGGCTGATCCACGACCGTTGGATCTCGAAGTACGCGGAGCCCGTCGTCGGGAGGATGGCCGGCGTCAAGGCCCACATCGAAGGAGGAGCCCCCATGGCCGCACCCGTGCACGTCTACCAGGTCTTCATCGGCGCCCCGCAGCAGGCGGTGTGGGATGCGATCACCGACGGCGACCAGACCGTCCAGTACTTCTACGGCACCCGCGTCGAGTCCGACTGGGAGCCCGGCTCGCCGCTTCGCTACACCGACGAGGACGACAACGTGGTCGCCGACGGCAAGATCATCGCCGCCGATGCGCCGCGCCGGCTGGAGATCACGTTCGTCGCCCATTGGGACCCCGAGCTGGAGGCCGAGGGACCGGCGCGCGAGGTGTGGCAGGTCGACGCCACCGGCGAGTCGTCGTCGAAGCTCACGGTGGAGTTGTACGACGTCGACGTCGACGACAAGCGGTACCAGGAGTACACCAGCGGCTTCCCGTTCATCGTCTCGGGCCTCAAGACGCTCCTGGAGACAGGCGAGCCCATGAAAGTCGGCTGACCGTATGCCTCCTCCGCCCATGCCTGCCAGGCGCAGCCCGGTGGGAGGCGCGTCGGCGCGGTCCGAACACTCGCACCCCCTTCCCCCCGAGGCTGCGCCTCGGGGGGGGACTTGCGTCAGCCTGCGAAGAACTCGAAGTACAGCCACGGGTCGGCCTCCTCGGCGGAGTAGACCGTCTCGCAGGGGATGCCGTTGGTGTCGATGTCCATGCGGTTCGGGGCCCCCTCGGCGATCCAGTAGGCGAGGGCGTCGCCGTAGCTGTAGCCGGCGTCGGCGAGGTCTGCGCACAGCAGGCCAGTGGGCTCGTTGAACCACACGTTGAAGTACGCGTCGATCTGGTCGCCGTCGTATACCGTCTCGCAGGGGATGCCATTGCCGTCGGCGTCCATCCGGGCCGGACGGCCCTCCCGCACCCAGTAGGCGGCGGCGTCGCCGTACCAGAAGCCGAAGTCGGCGATGTCGGCGCAGAGCAGGCCCGAGGCCAGCAGCTCCGGGCCCGTCGGCGGCGGCGCGGTGCCGCCGTCGATCGCGAAGTCCTCGGCCACGATGAAGGTGTCGACGATCCGGTCGGCCGCGTCGAGGTCGCGATCGTCGACGATGACCATCTGTACCAGGATCGTGAGCACCCCTCCCGGTGGCTCGGCGGCCACGACCAGAAAAGTGCTGCCCTCCTCGCCGCAGGACTCCCACACATCGAACTGCCCCGTGTACAGGCCGTCGTCGTAGTCGAACCGCTCCACGAGCTCGCACGACGCCGAGAAGTCCTCGCTGTCCAGGAGCTCTGAACGGCTGATCGGGAGCTGGTCGCTGGCGGCGATGAACACGCCCGGCGTCCCCCAGCCGTTGAAGAAGCCGTCGAGGTTCGGCGCCGCGCTCAGCGCCGGCCCCACGAACTCGCCGTCGAAGCTCCACTCGCTCCCCAGGACGTCCGACCACTCGGCCGGGACCGTGACCGTGATCGCACCGCTGTCGTCGGTGACTTCCACGAAGTCCGCGTACGGCGGCGGCTGGTCGCCGGCCGGCGGCTGCTCGGTCACGTCGTCCAGCTCGGCGGCGAACGAGAACGCCGTCTCCAGCGCTGTCCCGTTGAGCTGGCCCTCCAAGATCTCGTCCGTGGCCTGGCGGTAGACCTCCACGGCCAGCACGTCGTCCGGCGAGTGGCTCCGAAGCACGTCGCAGTACTCGGCCATGGTGCCGTCGACGCCCAGGTCGAGCCCCTCCATCCGCAGGATCAGGTCGCCGGCGGCGATCCCCGCCCGGTCGGCGGGAGAGCCCGATTCCACCGAGTACACCCAGATCCCGCCGAAGTCGCTAGCGAACAGCGCCTCGCCGTTGACGCCGATCGAATCGACGTCCTCGCCGGCGGCGAGCCGCTCCACCACCGGCAGCGCCACCTCCCGCCCGATCGCAAACGACTGGCCGAGGTCGTTGCCGGCGTAGTTCACCGCCACGACCCGGCCGTCGCTGCTGAGGATCGGTCCGCCCGAGTTGCCCGGCAGCGTGTCGGCGCTGTGCTCGATGACCGCGTCCACCGACGCCCACGAGGTCTCGCCGGCCGCGTCCTCCTTCGAGACGATCCCGTCGAGCAGCGTGTACTCCGGGTCGCCGAGCGGGTACCCGGCCGCGAAGATGTCGAGGCCGGCGGTGATGGCGCCGTCGTACCACCCGACGTAGGGGAGTTCCGCCCCGCCGATGTCGATGACGGCCAGGTCGGAGCACTCGGAGACACCTACCACACGGGCGTTGCGGGGCGCGTCCTCACCGTCGACGAACACCTCGAGGAGCGCCGCGCCGGTCACCACGTGGTTGTTGGTCACGGCGAGGCCCGAGGGGTCGATGACGAACGCCGAGCCGCTGCCCGGGACGTTGGCCTGCACGCCTTCGAAGGGGTCGACGAAGGTCCCCTTGGCCACGACCTGCACGACCGCGCCGCGGGCCTCCTCGACGCTGGACGCCGGCCCGCCCGCCGGCGCCGTGGTCGGCGCTGCCGCCGTCGTGGTAGGCGCCGCTGTGGTCGGCGGCGGCCCGCTCGTCGTCGTTGCGCCACTGTCCCCGCACGCCGACGCGACCAGCGCCAGGCCTAGCACCAGTCCCCACAGTCGAGCCATCGCCGCTCCTTTCAAGGGCGCCAGTCCCCCAGCTTGGCCCTTCGCCCTGTGGCAGTAAAGGGGCCAAAATCCCCCGCCGGACCTTGCGGGCGGCGGGGCACGAAACTCTCTAGTCCCGAACCTCCCGGCCGATACAACGAGCATCGAGACACTGGAGTTCCGCGCGATGCGCAAGCAGGACAGAGGCTTCTCGCTCATCGAGCTGATGGTGGTCATGCTGATCCTCGCCGTGCTCGTCGCCATCGCCCTCGTAGCGTTTGCACGGTTCGAGCAGCGGGCCCAGGACGGAGCTGCGCAGACTGCGTTGCGCCACGCCATGCTCGCCCAGCAGGCGCTCTTCACGGACGGGAACGCCTACTCCGACGACCCGGCCGACTTCGACGACTTCGAGCCCTCCGTGTTCATCAACCTGACGTCGGCCTCCGATTTCGGCGTCTACGTGGACAAGTTCAGCGACGACGTCGTGTGCATCCACGAGAAGGGCGGCGGCGGCGCAATCCTCGCCGTCTGGATGCACAGCGGGCAGACCCCCCAGTACGGCCGGTTCACCAACCAGGGCACCGCTGACCTGTTCGTCTGCGAAAACAGCGATCCGGGCTGGTCGACGCAGGGCTGGTAGCCCGGCTAGGCCCCCGAAGTCTCCTCGGCCGGCGCCTCCTCGTCCGCGCCGACGAGGTCCTGCGCCCGCCGCAGCAGCTCCTCGGCCTCCCTCACCTTCGCCTGGTACTCGCCCAGGTCGCCGGCCGCCAGCGCTGCGTCCGCTGCGGCGAACGCTTCCACCGCCGCGTCGATGAGGCTGGCCACCTCGTCGGGCACCTCCACGGCATCGCCGGGAGCGGACCCGGGCCCGGGGCCTGGGCCGGCCGCGCGGTCGCCGAAGATCGCCGCGAGCGCCTCGTCCACACTGTCCCGCATCACGACGTCGTCCTGGTACACGATCACCACCCGCTTGAACTCGGGTAGCGCCGTGGCATCGCCCTGGGCCACGCCGAGGCCGCTGGCCTGCCCGGAGCCACTGGTGGTGCCGCGCGCCGAGATGTAGATCGGCTGCACGTAGAGCAGCGACTCCTCGATCGGCACAACCAGCATGTTGCCCTGGATCACCTCGGACCCCTGCTGGCCCAGCAGCGTGAACTCGGACGAGATCTCCGGGTTCTGGTTGATCCGGGCCCCCACCTGGCCGGGCCCGTCGATGAAGCGGTCGCGCGGGACCTGGTAGTCGATGATCTCCCCGTACGAGTCCGGCCCGCTCTTGGCGACCAGGAACGCCACCATGTTGCGCCGTTTCTCGGGGGTGAACGGCTGCATGATGAGGAACGAGAGCTGCTCCTCCTCGGGCAGCCGCATCAGCAGGTAGTACGGCACCATCGGATCGAACTCGCCGTCGTCGTCCTGGTAGAAGCCGCCACGGCGGATCGAGCCGCTGTTGGTGCTGGACGGGTCGCGAGCGATCGCCCACGGGTCGCTGCCGGTGAAGAACACCGCCGGGTCGGTGACGTGGTACCGGCTGTACATGTCGCTCTGCACCCGGAAGAGGTCCTCCGGGTAACGCAGGTGCTGGCGAAGGTTGTCCGGCAGCTCGGCGCCGTCCGTGAAGATCGTCGGGAAGATCTCGCGGTACGCCCGCACCACCGGGTCGCTGTCGTCGACGACGTAGAAGGTCATCGTGCCGTCGAAGGCGTCGACCACGGCCTTCACCGGGTTGCGGATGTAGTTGAACCGGCTCGGCAGCGTGGAGTTGCGGGCGTCGAGCCTGGCGTCGATGGCCGGCTCGGAGTACGGGTAGCGGTCGGTGACCGTATAGAGGTCGACCACCCAGACCAGCCGCCCGTCGAGCGCTACGAGGTACGGGTCGCTGTCGGGGTAGAGGAACGGTGCCACCTTGCGGACCCGCTCCTTGACGTTGCGAACCATCAGCACCCTGGTCTCGCCGGTGAGCTGGCCCGAGATGAGGGTGTTGAAGTCGGCGAAGCGGAGCGCGAACGCAGCCCGCCGCAGGATGTCCCCCATCTTCACCCCGCCGTCGCCGTCGTAGGTGGTGAACTGGACCGTGTCCTCGCCGGCCTCCAGTGGGAAGTCGACCTCGGGCTCCTTGGTGCGGACGAAGACGAAGCTGCCCGGCGAGAAGCCCTCCCCGAAGTAGATCCGGGGCTGCTCGATGTCGAGCACGGGCTCGGCCACGAGGTTCTCCGGGGGGATGTCCCGCACGTAGAAGTCGGGCTGGCCCTCGCTGGTGACGTCGTTGGCCGGGCTCACCACCGCACCGAAGCCATGCGTGTAGACCAGGTGCGTGTTGACCCACCCCCGGCCCGGGATGTTCTGCTGGTCGAGCTCCCGCGCCGACAGCATCACCTGGGTGAGCCCGTCCTCGAGCGGGTAGCGGTCGACGTCGACGTCCTCGAAGGTGTAGTAGGTCCGCAGCTCCTGGAGCTGGCGATACGTGAACCGGAGCACCGTGGGGTCCCACAGCCGGAGGTTGTCGATCGTGGCCCGGTTGGCCCCGATGGCCTCGGCGCCCAGGTTCTCGTCCGCGGCGAACTGGCGGACCTTCACGTCGGCCAGCCCGAAGGCCGTTCGCGTCGCCCCGATGTTTCGGGCGACGAACGGCTCCTCCTTCTGGACCTCGTCGGGCTCCACCGTGAACCGCTGCACCACAGCGGGGATGATCCCGCCGACCACCACCGAGGTGGCCAGCCACAACCCGAACGCCACGGCCGGCAGCGTCCACCCCCGGAACCGGATGTTGACGAGCAGCAACACGGCTGCGAAGAGCGAGATGAGGATCAGCAGGTTGAGGGCCGGAAGCCGGGCGTTGACGTCGGTGAACGAGGCACCGAACACTTGGCCCTGCTGGGAGTACAGGAGGTCGTAGCGGTCGAGCTGGTATCCGACGGCCTTCAGGAGCGCCAGGATCGCCAGCAGCACGGACAGGTGCACCTTGACCCCGGCCGCCACCCGGTCGCCCGGGCGCTGGATCTGGATCCCGCCGTTGAGGTAGTGGAGGGCGGCGACGATCAGCGTCGTGACGAGGAAGAATTGGAACGCCCACCCGAACAGGTCCCGGTACAGCGGGAGGCGGAAGACGTAGAACCCGATGTCCCGCCCGAACTGCGGATCGGTGGCTCCGAAGTCGGCGGCGTTGGTGAACAGCAGGAAGTCCTCCCACCAGGCGCCTGCCGCCAGGCCGATCAGCAGCCCGAACGCCGCGGCCACCGCCAGCCGCACCCGGCCGGCCCGGGGCGCGACCCAGTCCTGGAACCGCTGCACGAGCTCCTCGTCCGCGCCGCCGGCCGGGACCGGCCCACGCGGCGACAGCCGGTCGGCGACCCACAGGTTGAGCCACAGGATGCCGAAGGCGACGATCGAGGCGACGACGACCAGCAGCACCCTGCTCAACACGAGCGTGGTCCACACTCGGGTCTGGTCCACCGAGGCGAACCACAGGTAGTCGGTCCAGAACGTCGCAGCCTGCCGCAGCGTCAGCAGAGCGACGACGAGGAGGATGCCGAGGATCGCCAGCCACCTGCGCCCGCCCTGTGCCGGCCGCCGGATCGGGACGGGCTCACGGGAGAACATCGCCGGCCATTGTATTGACGGGGTATCGCTAGGCCGCTGGTGTCACGCGAAACGGCCGGATTGCGTGGTTGCGAACCGTGATCCCGATGGCGCTTCGGTCAGGGCGCCGGCACCACCGTGCACGAGCAGTCGTCATGCGCCGGCGGGATCGCAGTCCCGTTGGGCGGCTCGTCTCGCGGCCGCCAGGGCTCGCCCGTGGACGCCGGGCAGGCCGCACACGTCCGGCCATCGGCACGGCCCGCGACGGCCGGCACGCCCAGCTCGGCGCACGCGTCGAGGAGGCCGCGATGGAACGCGGCGAAGGCAGCGTGGCGGAGGCGTCGCTCGGCCTCGTCGGTCCTCCAGGCCCGGAAGAAACGGGATACCGTCGCGGACTGCTGGCGAGGCCCTCCCCCGGCTTCGGCGCTGCGTCCCAACACCTGGGTGAGGCCCTCGCGCAGGGCCGCGCTCACGTCGGGCCCCTCCTGCGTTTCCGGCTCCGCCAGGTCGGGGGGGCGGTCGGCGCCGGACAGCTCGGCGGCCGCCAGCGCGCCGGCGGACCGGCTCGCGCTGGAGAGCTCGGCGAGGGTGGGCCCAAGCTCAGCGACGAACGCGCCCGGCTCGGGCGACCATTCCCCACCGGAAGTCCGCAGCTCCTCGAGCACGACGTTCTGGATGTCGACGATGGCGCGCTTCGCGTCGCGCAAGGCCTTGTTGGTGAGCGGGAGGAGCAGGCGGTCGCGCAACTCGAAGGGGTCGGGCCCGGCGGCAGCCGGCACGGCTCGCAGCGGCGGCCGCTCCCTGGGTGGCGCCGGCGCAGGTTCCGGCACGGGTTCGGGCTCGGGCGCGGACGCCACGACCACGGCGGGGGTGGCCGAGCCGCCGCCCCGCAGCCGGGAGAACAGATCGTCGATGCCCTCACCCCCCGGTGCAGGCTCGGCCTCC
>JBFJZV010000144.1:0-9209 GCA_041621915.1 Acidimicrobiia bacterium | reverse complement strand
GTCTTGCCGGCGCCGTTGCGGCCGACCAGCCCGACCTTGTCACCCGCGTTGAGCGTGAACGACGCACCCGCGACCAGCAGGCGCGGGCCGACCTCGATACGCAGGTTGCGGGCGATGAGCACGGCGCAACGTTACAGACGCGCTGCCGGAATGCCGATGCCTCGGCGGTGACCGTCGCGTGGACATGGGAGGCCCTCGGCCGCTATTTAGGAGGCATCGCCGCCTGCCTGGCGCTCGCCTTCTTCGGCTTCGTGGCCGGCGACCGGGTGCCGCTGTTGGGGATGTTCGACCTCGGCATCCACGAGCTGGGCCACCTGCTGGCGATGCCGTTGCCGCGGCTCCTCACGGTGCTGGCCGGCTCGGCACTCCAGGTGGCGGTGCCGCTCGGGCTCACCGCCTACTTCTGGGCACGCCGGGACCCGGTGGCCGCCGCGGTGACGCTGGCCTGGGCGGGGACCTCGGCGAAGGACGTCAGCGTGTACGTGGCCGACGCTCCCTACCAGGCGCTACCGCTGCTGTACCCCAACGCCACCCACGACTGGGCGTGGCTGCTGGGGCCGCAGGGCTTCGATGCGATGGCGGCGGCCGGGACGATCGCCAGGGTGATCGCGGTGGCGGGCGGGCTGGCGGTGGCGGCAGCCGTCGGCGTGCTGACGTCGCGGCTCATCGACGCGCAGCGTGTGGCGGCGCAGGCCGCCGAGCTGGAGCGCTGGTTCGGCCCGGCGCCGGAGCGGCCGCCCCGCCCGGTGCGACGCGCCCGCACCCACCACCCCACGCCCGGGGCGTAGCGCCGTTTGCGGGCGGCGGGCGCCGGGTAAGCGCCTTCCTCATGAACCCGTCCCACTCGTACGACCCGTACCGGAGCTGCCAGGAGGGCTGCAACCACGACCTGGCCCCCGGCGTGCTCGTGTCCGACCTGCTGCACCGCGACGGCCCCACCCCGTCCCTCTCGCTGGTGTTCGGCCACGTGCCCGCCCGCCCGGTCGCGGTCGCCCCTCCTCGGGGCACCCCGGCTACGGCCGACTCGGCCGCCTGAGCCGCCGCCGGCTCAGCCCTGCTGCGTCAACTTGATGACACGGAACGCCGCACCCTGCGGGTCCACCAGGCTGGCCATCCGCCCGAACGGCGTGTCGGCCGGGCCCATCACCAGCTGAGCGCCGAGCCCCACGGCCGTGTCCACGGCGCCGTCGGTGTCGGCCACCGAGAAGTAGACACCCCAGTGCGCCGGGATCTCGTCGGGGAACATGGCGCTCATGTCGAAGATGCCGCCGTTGCCCTTGCCGTTCAGCTCGATCATCGTGTAGGTGAAGCCGCCCTCGAACTCCTGGTCGACGAGGTTCCAGGCCGGCAGCAGCCCGCCGTAGAACTCCTTGGCCTTGGCGACGTCGCGGGTGCCCAGCTCGTTCCAGCTCAGCGCGCCCGGCTCGTTGAACACTTCCGAGCCCTCATGGTTGCCGGCCTTCCAGAAGCCGATCATGGCGCCCGTGGGATCGGCGACGAAAGTCATCCGCCCCTCCTCCATGATGTCCATCGGCGGCACCATCACCGTCCCGCCCAGCTCTGCGGTCCTGGCGGCTATGGCGTCGACGTCGTCGACGTTGACGTACGAGCTCCACACCGGCGGCATGCCCTGCGCCTGCTGCTCCTCGCTCAGCTCGCCGAGGCCGGCGACCTTCTTGCCGTCCTTCATGAACATTCGGTAGCCGGGCGCGATGTCGACGGCCTTCCATCCGAAGACGGCCTCGTAGAACTCGGCGGCGGCGTCGAGGTCGGGGACGGCGACGTCGACGAAGCTGAACAGGCCGTGGGGGTGGGGCATCGGGGCGCTCCTCTGCGCTGGCGGCGGTACTGCCCTCACCCTACGGGATGCGTCAAGCCCTTCCAGCCTCGATTTCCGCGACCCGCGCCGCCGCCCGGTCGGGAGGCAGGACGGCGAGGTCGATGCCCCCGGCCGCGAGCCGCTCTCCGGCGAGCCGGTCCAGCGTCCCGTCGGCGACCGCGGCGTGCAGCTCCCGGCCCGGACACGAGGTGGCGGCGTAGTCGCGGTGGCCGCCGACGGTGGCGAGGCCCGCGCCGAACTCAGCGGTCGCCCAGGCCACCACGTCGGCGAGCGCCTCGAGCTGGGCGGCGGGCACCTGCTGGCGATCGAAGTTGCCGTCGAGCACGACGAGGAAGTGGCCGGTGGGGTCGTAGTCGGTGAAGGTCTCGCCGGCGATGGTGGGGTCGCGTCCCTCGTAGACGTTGCCGTTGCCGTCGATCGACAGGTGGTAGGCGAGGTCGGCGAACCCGGAGTCCTGGTGGAACCGCTGATAGCCGCGCAGCCGACCCGGCGCCGCAGTGTTGTCGTCGAGCCGGGCCGCCGTGTGGTGGACGGTGATCCGCTCGACGGTGTGGGCGGGGAAGCCGCCGCGCGGGTCGACTGCACCCCACGCCTGCCGGCCGATCACCTCGACGACCCGCGCCGTGGGCGGCGTCGGGCCGGTCGTAGTCGTCGTGCTGGCGCTCGCCGTGCTCGTGGTCGTCGTGCTGGCGCTCGTCGTCGTCGTGCTCGTGGTCGGCGGGGGCGGCGGGATGGTCGCGACCGGCGTTTTCGTGGTCGGCGCGGCGGGCCCCGCCGTTGCGGCGTTCGCGCCGGGCGGGGTAGCGGACCCGCCACCGCCGATGCGGACGGCGGCGGCGATCCCAGCGGCGACGCCCCCGAGCCCAAGCCCGGCGAGGAACTGGCGGCGGGTCAGGGAAGCCATCGGCGCGACGGTAGTCCCAAGCTTTGGACCTGCTTCGAGGCGGACCCGCACCCCGCTCTGGCGGGCGACGGCCCGCCGGTCAGTCGTCCCAGCAGAGGAGCCGGCGCACGTCCTGTACGCCGGGGGCGTGACGCGGCGGCTCGGTGTGGACGTCCGCCGTGTCCTCCGCCGGCGTCCCGGGGCGCAGCCACGGTAGGCGCACGTAGCCGCACGACACCTCGCTGCGGAAGTGCTCGGTGCTCTCGTCGCTGTGGAGCAGCAGCAGCACCCGCCAGCCCTCGTCCGCCCAGGGTGGCAGCCGCACGAACCTCGCCAGCGCCCGCGCCATGGTGCCGACCGTCAGCTCGTCCATGTTCTGCAGCGGGTCGTCGAGGATCACCACCCGCAACGCGTTGTCGAGCCGGTAGGCGCCCAGCAGGAACAGGGCGAGCGCGAACGAGTTCAGCTCGGCGGTGTTGAGCCGGAGGTCCATGCGGTCGTCGCCCGCCGCGGCCAGCCCCACGGCGCGCAGGTCGTCGGAGGCGGGTTCGATCCTCAGGTCCTCGTACGCCCAACGGGCCGGGGCGCACAGCGCCATGAGCTCGTTGACGGCGTCGCTGAGCTCGCTCTCGATGACCGACAGGAAGCTGTCGTTGAGGCGCGCCTCGGCCCGGTCCTGCTCCGCGAGGCGCTGCTTCGCCTCCTCGTAGGCGGTCAGCGGCTCGACCGACTCGGGCCACGACACACCTCCGGAGACCTCGCCGGTCAGCGACTCCACCGCCAGTAACACGGCATCGACCAGCCGGCCGAGGTCGGCGGCCCACGACCCGCGGCCCACCCCTACCCGCCCGAACTCGACCGGCCGATCGGTGGCGACGGCCTCGGCGAGGCACTGCCCCAGCGCCGGCTCCGTCTCCGGCCGCCCCGGCTCGAGGATGCGGCCGGTCGCATCCAGGGCGGCGACCGCCTCCGGCCGGCCGAGGATCCGTTCCGCCACCGCTGCGTCTCCCCCACTCTCGGCCTCCTTGGCCTCGGCAGCGCTGCTCAGCCGGCCCAGCAGGGCATTGGCCTCCGCCTCGAGCGCGGCCACGGTGGCGGCGTCGGGGCCGGCTCCGAGCCCCTCGACCAGGCCGGCCACCTCGCCGGCCGGCTCCCAGTGCGCGGCGCGGGCTGCGGCGACGGTGTCGCCGAGCCGGCGCGCCCGCCCGGCGAGGTCGGCGAGCGCCACCGTCTCCAGGCAGCGGTCGAGCAGCTTGGCGAAGTCACCGGTGCCGGCCCCGCCGCCCACCCCCGGCCACCTCGCCAGCTCCGCGAGCGTGGCCTTCGCCAGCCGTAAGGGCGCCATCAGTCGTTGCAGGTCGGCAACCCCCTGGACCGCAGCGCCCCGCGCCGCCTCGTATGCGTCGACGATCGGGCGCGCCGCCGGGAAGAAGGCGTCGATGAACTCCTCGCCGCGCTTGGCCCGGTCGGTGCCGACCAGCACGTTCATGATCTCCTGGTTCAGCCGGAAGCTGGTAGCGGCGCGGGGCACCCGCTCGACCTCGCCGTTCCGTTCCACCTCGACCTCGGCGTCCAGCCACGTGCCCGACGGGCGCTTACCGACGGTGTATGCCTCGGTGCCGCTGCGGCGGCTGACGAGCACCTTCGGTTCCGGGCCGCTGTGCGCCGAGGTGCCCGGGCGGCGGTGGCGAACGACCGAGGCGTAGTCGTCGCGTCGCTCGGTGCCTTCGATGCGCGTGATCGACCCCACCATCGCCAGCTCCAGCGCCTCGGCGATGCTGCTCTTGCCGCTGCCGTTCCTCCCGTGGACCAGGCTGAACCTCTCGCCGTCGGCCAGTGCGAACTTGCGCCGCCCTGCCAGGCGCCAGTCGCGTAGCTCCACGCCGCACAACGGATCGGGCACCGCCCGGGCGCCGCGACCGTCGTGTCGCAACCATCGCTCGGTCGCACGCAGGAGCCAGGAGAAGGCGCGCGTGCGATCGGCGGCGAACGGGTCGTCGCCCGGCTGGTGGCGCAGCAGGCTGACCCCGATCTGGTCGAGCGCGTCGGTCCGGGCGGCGACGTCGCGCATCGTGTCGCCCACTTCCGCCACCGCGGCCTCGTGCCCCGTGACCAGCACGACCTCGACGTTCAGCGGGGCCGGAGCGGCGCCGTCCCGGGGCGGCGGGGCGGTGACGAGCAGGTGGCGGGCGTAGAGGGCGTCGTCGACGGCGCTCGCCACCTCGGTGCCCGCCTCCCGGTCGTCGTCGCAGCCGACCACGTAGACGAGACCCAGCGTGCCCAGGACGCCGTCGTGGATGAGCACATCGGGGGCGAGGTCGTGGCGCTCCCGCAGGACGACCCGTGGCCCGATCGCGAAGCGGCGCTTGCCGGGGACCGTCACCCGGCTGAAGCCACTGCGGGAGCCAGCGGCCTGCTCCAGGCCAAGGCCGGCGAGCATCCGCCCTACCAGATCCCGTTGCTCAGTGCGGCTTGGCCCGCCGGTCACCGCGGCACCCCGAGGAAGGCCGCCGGGTCGCCCGGCGGGCCGGCGCGGCTCGAGCGAGCCGCCCACGCCCACAGCTCCTCCGCCGTCGGCGTTAGGTCGGGGCGGGCGGGGTCGTCACTGAAGCGGGGCAGCTCCCAGGCGTGGACCGACTGGTACGCCCGCCGCACACGGCGCAGCCGCCGCCCCTGCCGGTCGAAAGCCCGCAGCGAGATCGCCACCAGTCGCCTGGAGCGGAGCAGCACGCCGTCGTGGCCGGCGAATGCCACCGCCGGGAACTCACCGGGCACGACCTCGCACGCCTCCCGAGGCTCGGCCCAAGCAGCCGGGTCACCGTGGTAGGCGGCGATCATCTTGCGGAGGGCGACCTCGAGGACCACCCCCCAGGCGGCGAGGTCGGGGCGGTCGAGCAACGGGAAGTAGCGCGGGTGGCGCCGCAGCTCGTCGAGCTTGAACCGCTCGCCCCCGCCGTCGGGACCGAGGTGGCGGCGCATCGTCTCCGACGCGGCGAACTCCCGCAGCAGGCCGGGGTGGAACTGATCGGTCCAGGACACGATTCGGGTCAACTCCCGGCGGCGGGCGTAATCGTCGCCGTCCCAGCAGCGGGCCACCCGCTGTTCCCGAGCAGAGAGCCACAGCAGGCTGCGCTCGATCGGGGCGATCTCCCGGGCCGGGTGCGGGCCGCGGCCGAACACGGCCTCGGCCACGGCCGGCAGGTGGGCGGCGACGTACTGGGCCTGGCGCCGCCGGATCACGCGATGGAACAGCCACAGCATCTCGTCGTCGAGGCCGGGGAACGCCGACCGCTCGGGGTCCTTGGCGTCGAGGAACCGGAACGGCACGTGGTTGGGGTGCCGGGCGATCGTGGGCTCCTGGTGGCCGGCCGCTTGGCTGGCAGCCTGGAGGATCGCCCGGGCGTCGAACTCCGTGTCGTCCCCGCCGAAGTAGAAGGCCGGCGCGTCTTCCCGCAGGGCGCCGGCGCGGCGCCTCGCCCGCCACCCGGCCATCTCCTCCCACACGGTGCGGGCGGTGTTGTGGATCACCGGGTCGGCGCCGCTGTACCCGCAGAACACGAGGGTGTGGGTGCGCAGCAGCGTCTGTAGGAAGTCGCGCGCCCACGCGTCACGGCGCCAGTGCTGGATGTCCCGGTACGTGAACACGATGGGCTCCAGCAGCGCCTCCCAATCGGGATCGTCCGCCACGCTGCCGGCCCGATAGGAGTCGGCGTCGCCGTGCAGCTTCACGATCAACGTGCTGCGGTTGGTCCAGCCCTGCGTGAAGAAGTCGTCGGGTCGGGCGATGCGGTCGAACGCACCGAACGACGATGGCGGCAGCCAGCGGTGCGGTGGAGCGCCGGCGGGCCGGATTCCCTCGAGGTGGTATCGCCCTTCGATCAACATGTCGTAGTTGGTGGTGACGAGGATCGAGCTGAGCCCCTCCCGCGCCAGGCGGGCGAGCACCCGGTGGCGGGGTCGGTGCCGTCGCCCGAAGCTGGCCGCCACGGTGTCGAGGTCCGGCTCCATCGGGCGGCCGGCCATCACGGCTTCGTCGAGGAAGCCGAGCGCCTCCAGGAACACCACCTTGCCGCGGCTCCGGCGGCTGCCGACTCCGTCGAGTCGACCGAGGTCGAGCCGGGCGGCCGGGACGCCGTCGCCGAGCCGGACGCGCAACTCGTTCTCCCGCCCGGTGATGGCGACGACCCGCACATCGGCGTCAGGGAGAGCCAGCAGTTGGTCCGCGAGTTCCCCGAGGGCGTCGATCGTCCAGTCGTTGAACTCGTAGTACCGGTCGGCAAGGGCATCGATGGCCTCACCCTTCGGATCGTCGAGGTCGACCCCGAACGCCTTGACCGACTCCGACTGGACGTCGGCGCGCTCGGCCTCGTCGACCTGCTCGCACATCGCGGCGAGGCGGGCGACCAGCCGGCGGTGGAACCTCTGCACCCGGGTGTCCTCGCTGTCGAGGGAGAACCCGGAGCCGATGAAGAACACCACCCGCCGCTGCAGCACCCGCTCCGCAAGCCGGTCCAGCTCGGCGTGCGGGAACCCGGCCACTAGGACGCCTCGGACGGTGACCGCAGCGCGCTGTGAAGCACGGAGAGCCGGTCATCATGGATGGTGCGCGCCCAGGCCAGCCACAGCGGGTTCGGCTCCGCCTCCGGCTGCCCGGCCCGCAGCCGTCCCAGCGTGTCCCACACCGACCCGACGTCGAGGTCCGTGCTGGTCTCGGCGAGGGCGGCGACGAAGGCTTCACGGTCGAAGGTGCGGATCAGCTCGGGCGACGCGGTCCGGGACAGCACCAGGCGGTACACCAACTCTGCCACGGGCAGCTCCTCCTCGGTGCGGGGCGGCGGCGGGAACTCGCCGAGTTGGGGGTTGCCGGCGAGGATCAGCCGCCGCAGCGCATCGAGCACCTCCTGGTCGTGGTCGATGCTCTCGTGCTGGGCCCGGATCACGCCCTGCATCCGACGCTTGACGGGGGTCCACTGTCGCAGGACCGGATCGGCCTTGAGCTGCGCGTAGGACACCGGTTCCTCGAAGGCCGCCAGGACCCGCAGCTCGGCGACGTCGTTGCCGCGCGACTGCTCGCCGCCGGGGCGCCGCGGCGACGCTAGCTCCGCCAGGTACGCGAACCCGGTCCCGCCGGTCAGCCAGACCAGCACGCGGTCGCCCAGCTCGGCACCGCCCGGGACCGCCCAGGTGACGGTCTGCCCGGACGCCCACCCGGCCTCGGGGTCGGCGACCGTCATCCACAACGTCCCGGGCCGGCCCACCGGGGTGGCGGTGGTCACGTACTCGTCCAGGCGCTGCCGGAGCGCCTCGGCGAATTCCTGGGCATCCATGTCGATGACGGCGACGTCCTCGCTCGTCCAGAACCCGTGAGCCATGGGGCTCGGGTCGAGCAGCACCGCCCACGAGCGACGCTGTGTCCGCAGCGCTCGCACCACCATTCCCGTGGGCACGTCTGTGCCGGCCACCCCGATGTAGAGCTTGTTGCTCGGCCTCACCCTGGCGTGGACCGCGAGCGATTGCGCAGCCGGGAAGCCGACGTCGTGCCAGGCGGCGAAGTCCTGCTGGGTGACCACGGCCGTCCGGGCCGCCAGCGTCCCGAACAGCCGGACGACGATCGGCCCGCGGCCGGGTTGAGGGTCGGGCTCGGCGGGTCGGTCGCCGAGGTCGACCGTCCGCACGTCATGCCCGGCCGCCCGCAGCGCACGCTCGAGCAGGTCGTCGTACGTGGTGCAGAGGAACAGCGGATCGGGTACCGGCTGCTCGGCAAGCAGCCCGAGGAGAGGGTTGGGTGCAGCCTCGTCGACTTCGATCGCCCGGCGGAGGTAGTCAAGCAAGGAGTCGCGGCCGGTGGCGCTCTCGACCGACGCGGCCACGTCGGGCAAGTTGCCGGATGGGACACCGAACTCCGCCGCCATCCGCTCGGCTAGCTCGTGGCCGGTCGGAAGCCCGGAGGCGACCAGCGCCCCCGCCCCGAGCACGAACACCACATCGCCGGCCTGGACCATGCGGCCTATCTGGTCGAGCTCCCCCTCGTACGCCTCCATCAGCCGAGCCTACGCGCCGGCCAGGCGGCTTTGCAGGCCCTCCTAAGGGTCCGCCGCCCGCTTCCGATACCTCTGGAGAGGAGGTCCTCCGGTCGATGGACCAGCCCGCGCCCGCCGTGCTACGGCGACGACCAGACCGGCCGGCACCGGGCCGGCCCGCCGCCATCGGCGCCGCCACCGGGGCGGTGCTGGCCGTGCGCGTCCTGAGCGCCGCCGCCGGGCTCGGATTCGGCGTCGTCGTGGCCCGGGTGTTCGGCGCTTCCCTGATGGGGGTCCTCACCATCGGCCTCACCGCCGCGCTGGCCGGGAAGCTGGTGGGCGAGCTGGGCCTGGCCACGCCGATGCTCCGCCGGGTCGCCGCCGCCGCCGACGCCGGCGACTGGCCGGCGGTCACCGGCGTCTACCGCCACGGTATCCGCTTGGCGGCGGGCGCCTCGATGGCCGT
>JBFJZV010000143.1:0-9239 GCA_041621915.1 Acidimicrobiia bacterium | reverse complement strand
TCCGGATCGTCGGCCGCTTCCTGCGGGCCCACCCGGGCTCGTTCGCGCTGGCCGTGCTGGGAGCCGCCGCGTATGCCGGGGCCATCGTGGCGTCGTCGTGGGTGGTCGGCTGGATCACCGACACCGCCATCCTGCCGGTGCTGCGTGATGGGGAGGAAGCCGGGAGCAAGGTGGGGGCGGTCGCCGGGGCGGTGCTGGCCGTGGCGCTGTGGAAGGCCACCGGCATCGTCGTGCGCCGCACCGCCGCCACCTGGCTGCAGCTCCGCACCCAGCAGGACCTGCGGGAGCGGCTGGTGGACCACGAGCTGAGGCTGGAGCTGGCGTGGTTTGGGCGCCAGTCGGTCGGCGACCTGCTGTCGGTGGCCGACAACGACGCCCGCCAGTCCGCCGGCGCGCTCGGTCCGCTTCCGTACGCCACCGGGGTGTCGCTGCTGATCGTCGGCACCGCGGTGCTGCTGGCGGTCCTCGACCCGTGGCTGGGCCTCACCGCGCTGGCCGGCATGGTGGTGGTCGTCGTGGTGGAGACGCGTGCGGTCACGACGGTCTACCCGCAGTGGGAGGGCATCCAGCGGCAGCTCGGCGTCGTGAGCGGAGTGGCCCACGAGACGTTCGACGGGGCGCTGACGGTGAAGGCGCTCGGCCGGGAGCAGCACGAAACCGCCCGCATGCGGGTCGCCTCGGACGAGCTGCGCGACCGCTTCGTGCGCCTCGGCGTCCTGTGGGAGACCTTCCGCGTGGTGATCGTGTCCCTGGTGCCGGTCATCGCCCTGGCGGTGCTGGCGGTGGGCGCCGTCCGGGTGGACGCCGGGGCGCTGTCCCCGGGCGAGGTGGTCACGGCGCTGTACCTGCTGTCGCTGCTGAGCTTCCCCATCCAGCTCATCGCCTTCGTGATGTTCGACCTGGCCGGCGCCATCCCGGCGTGGCAGCGGGTGACGGGCGTGTTGGCCGCCGACGAGGTCGTCGCCTACGGCGATGTCGTGGCGCGGCCAGGGGCCGGCGCGGCGCAGGTGACGGGGGACGAGGTGTCGTTCCGCTACGAGGGCGAGGTGGTGCTGGAGGACGTCGCGATCGACGTGCCGGCGGGCCGCACCGTCGCCGTCGTCGGTCCCACCGGGTCGGGGAAGACGACGCTCACCCTGCTGCTCGCCCGCCTGTGGGACCCGGGGAGCGGCCGCATCCGCCTGGACGGCCGCGACCTCCGCGACTTCGCCAGGTCCGAGCTGCCCCGCGAGATCGCCTACGTGGCCCAGACCGCGTTCCTCTTCGACGACACCGTGACGGGCAACATCTCGATGGGGGCCGATCTGCCGCCCGGGCGGCTCGAAGAGGCGGCTCGCCTGGCGGGCGCCCACGACTTCGTGCTCGAGCTGCCGGACGCGTACGACACCCGCATCGGGGAGCGGGGCGCCACGCTGTCGGGCGGCCAGCGCCAGCGAGTGGCGCTGGCCCGCGCCCTCGCCCGGCGGCCCCGGCTGCTGATCCTCGACGACGCGACGTCGGCGGTGGACCCGTCCGTGGAGACCGAGATCCTGCGCCGGTTGCGCTCGGCCGATCTCCCCTCGACGATCGTCCTGGTCGCCTACCGGCCGTCATCGATCCGCCTCGCCGACGAGGTGATCTACGTCGAGGACGGGCGGGTGCTTGCCCACGGCACCCACGCCGAGCTGCTGGCCACCGAACCGGGATACGCCCGGCTCGTGCAGGCATACGAGGAGGACGCCGCTGTTCGCTCCGGGGAGAGGGCATGACCACGGAGACGCTGTCGACACCGGCCGCCATCCGGCGGGCCCTGGTGGTCGCGCCTGTCATCGCCCGCAGGTTGTGGGTGTCGGTGCTCCTCAACCTGGGCGGCACGGCCGTGCAGATCGCGGTGCCGGTCATCGTCCAGCAGACCGTCGACCGGTTCGTGACCGGGCCGGGCCGCGTCGACGTCGATGCGGTGCTCGTCACGGTCGCGATCGGGCTGGTCGTGGTGGTGGTGGGCTCGGTGCTGGCCCGCGCCGGGCTGGTGCGACTGGTGCGCAACGCGGCCGCCGGCCTGTCGGACCTGCGGGTGGCGGTGTTCGACCACCTGCTTCGCCGATCGGTGCTCCACGTCCAATCCGAACGACGGGGAGCGCTGGTGTCCCGGGTCACGTCGGACATCACGACGCTGCAGGAGTTCATGGAGTGGGGCGGGGTGATGTTCCTGATCAACGGCACCCAGGTGATCGCCGCGCTCGCGGCGATGGCGGTGTACGAGTGGCGGCTGGCCCTGCTGGTGCTGGCCGGGATCCTGGTGTACGCAGCGACGCTGTTGTGGTTCCAGCGGGTGCTGCAACGACGCTACGACGCCGTCCGGCAGCGCGTGGCCGACAGCCTGGCCGTGCTGAGCGAGGCCGTCACCGCGCTGCCCGAGGTGCGCGCCTACGGCGCCGAGGCGGTGACGATGGACCGGGTCCGCGGCTCGCTCGAGGAGCGGTTCCTCGCCGAGTTTCGCACTTCGCGCTTCGGCAACGTGCTGTTCGCCACGTCCGAGGTGTTCGCGGCGTCGCTCAGCGCGGTCGTGATCGTGGCGGGCCTGTTGATGGGAGCCGGCCAGGGCATCACCGCCGGTGTGCTGCTGGCGTTCCTGTTCCTGGTGAACCTGCTGGTGGAGCCGGTGCAGAACCTCGTCGAGATCCTCGACTTCGCCCAGAACGCCGCGTCCGGGCTCCGGCGGGTGGTCGAGACGCTCGACGCACCCGTCGAGATCCCACCGGCAATCGACCCGGTGGCGTTGCCGCCGGGCGCGCTCGACGTGAGGTTCGAGTCGGTCCGCTTCCGCTACCCCACGGGACCGGACGTGCTGACCGATGTCGACGTCCACGTGGAGGAGGGACGGCGGGTGGCGGTCGTCGGCGAGACGGGCTCGGGCAAGACCACCTTCGCCAAGCTCCTGGTGCGGCTGCTCGATCCCACGGCAGGGTCGGTCCGCGTCGGCGGCGTCGACCTGCGCCGGGTGGCGTTCCCTGACCTGCGGTCGCGGGTGGCCTTCGTCCCGCAGGAGGGCTTCCTATTCACCGGCACGGTCGCCGACAACGTCCGCTACGGCAAGCCGGACGCCGACCGGCGGGAGCTGCGGGCAGCGTTCCTCGAGCTGGGGCTCGACCGCTGGCTCGACCAGCTCCCGGCGGGCCTGGACACCGAGGTGGGGCACCGGGGCACCAACCTCTCGGCAGGCGAGCGCCAGCTCGTGGCGCTCGTCCGGGCCTGGATCTCGACCCCGGATCTGCTGGTCCTGGACGAGGCGACGTCGGCGGTCGACCCGGCGCTCGACGTGCAGCTCCGCCGTGCGATCGACCGGCTGACCGCCGGCCGGACCTCGGTCACCATCGCCCACCGGCTCGCCACCGCCGAGGCTGCCGACGAGGTGCTGGTGTTCGACCAGGGACGCATGGTCGAGCGCGGGGCCCACGCCGAGCTGGTCGCCGGCGGCGGTGTCTACGCCGCGCTGTACGCCGACTGGGCGGCAGGCACGGCGGCCATGTAGGGCCGGTCCGCCGCCCCGTGGCCGCAATCTCCCCTATCGCAGCTACGCGGCCGGCGCGTACGGTGACGACGCCACGACCGAGGAGGTACGACCGTGCCCGTCGCCCAGCTCCGTGACCATCCCTTCCTCGCCGGGATCGGCGAGGTGCACCTCGCCAGGCTCGGTAGCTGCTGCGAGGCGGCTGCGGTGACCTTCCCGGCGGGCCGCTCGATCTTCCACGAGGGCGAGGACGCCGATGCGTGCTACCTGCTGGAGGCCGGCGACGTCGCCCTCCAGGTGTTCCGCCCCGCGGGCGGGCCCCACACGCTGGAGACGCTACACGGCGGCGACGTGCTGGGATGGTCCTGGTTGTTCCCGCCGTACAGGTGGGCGTTCGACGCCACGGCAGTCACCCCGGTGAGGGCGATCGCCCTCGACGCCGGCCGGCTGCGGGCGGCGAAGGACGGCGATTGCGAGTTCGGCTACGAGCTGATGCGCCGCTTCGCCCAGGTCGTCGTCTCCCGCCTCCAGTCCACGAGACTGCAACTCCTGGACCTCTACGCCACGACCCGCTAGCCCCAGAGGGTTGGTGCCCCCACGTAGGCCAGGTCCGACGCGCCACGGGTTGGTTCCAGGCCGGCGCCTCGCGCCGGCCCCCACGTAGGTCCAGCAGGCGCGGCAGCCGCCGCCGAGAGGGCCCCCGACGCGCCCGAGTAACACGACGCCCGGCCCGGCGGCAGTCAATGGGTTGGTTCCAGGCCGGCGCCTCGCGCCGGCCCCCACGTAGGTCCTGCAGGAGCGGCAGCCGCCGCCGGGGGCGCCCCCGACGCGCAAGCCGCACCCCGAAGCGCCCCCGACGGCCATCAGTACGGCTTGCCCGCCCCATCCGTCAGCAGCAGCCGCAGGCTCTCGAGGTAGTAAGCCCAGTTGTAGTTGTAGATCCCGTAGGAGTCGTCGTCGAGCTCGGTGGCGTAGTGCTGCCAGAAGCGGACCCGGGTCTGCTCGCCGCTCGGGTCGCCACCCCCTTCGATCTCGAACGCAAAGGTGTTGTCGGCCCAAGGCTCGTGTCCGCCGACGCACGTCCAGGCGACCCGCTTGCCGGGCTGGAGGTCCGAGATCTGCATGTCGGGGTTGAAGCCCTCGACGAAGGTGAAGTCGACGATGCTGCCGAGCTCACCACTGGTCTCGACCCGGGTGGTCCACCAGCCCGAGAGCCCCTTCTGCGTGGTGAGCGCGTCGTACACGGCCTCGGGCGACGCCGCAACATCGAACACGTGGTGGATGGTCTTCACCTTGATCCCTCCTTGGCCGAGAACAATTTCAGTCAAAACTATATTAACCTTGGCTAAAGTAAGGGGTGTGGACGCGCTGCAGATCGTCACCGAGCCGAGCCGACGCCGCATCCTGCGGCTGGTCTGGGACGAAGAGATGGCGGCGGGCGAGATCGCCGAGCAGTTCGACGTGACCTTCGGCGCGGTCTCCCAGCACCTCGCCGTGCTGCGTGATGCGCGGTTCGTCGACGTCCGGAAGGACGGCACCCGCCGGCTCTACCGCGCCAACCGGGAGCGGCTCGGGCCGCTGGCCGCAGTGCTGGAGTCGATGTGGACGGCAGCGCTCGACGACCTCGCCGCGGCGGTAGAGGATCACCGATGAGCGACCTGGTGGTCGAGCGCCGCATCGCTGCGCCGTCGGAGGCGGTCTACGCGTACCTCACCGACGCCGCGCTGTGGGCACGTTGGCAGGGCGAGCGGGCCGAGCTGGAACCGGTGCCCGGCGGCGCATTCAGCATGCATGTGCGCGACGGCCCGAGCGCCCGCGGCAAGCTCGTGGCGCTCGAGCCCGGTCGCCGGGTGGTGCTCACCTGGGGCTGGGACGGCCACCCGACGGTCCCGCCTGGATCCACCACCGTGGAGATCGAGCTGCTGGCCGACGGCGACGCCACGCTGGTACGGCTCACCCATCGGGGGCTGCCCGACGACGAGCTGGCCTCGCACCGGGACGGCTGGGAGCACTACCTCCCTCGCCTGGCCCTCGCCGCCGTCGGCGAGGTTCCCGGCCCCGACCGGATGCCCGGGTGAACCCCGTCATCGCCCGACGACTCGCCGGTATGGTGAGGCCATGAACTGGGAGGCCGCCGAGTTCTGGGCGAAGATGCTGATCCTGCCGATCGCGTTCCTCGCGGCGGCCGGCGGGGTCGTCTACGGCGCCGTCTACCTGTCGGCCGGCACGCCTGGACAGCGCCTCATCGGCGCTGCCGTGCTCGGCGCGTCGATCCTTGCATGGATGTTCGGCCTCTGGTGGGCGTTCGGCCGGCCCGGCCACTGGTTCCCGCCAGGCGACAACACGGACTACCGCCCCGGTAGGTAGGAAATGCGCATCCGGCGACTCCACTACACCGACGTCACCGCGCCGCCGTGGCACCCGCGCGCCGGCGACATGGGCCCCGTCTACGGCTACTTCGTGGAGCACCCCGACGGGCCGATCCTGTTCGATACCGGCGTCGGCCGGGGGCGGCCGGACCTCGACGAGCTCTTCCACTGCGCCCACCACGACCCGCCGGTGCCCGAGCCGGTGCTGATCGTCAACTCGCACCTGCACTTCGACCACTGCGGCGGCAACCCCCACTGGCCGGGGGTGCCCGTAGTCGCCCAGCGCACCGAGCATGCCTCCGTTCACGAACCCCGCTACACCCTGCCCGAGTGGGCGGACCCTCCCGGGACCGCATGGCGGCTGGTCGACGGCGACGCCGAGATCGCGGACGGGGTGCGCGTGATCGCCACCCCCGGGCACACGCCCGGCCACCAGTCGCTCGTCGTCGACACCGGTCGCGACGTCGTGGTGCTGGCCGGCCAGGCGGTCTTCGACCCGGCAGAGCTGGAGGAGGAGGCTTCGATCGAGCCGCTGCCGGCGGCCGAGGCGGCCGCCACCGCCGACGCCGCCCGCCGCATCAAGGCGCTCCGTCCGGATCGCGTGCTCTTCGCTCACGATCCGGGGGAGTGGCGCCCGCCGGGCCGGTCCTAATCTGGCCGCTGTGGACATCCACGACGACATCATCTCCGTCATCGGCAACACGCCGCTCGTCAGGCTGAGCCGGCTCCACCCGCCCGGCAACTTGGTGGCCAAGGTCGAGTACCTCAACCCCGGCGGCTCGGTGAAGGACCGCATCGGGCTGGCGATGATCGAGCGGGCTGAGCAGCTCGGTGAGCTGCGGCCCGGCGGCGTGATCGTGGAGCCCACCAGCGGCAACACCGGAGTCGGGCTGGCGATGGCGGCGGCGCTACGCGGCTACCACTTGATCGCGGTGATGGCCGACAAGCAGTCGAAGGAGAAGCAGGACCTGTTGCGCGCGTACGGGGCCGAAGTAGTGGTGTGCCCCACCGACGTGCCGCCGGAGCACCCGGAGAGCTACTACTCCGTGGCAGAGCGGCTCACCCGGGAGACGCCCGGCGCCTACCGGCCGGACCAGTACTCCAACCCCGCGAACCCGGCAGCGCAGGAGGCGACGACCGGCCCGGAGATCTGGGAGCAGACCGCCGGGCAGATCGGCGTGCTGGTGGCGGGGGTGGGCACCGGTGGCACGATCACCGGTGCCGGCCGCTACCTCAAGAAGCAGAACCCCGATGTCGTCGTGGTGGGCGTCGACCCGCAGGGCTCGATCTACACCGCAGCCAGCCCCGACGACGTGACCACGTACCTCATCGAGGGCGTAGGGGAGGACTTCTGGCCGGAGACGTTCGACCCGGAGGTCGTCGATCGCTACGAGGTGGTGAGCGACAAGGACGCCTTCCTCATGACGCGCCGGCTCGCCGACGAGGAGGCGCTGCTGGTGGGCGGCTCGTGCGGCATGGCAGTGGTCGGCGCTCTCCGCGTCGCCGCGGACCGACCCGACGACCTCGTGGTGGTGATCCTTCCCGACGGGGGCCGCAACTACCTGTCGCGCATCTTCGACGACGAGTGGATGCGGGAACGCGGCTTCATCCCCTGAGCCCGCGGTATATTGACCGCCAGACGAAGCGCTCATCCAGAGCGGTGGAGGGACAGGCCCTGCGAAACCGCGGCAACCGGCCACGAGGCCATGGTGCCAATGCCTGATCGATGAGTTGCCGGCGAGCGGGCTTCCGCTCGAGGCGCTCGGAGCGTTTCGAGGAGAGGAGGCCGTGTGAGCCAGGTCGACGCCTATCCGTCCCCGAGCACGACGCGCGACTACCTCGCGGCGGTCGTCGCCGGGGTGGTGATCTTCGACGGTGCGACCGGCACGTGGCTCCAGCAGGCCGGCCTCGGCCCAGAAGACTTCGGAGGTCCGGAGCTGGAGGGCTGCAACGAGGTGCTCAACCTCACCCGCCCCGACCTGATCGCTGCCATGCACCGCGCCTACTTCGAAGCCGGCGCCGACGTCACCGAGACCAACACGTTCGGGGCGTTCGCGGTTCCGCTCGGCGAGTACGGCCTGGAGGAACGGGCGTACGAGATCGCGGCTGCCGGGGCCGCACTCGCCCGGGCCGCGGCCGACGAGCACGGCGGGCGATTCGTGGCGGGCTCGCTCGGGCCCGGCACGAAGCTCCCCAGCCTCGGCCAGATCCGCTACCGGGACCTGCGGGACGCCTACGAGGTGGAGGCCGCCGGGCTGCTCGACGGCGGTGTCGACCTGGTGATCGTGGAGACGCAGTTCGACCTGCTCGCCGCCAAGGCTGCGATCAACGGCGCCCGCCGGGCGATGCGGGCCGCGGGTAGGGAGGTGCCGATCCAGGCGCAGGTCACCATCGAGCTTACCGGGCGAATGCTGCCCGGTACGGAGATCGGCGCGGCCCTCACCGTGCTCGAGTCGCTGGGCGCCGACGTGATCGGCCTGAACTGCGCCACCGGTCCGGCGGAGATGTACGAGCCGATCCGGTACCTGGCCGCCAACTCCAGGGTGCCGGTGGCCTGTATCCCCAACGCCGGGCTGCCGCATGTGGCCGGCGGCGAGATGGTCTACGACCTCGGCGCCGCCGAGATGGCCGGCCACCTGGCCACGTTCGTCGAGGAGTTCGGCGTGCGGGTCGTCGGGGGGTGCTGCGGCACCACACCGGAGTACGTCGCCGAGATCGCCGCCCGCTGCCGGCCGCTCCGCCCCGCGGCGCGCCGCGCTGAGCCTGCCGCGGCGGCCACCTCGATCTACAGCCCGGTGCCCTTCACGCAGGACGCCTCGTTCCTCATCATCGGCGAGCGCACCAACGCCAATGGCTCGAAGGCGTTCCGGAAGGCACTCCTCGAGGGTGACCTCGACCGGTGCGTCGCCATCGCCCAGGACCAGGTGGCGGAATCGGCCCACCTGGTGGACCTGTGCGTCGACTACGTCGGCCGCGACGGCGCCGCCGACATGGACGTCCTGGCGGCCCGCTTCGCCACCGAGGTCGCCGCGCCGGTGGTGCTCGACTCGACGGAGCCCCCGGTGATGCAGGCCGGTCTGGAGCGGTTCGGCGGCCGATGCGTCCTCAACTCGGCGAACCTGGAGGACGGCGACGGCCCGGGGTCGCGGGCGGCCCGGGTGTTCGAGCTGGCCCGAGAGCACGGCGCGGCCGTCATCTGCCTCCTCATCGACGAGGAAGGCCAGGCTCGCGACGCCGACTGGAAGCTGCGGGTGGCCAAGCGCCTCTACCACCTGGCCACCGAGGAGCACGGCCTCGCTCCGGGGGACCTGATGTTCGACGCGCTGACGTTCCCGCTCACCACCGGTGGCGAGGACCTGCGCCGTGACGCCATGGAGACC
>JBFJZV010000142.1:0-9345 GCA_041621915.1 Acidimicrobiia bacterium | reverse complement strand
GCCGCCCATCTCCTCCAGCGTCGCCTGCTCGCCGATCACCATCTCGGCCATCCGCGGCGACCCCAGGTACATCGACGCCCGGCCCTCGACCATCACCACCACATCGCAGAAGGACGGGATGTAGGCGCCGCCGGCTGCCGAAGGGCCGAACAGGCAGCAGATCTGCGGCACCCGCCCCGAGAGCCGCACCTGGTTGTAGAAGATCTTGCCCGCCCCCCGCCGGCCGGGGAACAGGTCGACCTGGTCGGTGATGCGCGCGCCGGCCGAGTCGACCAGGTAGAAGACGGGCAGCCGCTCGTCGTAGGCGGACTCGAGCGCCCGGATGATCTTCTCCACCGTGCGCGCCCCCCACGACCCCGCCTTGACCGTGGGGTCGTTGGCGATGACGACCACGGGCCGCCCGGCGATCGTGCCCTTGCCGGTGACGACCGCGTCGGCGGCCAATTCCGCAGCGAGGGCGTTCGCCAGCAGCGCGTCCTCGACGAACGAGCCTTGGTCGACCAGCCGGGCCACCCGGTCCCGCACCGGCAGCTTGCCCTGTTCCGCCAGGCGCTGGCGGTGCCGCTCCGGACCGCCGAGGCGGGCCTCATCCTTGGCCTTGGCGAAGCGCTCCCGGTCAGACACGGGCCGCCTCCCGGGGCGCCCTGCGACGGGTGACCAGCTTGATCGGCGTGCCCAAGAAGTCGTGTTCCTGACGCAGCCGCCCCTCCAGAAACCGCAGATAGTCGGGACCGATGCCGCCGCCCCTCGTGAACAGGAGGATGGTGGGCGGCTCGACCCCCACCTGCACCGCGTAGATGATGCGAGACCGCCGTCCCTTGCGGGTCGGCGCCGGGTGCGCCTCCTGCCATGACCGGATCAGGCGGTTCAGCTCGGGAGTGGGGATGCGGCGCCGCCGGTTCTCCAGCACCGCCCGGGCGGCTGCGCCAAGGCGGTGCATGCGGGCGCCCGTCTTGGCGGAGATGCGGAGCACCGGCGCCCACGAGACGAAGGCGAGCCGGTCGGCGACGCTGTCCTCGGTCCACTCCCTCTCCTCGGGATCGATGTCGTCCCACTTGTTCAGCAGCACGACGATCCCGGCTCCGCTCTTGGCGATCTCCTCCGCCAGCCGCTGCTCCTGGTGGGTGGCGCCGTCGTGGGCGTCGACCACCAGCAGCGCCACGTCGGCCTCCTCGAGAGCCCGGCGAGCTCGCACCACCGAGTAGAACTCCGTGTCGTCCTTCACCTTGGGGGCGCGGCGGATCCCTGCGGTGTCGTAGACCCGGAAGGGCTGGCCGTCCAGCTCGATCACGGCGTCGATGGCGTCGCGGGTGGTGCCGGGCACCGGCGACACCAGCACCCGCTCCTCCCCCACCAGCTTGTTCAGTAGCGTCGACTTGCCGACGTTGGGCCGGCCCAGGATCGCCAGCGTCGGCGGCCCGTCTTCCTCTTCGGGTGGCTCCTCACCTTCCGGCAGCATCGCCACGACCCGGTCCAGCAGGTCGCCGGTGCGGTAGCCGTTCAGGGCGCTGACCTCCAGCGGCTCGCCGAGCCCGAGCGACCACAGGTGGTCCCACTGCACCTTCGAGTCGGGGCCGTCGACCTTGTTGGCGACGACCACGTGCGGCACCCCCGCTCGCAGCACCGCCCGGGCGATGCCCTCGTCGTCGTCGGTGAGCGGGGTGCGTGCGTCGGTCACGAACACGACGGCGTCGGCGCCGGCCAGCGCAACCTCGGACTGCTCGCGGATGCCCATCGTCAGCTCGCCCTCCGGCGACAGCTCCCACCCGCCGGTGTCGACCACGACGAAGCGGCGCCCGGCCCAGTCGGCGGTGAACTCTTTTCGGTCGCGAGTGACACCGGGCTTCTCCTGCACGACCGCGGCGCGGCGCCGCAGGATGCGGTTGACGAGCGTCGACTTGCCGACGTTGGGGCGCCCGACCACGGCCACGACGGGCAGCCGGCTCACGAGCCGGCTCCCGCCACCAGGCCGGCGGCGCTCGCGGGCACCGACCGCAGCGGTGCCCTCGCGACCCCGGCCACGTCGGCGAGGGTGGTCTCGTCGAGGAAACGGTCGCCCGACAGCGCCACGTCGGGCACGAGGTACACGCCGGCGTCGCCGGTGTCGTCGGCCAGCGCGCGTCGGATGTCGTCGCCGACCATGAGGCCGGCGACCGCGACGTTGCCTCCGAAGAACTCGTTCTTCACCACCAGCAGCCGCAATGGGCGACCTGTCAGCGCCTCCAGCCGGCGCCGCAACGGCTCCAGCACCATCGCCCCGTACTCGCCGGTCACCACCACCGCCGGCCCGCTGGCGGCCGCGTCGGAGCGGTGGTCCCGGTCGGCCCGGTACCCCTCGGCGGGGGCGGCGGGCAGCGTGCGCCACTCGCCGGTGCGGTCGGGCCCGGCCGGGTCGCGGCCCGCCTCGAGGGCGTCCACCTCGTCGACGAAGGCCCGGGCCATCCCGATGCCGTTTTCGTGCTGGGAGAAGTCCTCGTACGCCTCGCTCTCCGGGATCGGGTACCCGGCGGTGAGGTACAGCTCGTCGGAAGCGAAGAACATGCGCCGGCCCAGCCGCCGGCGGGCGATCCCCTGCCAGCCGTGGATGATGTCGAGGTCGGCCGCCGCTTCGCCCGGCGTGTGGGTTCGCAGCGCCGCCTCCTTGTTGAACTTCGACAGGCCGAGCGGCACGACGCCGACGCTGGCGAGCCGGGGGTAGCGGACGACGATCTCGGCGCAAGTGCGGGCCAGCACGTCGCCGTCGTTGACGCCGGGGCACAGCACCACCTGGCCGTGGACGGTGACGCCGTGGTCGAGCAGCGCCCGCAGCCAGCGCAGGCTGGTCGCGCCGCGGGGGTTGCGGAGCATCTGGGCGCGCACCGCCGGGTCGGTGGCGTGGATCGACACGTACAGCGGGCCGAGCCGCTCGTCGACCACGCGGGCCACGTCGAGCTCGGTGAAGCGGGTGAGGGTCGTGAAGTTGCCGTACAGGAACGACAGGCGGTAGTCGTCGTCCTTGAGGTACAGCGACTTCCGCATGCCGGGCGGCAGCTGGTAGATGAAGCAGAACTCGCAATGGTTGTCGCAGGTCTGCACCCGGTCGAAGATCGACTTGTCGAGGCGCAGCCCCAGTGCCTCCCCGTCGTCCTTGGCGACGATCTCGACCCATTCGAGGCCGCCGCGCCGCAGCGTCAGCTCGGGATCAGCCTCATCGACGAGCTGCTGATACTCGATGACGTCGGATGGGCGCACGCCGTTGACCGCAACCAGCTCGTCGCCGACGGCGACGCCGGCGCGGGCAGCCGCGGACGCGGGAACGACCTCGAGAACGGTGGGGTAGGACACGGGAGGCACATGGTACCGGGTCGGGCACCCGTACCATGGGGCGATGCCCGACAAGGTGCTGCTCGCTGCGCCCCGGGGGTTCTGCGCCGGGGTGGAGATGGCCATCAAGGCCCTGACGTGGATGGTGCGCGTCTTCCCGCCGCCGGTCTATTGCTACCACGAGATCGTCCACAACGCCGCCGTCGTCGACGTCTTCGAGAAGGCCGGCGTGGTGTTCGTCGATGACGTCGCCGACGTGCCGCCCGGCGCGCCCGTGATGCTGTCGGCCCACGGCTCCGCCCCAGAGGTGGTGGCGGCCGCCACCGGCCGCGCTGCGGTCACCGTCGACGCGGTGTGCCCCCTGGTGACCAAGGTGCACCACGAGGTCCGCAAGCGGGCCGCCGACGGCTTCGACATCATCTACGTGGGTCACGAGGGCCACGACGAGGCCATCGGGACGCTGGCCGAGGCGCCCGCCGCCACGACGCTCGTGGACCCGTCGCAGGGCGGCCACCTCGGCGGCTTCTCCCCCGCCGACCCGGCGAAGGTGGCACTCGTTGCCCAGACGACGCTGGGCATGTACGAGTGGGAAGGTGTCCTCGAGGAAGCTCAGCAGCGCTACCCGGAGCTGTGGACCGCCCGCCGCAGCGACCTGTGCTACGCCACCACCAACCGCCAGGCGGCGGTGCAGGAGCTCGCCAAGCGCTGCGACCTGCTGCTGGTGATCGGGTCGCCGAACTCGTCGAACACCAACGCCCTCGTGCGGGTCGCTCGCCTCGCCGGCGTCGAAGCCCACCGGGTCGAGGGGCCCGACGCGATCGACCCGGCCTGGCTGGCCGAGGCGCGCGTCGTCGGGGTGACCGCCGGGGCGTCGGCACCCGACCAGGCGATCCAGGCCGTGATCGAGGTGATCGGCCCGACAGACGGCGTCGAGGTCGTCCGGGTGACCGACGAGGACGAGTACTTCCCGCTGCCGCCATCGCTGCGGGCGATGATGGCGGCGCTCCAGGCGGCGGTCGAGGGGGCCTACAGCGCCCGCCGGCCCGGAGAACCGGGCCTGGTCGACCAGGACCGAACGTGGACCGCCACGGAGGCGCTGGCTCTGCTCGGCGCGTGACGACTGCCACAGCCGCACCGCCGGCCCGCGCCGCGCTGCGCATCCCCTCGTGGGAGTTGCCCTTCCTGGGCACCGTGCTGATCTGGGCGTTGCTGCCCGGCTCCCGCACCCCCCTGCTGTGGCTGGGCGCCACGCCGTTGAACGCGAAGCACGCCGCTCTCGTAGGCCTGGCGGTGTTCCTGGTGACGCTGCGGGTCCGCCGGTTGGGCTGGCCGCAGCCGGCGTGGAGCCCGGCGCGTCTGGTCCCGCTCGCGTTCGTGGGGCTGACCGACTACGCAGCCGTGTCGCTGCTGTGGGCCGGCCTGACCGTCGCCGACGCTGCGGGCATGGCGCTGACCGTGGCGCTGGGCACCACCGGCTTCCTCGCCGCCCACAGCCTGGTCGCTCTCCACACCCGGGAGGCGCTGCCGAGCATGCTCTGGCGGCTCACCGTCGTCCTCGCAGCCGTCGGCGCGCTGTACACCGCCGAGTCGTATTTCGACCTCGGGCTGCGCGGCGACGCCGCCTTCGACTTCGGAATCGACCGCGTGCGTGGTCCGCTCTTCTCGGCATCCGTGGGCCATCTCATCCTGCTGCCGGCGCTCGGCGTCGCCGCGATGGAGTGCCTGCGGACGGGACCTCGTCGGGTGCTTCCCCTGGCCGCCGCCCTCGCCCTCACCGTCACAGCCCTCGGCTCGGGTTCCCGGGCGGCCGTGCTGGCGCTGGCGCTGTTCGTGGTGCTGGCCGCTGCCATGGCAGCGAGCCGGCGGCGTCGGGCGCTGCTCGCCGGCGGGCTCGTCCTGCTCGCGGTGTCCGGCGCCTTCGTGTTTGCACGCGCGGACCCGGCGCGGCTCCTCTCGCTGGACGACGACGTCCGCTGGAGCACGCACCGTTTCGCCCTCTCCGTGGTGCAGGAGCGCGGGCCCGTCCAGAACGCGCTCGGGGGTGGGCTCGGGTCGACCTGGCCCTGGTACCTCCGCGACGTTCAGGGCATGGGCACGTCCTCGGTGACGGCCGAGGGCAGGGTGCTGTTCCACCCGCATTCGGTGCTGCTCCATGCCGGTGTCGAGCTGGGCGTGGTGGGCCTCACGCTGGTCGTGTCGATCTGTGGCGCGATCGCTCACCGGGTCGCCGTGGCGCGACGGCGCCCCGAGCTGTCCGTGCTTGCGGCGGCGATCGGTGCCTCGCTGCTGGCGCTGCCCTTCGACCACTTCCTGCTGCGGCTGTTCGTGGTCAGCACGCTGTGGTGGGTCTACGTGCTCGCGTTCATCCGGCTCACGGCCCCGGCTCGGGCTCGCTGACGGGCCGGGCGTATCAGATGCGGGCGAGCCGTGTCTCGATGGAGGAAGCCCGTCCGGTGGATGGCAGGGCCGTGCAGACGTAGCCTGTCTCATGACACAGGGGGTGCCATGGCCCGGTTGCAGCAGGACCACTTCCAGATCTTCATCAGCCACAAACACGACGACCGAGAAGTGGCCGAGACGATCCGTCGCGAGCTCGAGGAGCTCTCGCCGCTGATCAAGTGCTGGGTGTCGGGGTCGGAGATCGTCGCCGCCTCCGACTGGCGGCGGGAGATCCACCACGGCCTCGGCCAAAGCCACCTGCTGCTGCTCCTCTTCACCACCCCCGCCCACAACTGGGATTGGTGCCTGTACGAGGTGGGCCTCTTCATGCGGTTCGAAGAGTCCGCCGCCAGGGCCGTCGTGTGCCTGTTCGACCCCCGCGGCGAGAGCCCGGGGCCGCTGGCCAACGTCCAGGGAGTGCCCGCCGAGGCGGGTCGGATGCGCGACACCCTCCTCCGGCCGCTGCTTGCCGAGACCTGGCGGGTGTCCGACGACTGGCTCAAAGGCCCCCTGGTTCCCGAGCCCCGCGACGAGGACATCGACCGCGCTGCGGACGCGATCGCCAAGGCGTTCGCAGGCGCCCTCGGCAGCGACGCCTACTACCCGTGCCACCGCCTGATCCTCGACCTGCGCGACGTGGCCGTCGATGTCGACGGCGGGATTCCCGAGAAGGCGGTGGTCAAGGCGGGTTACGGCGCCACGACCGGGTACACCCTCTCGCTCTTCGGTCGGGCAGAGGGGCCGTCCCCCCGCACCTGGGGCGACATCGTCCACGCCGTGGGCGGCGAGCACGCCGCCTGGCGGCGCAAGCTGGACCAGCAGTTCGCGGCGGCCTGCCGGGAGGAGCTGTTCGACCCCCTGATCGAGCCGTTCCCGACGTGGAGCCGCGACCGGCTCTACCGGCCGATCCTGACGCAGGTCCGGAGGCGATCCGGAAGCCGCGAGCCCGAGGAGCTGACCCTGCTCCTGGTGCGCGACCTCGCCCCGCCCCTGGTCGGCGGCCCCGAGTTCAACCTGGTGCGCAGCAACGCCCGGTTCCGGTCCGAGGTCTTCGACGAGTACCAGGGCGACCTGTCGGCACAGCTCGCCGAGTCGGGCTCGGCGGTCTACCGCGCGATCCGCGGCGCGTTCGAACGGGTCGAGCGGGAGGCGGAGGCGCTGGGCGTGTTCACCGAGGCACAGGTGCGCTCCGCGTACGGCGACGACTACGACCCCGACGCGCTGCAAGATCTCGGAGCGAACTGGACCTCGGCACGGCGGCGGTTGTATCGGGCGCTCGACGATCAGGACCGGGCCGCCACGGTCGAACAGCTCGCCCAGCTGTCCGATCTCAACCGCCGGTTCATGGCGCTCGCCGTCGGCCGCTACTGCAAGGTCCTGACGGAAGAGCGCTGAGCCTCAGGCGCGCGGCGCGCCCGCCAGCTCCAGAACGCGCGCCACCACCTCGTCGACGCCCAGGTCGCTGGTGTCGATCACCACGGCGTCGGCGGCCACCTGCAGCGGGGATGCCTTCCGGGTGGAGTCGATACGGTCGCGGCGGGCCAGGTCCGCCTGCACCGCCTGGGCGTCGACGCCCCGCGCCTCCCGGTCCTGCGCCCGCCGAGCCGCCCGCACCTCGGGTCGGGCGTCGAGGAACACCTTCACCGGGGCGTCCGGCAGCACCACCGTGCCGATGTCCCGGCCTTCGACCACGCCCCGCCCGCCGTGCTGCTGCATCCAGTGCTGCTGGGCAGCCACCATCAGCTCCCGCACCTGCACGTGGGCGGACACGGCGCTGACGGCTGCGGTGACGGCCGGCGTCCGTATGGCTTCGCTGACGTCCCGGCCGTCGAGCAGCATCGCCCCGCCCTCGAACGCGAAGTCGTGACGGGTCAGCTCGGCCGCGACTGCGGGGCCGTCCTCGACGTCGATCCCGGCGTCGAGCGCGGCGACCGTGGCCGCCCGGTAGTACGCGCCGGTGTTGAGGTACGGCAGGCCGAGCTCGGCGGCCACACTGCGGGCCACCGTCGACTTGCCGACCCCGCCCGGGCCGTCGATCGCCACCACCGTCATGGGCGGCATGTTGGCATGGCCGGCGGCCGCGTAGAGCGCCCGCACCTCGTCGGCGGTCAGCGGGCGCCACTCCCCCGGTCTCAGCGCCCGGTCCTGCAGCTCTCCGATGGCCGTGCGGACCAGCCGGGTGACGGGGTGCCCCACGGCGTCGAACATGCGCCGCACCTCCCGCTTCCGGCCCTCCCCCATCACCACCTCGACCAGCGCCTCTTCGGCGAAGCGATCGACGAGCTTCGCGCTCCGGGCAGCCGCCGGCCCGTCGTCGAGGTCGACACCCGCCGTCAACCTCCGCAAGACGGATCGGCCGGGCCGGCCCCGGACCCGCACGACGTATGTCTTCGTGACCCCGTACCGGGGGTGGGTGACGAGGTTGGCCAGCTCGCCGTCGTTGGTGAGCAGCAGCAGCCCCTCGCTGTCGACGTCGAGCCGTCCCACCGGGAACACCCGCGGCTCGGCCGGCACCAGGTCGGTGACCACCCGCTCGGCATGGGGGTCGGCGGCGGTCGACGTCACGCCGACCGGCTTGTAGACGAGGTAGTGGACCAACCCGGGCCGCACCGGCAGCGGCACGCCGTCGACCTCGACCCGCGCCGTCTCGGGGTCGACCTTCTGCCCGATGCTCGCCGCGACGCCATCGACGGTGACTCGCCCCGCCGCGATCCAGTCCTCGGCGACCCGCCGGGACGCCAGGCCCGATCGGGCGATGACCTTCTGCAGGCGCTCTACGGGCATGGGCGCGGTCCGAACATCCGCACCCCCCTCGACTCGGCCCTCCGGGCCGAGCCACTTCCCCCGCGAGCGGGGGGAGAACTCACTCGCGGAAGGGCTCTTCCAGCGTCTCGACCACGCTGGCGGGGGGGACGTGGTCGCCGAGCGGAGGCAGGGCGTCGAGGGAGCTCACGCCGATCTTCTCGAGGAACAGCGGCGTGGTGCCGTACAGCACCGCCTGGCCCGGGCCGGGCGCGCGGCCGACCTCGGCGATCAGGCCGCGGCGCTCCAGGGTCTGCAGCGCCCGATCCGCGTCGACCCCCCGGATCTCCGACACCTGCCCGCGGGACACCGGCTGGCGGTACGCCACCACCGACAGCGTCTCGAGGGCCGCCGGCGAGAGCCGGGTGGCGCGGGCGGAGGCCGCGAAGCGCTCCAGATAGGCACGGGCGTCGGGGTGGGTGTACATCCGCCAACCGTCCGCCACCTGCCGCAGCACGACGCCGCGCCCACTCTCCTGGAGCTCGGAGGCGAACGCCTCCAGCTCCTCCTCGACCTGGCGGCGGGGCACCTCGAGGAGGGCGGCCAGCTCGGCGGCCGGCAGCGGCTCCTCGGCCACGAACAGGATGGCCTCCAGCAGCGCCCGGGTGTTCACCGCGCCCATTCGCTCTCGAAGGCGGACGCGGCTTCGTCGTGACGCGGCCGCAGCGTGATCGCGGCGTCGCGGTGATCCTGGGCGGCGGTGAGCACGCCCCACCGCGCCAGCTCCAGCAGCGCCAGGAAGTACGCCACCACCTCTACGGGGCGCTCGCAGTGGGCGGTGACGTCGTCGAAGGTGGTCTC
>JBFJZV010000141.1:0-9435 GCA_041621915.1 Acidimicrobiia bacterium | reverse complement strand
GCCACCAGCTCGTCGGCGAACAGCTTCAGCCCCTCGGCGTTGCGCTGCACCCGCTCGGCGACCCGATCCTGGTGGCGGAGCGCCTCGACGGCCGCAACCTGTGCCAGCGTGTTGGTGGTGAAGGGGAGCTGCACCCGGCGGAACTCGGACAGCACCTCGGGCGGCCCGACCATGTAGCCGCACCGCAGCCCGGCCAGGCCGTAGACCTTCGAGAACGTGTGCGCCACCACCACGTTGGGGCGCTGCAGCGCCAGGGGGAGCGCAGTCCCGTAGTCGGCGGCCTGGGCGTACTCGGAGTACGCCTCGTCGACCACCACCAGCACCCGTTCCGGCACCGCAGCGACGAACTCCCACACCGCTTCTGCGGCGACGTGCGTCCCCGTCGGGTTGTTGGGGTTGCACACGTAGGCGACGGTGGTGTCGGGCCGGATCGCCGCCAGCATGCCGTCGAGGTCGTGGCGGTGGGCGGCGTCGAGCGGCACCTCGATGCCCTCCGCCATCGCCACCTGCGTGCCGATCCGGTACAGGCCGAAGCTCGGCCAGGCGTAGACGGCGCTGGTGCCCGGCCCGCCCACGGCGATGGCGGCCATCAGCATCAGCTCATTGCTCCCGCCGCCGAACCACAGGTGGTCGCCGGGCACCCCGAGGTGGGCGGCCAGCGCCTCGCGCAGCTCGTAGCGGTTGTTGTCGGGGTAGCGATGCACCCGGGGGATGGCGGCGGCGATGGCCTCCTGCACCTCCGGGAACGGCGGTATGGGCGACTCGTTGGACGCCAGCTTGGCGATGCGGTCCAGCCCGAACTCGCGCGCCACCTCTTCGATGGGCTTGCCGGGCCGGTACGGGACGATCGCGGCGAGGTCCTGGCGGAAGGTCGGCACGCCGCCAGGGTAGCGACGGGCCGCCGGTGAGGCGGGCGGCGGCGACCGCCACCTATCCTGGGCGGCCGCATGCCGAACCCGCCGCTGGAGGGCGCCGATGCCGCTGAACTTCGACCTCGCCGGGAAGGCGTACCCGACCTCCGAGCAGGAGGTCACGGCTGACCAGATCGCCGCGTACGCCGCCGCCTCGTCCGATGGCAACCCCCGCTACCAGGCCGGCCCCCACCAGGTGGCCCCGCCCGTCTTCCCCGTGGTGCCGGCGTTCGCGGAGCTGGGCCGGGTCACCACCGACCCGGACCTGGGCGTCGACAACCCTTTGATGATCGTCCACGGCGAGCAGGAGTTCCGCTACCACCGGCCGATCCGACCCGGCGACAAGCTCACGCTCCACCCCACGCTGGAGCGGGTGGAGGACAAGGGCCGCCACGCCACGTTCGTCGCCAAGCTGGCCATGACCGGCGCCGGCGGCGAGCCGGTCGTCGACCAGTACGCAACGATCTTCGTGCGCGGCGGCGGCTCCGGCGCCGAGCGCCCCAAGTCCGGCGGGGAGCCGTCCGGCGAGGAGATCTCCGGCCCCCGCGAGAGCGACGACGTCGTCAGCTTCACCCGCCACGTCGACGCCGGCATGCCGGCCCGCTACGCAGCCGCGTCCGGCGACCACAACCCCATCCACCTCGACGACGGCGTAGCCAAGATGGTGGGCCTCCCCGGCGTGATCAACCACGGGCTCGGCACGCTGTCGCTGGTCGCCGGCGGGCTCGTGGAGCACCTGTGCGACGGCGACCCGGCCCGGCTGCGCCGCCTCGCCGTGCGGTTCACCGACATGGTGTTCCCCGGCAGCGACGTCACGACGGCGGTCGCCGCCGCCGGCGACGGCCGCCATCGCTTCGAGACCACCCGCCCCGACGGCACGGTGGTGATGGCGGGCGAGGCGGAGACCGCCTGATGGCGCGCCTCCGGCTGTTCGCCAACCTCCGCGAAGCGGCCGGCACCGCCGAGGCGCGCCTCGACGGCGCCACGGTGGGGGAGGTGGTCGACCAGGCCGCCGCCCGCTACGGCGACGAGTTCGCCGCCGGCTTGCCGCACGCCCGCGTGTGGGTCAACGGCGACCCCGCCGAGCGCGACACCGCCGTCGCCGCCGACGACGAGGTGGCACTGATCCCGCCCGTCTCGGGTGGGGCGCTGGCGCTCGACGCCGAGGTCGCCACCGGCTACCTGCTCACGGCCGGGCTGGGCCTGGCGCTCTTCCTCGCCAACCTCACGTCGCTGCGGTGGTTCGTGGTGGTCCTCGTCGCCGTCGCCGGGCTGTGGCTGTGGGACCTGGCGGGTTACGCGGCCGCCCGCGGCGTGGTGCTCAACGCCTACCCGGCGTTCTTCGCGGCGGCGGCCGCCGCCGCGGGCGCCTTCCGGTGGGGCTTCGCCGGGTTCGCCTTCGCCACGGTGCTCGGAGTGGCCGTGCTGCTGGCCTGGGGACTGCTGGTGCCCGGGTACCGGCCCGTCGAGGCGATCGTCGGCGGCGTGACGCTGGCCGTGGCGGGATCGCTGGCAGCCGGGCCGCTGGTGCTGCTGCGGCTCCGGGACCAGGACGCCGTCACCGCGTTCCTGCTGGTGGCGGCGCTGGCAACGGTGGCCGGCCGGTTGGCGGCGATGCTCGAAGCCCAGTCGCCGCTTTTCGACAGCAACCTGGCGGCCCTGGTGGGGGCCCTGGTCGGCGGCGTGATCGCCGGAGCACTGTGGGGCGACCTCACCATCACCGTGGTGGCGGCGGTCGTGGCCGCGGCCGGCCTCGTCGCCGGGCGCACGCTGGGCTCGCTGCTGCGGTCCGGGCGCATCTACCTCGCCCAGGACCCGCCCGGGTTCCTCTCGCTGCTCGACGGGCCGTTCTTCGCCAGCGGGCTGTTCTGGGTGACCCTGGCACTTCTTTCCTGACCGGTCGCCGTGCGAAACCTCCATAGCGAGTAGCGTTACGAGCGGGACATGGGACCGGCTCCGGTGTTGCGGAGGGGCCCTGGGAGACACCTATCACCCAATGGGAGAGACACGCATGAAGATCAAGAGATGGCTGGCGCTCGTCGCCGTCCTCGTGATGGTGGCTGCCGCCTGCGGCGACAGCGCCGAGGACACGACGGCGACCACCTCGCCTCCGGGCACCACGGACACGACGCCCGATACCACGGCCCCGCCCGACGACACGCCCGACACGACCGCCCCGCCCGACGACACACCCGCCACGACGGCGCCGCCCGACGACGGCTTCGTCGGCCGCGTGCTCGATGCTGGCGGCTGCGACTACGGCGGCCGCGTCAACACGATCACCGCGCTGGACGCGCAGACCGTGGAGTTCGCATTGTGCGGCCCGCACCCGGCGTTCCTGGCGCAGATGGCGTTTATCGTGTTCGGCATCCAGCCCGAGGAGCACCTCGAGGCCACGGGCGGCGCCCCGCTCGACAACCCGATCGGCACCGGCCCGTACGCCCTGCGCGAGTGGATCCGCGGCGACTCCGTCGTCTACGACCGCTTCGACGACTACTACGGGCAGGCCGCCCCCTCCGAGACCTTCGTGCTCAAGTGGGCCACGGAGTCGGCGGCGCGACTGCTGGAGCTGCAGGCCGACACTGCCGACGGGATGACGTTCCCGGCGCCGGACGACTACGAGACCATCGAGAACGACCCGAACCTGGTGCTGCTGGACAAGCCCGAGCCCAACATCTTCTACATGGGCTTCACCAACACATTCGAGCCGTGGGGCAATGCGGACGTCCGTCGGGCGGTGGCGCTGGGCATCGACCGCCAGCGCATCATCGACCTCTTCTACCCGCCGGGGTCGGAGACCGCGTCGCACTTCACGCCGTGCTCGGTGGAGAACGGCTGCGAGGGCGAGTCGTGGTACGACTTCGACCCGGAGGCGGCCCGCGAGCTGCTGGCCGAGGCCGGATTCCCGGACGGGTTCGAGACCACGATCTTCTACCGGGACGTCACCCGCGGCTACCTGCCCACCCCGGGCAACGTCGCCGCCGACATCCAGGCGCAGCTCGCGGAGAACCTGGGCATCGACGCCACCGTGCAGGTCATGGAGTCCGGCGAGTTCATCCAGACCTCGTCGGCTGGCGGGCTCGACGGCATCCACCTCTTGGGCTGGACCGGCGACTACCCGCACGTCACCAACTTCCTGGACTTCCACTTCGCGGAGACCAACCAGCAGTTCGGCGACCCGTACCCCGAGATCTACGAGCCACTGGCTGAGGCCTCGCAGCTCGCCGATCCCGCGGCGGCGGCCCCGCTCTACGAGGAGGCCAACAACGCCATCAAGGCACTGGTCCCGATGGTGCCGATCGCCCATGCGGGTGCGGCGTACGCCGCGCTGGCCGACGTCGAGGGTGCGTACGCCCCGCCGTGGGGCGACGTGGCGTTCAACCTGTGGGACAACGGCGAGGACACGCTGGTCTTCGTGCAGGGCAACGAGCCGATCTCGCTGTACTGCTCGGACGAGACCGACGGCGAGTCGCTGCGGGCCTGCGGCGTGGTGATCGAGGCGCTGTACAGTTACACGCCGACGGGCGAGGTGCAGCCGCAGCTCGCCGAGGAATGCGTGCCCAACGACGACCTCAGCGTGTGGACCTGCTCGCTGCGCGAGGGCGTGCTGTTCCATGACGGCTCGACCTTCGACGCCAACGACGTCGTCGCCAGCTTCACCGCCGGCCTCGACGCCGGGAGCCCGCTGCACACGGGCAACAGCGGCGTGTTCGAGTACTACGACTACCTGTTCAACGGCCTGATCAACGCCGAGGGCTAGTCGCCCTTCGGCCCGACCGACGCAGGGGAGGCGCTCCGGCGCCTCCCCTGCTCTCTGTCCCGGGCGGCTGGCAGACCGCTGCCGCGATTGCACGGCGGCCGGGCCGGGCCGCTGCGCAGGCGGCCCGTGCCGGCCCCGTTTAGTCTGACCCGATGCTCGGGTTCATCGTCCGGAGGACATTGCTGGCGATCCCCGTGCTGCTCGGGATCGTGGTGGTCGTCTTCCTGCTGATCCGGGCGATCCCCGGCGACCCGTGTACGTCGCTGCTGGGCGAGCGCGCCACCGAGGAGGCGTGTGACCGCTTCAACGAGGCCAAGGGCCTCAACGAGCCGATCCCCGTGCAGCTCGGCATCTACATGCGGGACATCGTCACCTTCGACCTGGGCGATTCGGTCCGCTTCTCCCGGCCCGTAAACCAGCTGCTCATCGAGCGGCTCCCGCTGACGATCGAGCTGGCGATGTCGGCGCTGACGATCGCCGTGCTCGTGGGCGTGCCGCTCGGCATCCTCGCCGCCCGCCGCCACAACACGCTGGTGGATTCGGCGACGATGGCCTTCGCCAACGTCGGGGTGTCGATGCCGGTGTTCTGGCTCGGGCTGATGCTGGCGTACCTGTTCGCGATCGTGCTGCAGGACACGCCGCTGGCGTTACCGCCGTCCGGGCGGCTCACCGCCGGCGTGTTCTCCGAGCCCTACTACGAGGTCTGGGGCTGGACGCTCCAGGAGGGCTCGCTGTGGGCGAAGTTCAACGAGTTCGTCGCCAACCACGTGATCTTCAACTCGTTCATCACCGGCCAGTGGGACGTGTGGTGGGACGCCGTGCGGCACATGGTCCTGCCGGCCGTCGCCCTGGCTACGATCCCCCTCGCCATCATCGCTCGCATCACCCGCAGCTCGCTGCTGGAGACGATGGGTAAGGACTACATCCGCACCGCCCGGGCCAAGGGCGCGAGCGAGCGGCGCGTGGTGCGCAGCCATGCGCTCCGCAACTCGCTGCTGCCCGTGGTGACGATCATCGGCCTCCAGCTCGGCCTGCTGCTGGGCGGGGCGGTGCTCACCGAGACCGTGTTCAACCTGGCCGGGGTGGGCCGGGCGCTGTTCGACGCGATCACCGGCCGCGACTACGCCGTCGTGCAGGGCTTCACCGTGGTGATCGCCGCCGGCTACGTCCTCGTCAACCTGCTCGTCGACCTGTCGTACGCCTACCTCGACCCGAGGATCCGGATCGAATGACGTTCGACCGACGCGAGATGGTCGATGCGATCGTCACCGAGGCGGCCGACCCGGCGCGGCTCACCGACAAGCCCATGAGCCAGTGGCGGCTGGCGATGCGCCGCTTCCGGGAGCGCAAGTCGGGGATGATCGGCCTGGGCATCATCGTCGGGCTGATCCTCGTCGCCGTCTTCGCGCCGCTGCTGGCGCCGTTCGAGCCCAACCAGGTGCTCGTCGGCGTCGAGGAGAACGTCCGCCCTCGCGACCCGCCGTGCGTTCACCTGTTCGGCTGCGAAGACGAGCGGCCGCAGCACGTGCTCGGCGTCGACGGCAACGTGCGCGACGAGCTGTCGCGGGTGATCTACGGCTCCCGGGTCAGCCTCACGCTCGGCTTCTTCACCGTCACCATCGCACTGGTGGTGGGCAGCTCGCTCGGCGCCATCGCCGGATACGTCGGCGGCTGGCTCGACAACATCATCATGCGGATGATGGACGTCGTGCTGGGGTTCCCATCGCTGCTGCTCGCCATCGCCATCGTTGCGGTGCTCGGGCCTGGGCTTCGCAACGCCCTCATCGCCATCGCCATCGTCACGCTGCCCGCGTACGCGCGCGTCATGCGCGCCCAGGTGCTGGCGATCAAGGAGAGCGACTTCGTCGCCGCCTCGATCGCACTGGGGGCGCCGGCCCGCCACATCGTGCTGCGCCGGGTGATCCCCAATTCGTTGACGCCGCTGGTGGTGCTGGCGACGCTGGGGGTGGCCACCGCCATCCTGGAGGCGGCCGGCCTGTCCTTCCTGGGCCTGGGCGCCCAGCCCCCGCTCGCCGAGTGGGGCTCGATGCTGGCGTCCGAGCGCAACCAGGTGTTCACCGCCCCCCACCTGGTGTTCTTCCCCGGCCTGGCGATCATGATCACCGTGCTCGGCTTCAACCTCATGGGCGACGGCCTGCGCGACGCCCTCGACCCGTCGCTCAACAAGTGACGGCGCCGGCCAGGGAGCCCACCAGGGACCGGGGCCAGGCCGGCGACCGCCTGCTCGAGGTGCGCGACCTGAAGACGCACTTCTTCACGAGGGACGGCGTCGTGCAGGCCGTGGACGGCGTGTCGTTCCACATCGACCGGGGCGAGGTGCTGGGCCTGGTGGGGGAGTCCGGCTGCGGCAAGTCGGTGACGTCGCTGTCGATCATCGGGCTGGTCTCCCATCCCGGGCGGGTCGTCGCCGGCGACGTGCGGTTCGACGGCAGGAACCTCACCGGCATGTCCAAGGACGAGCTGCGCGAGCTGCGAGGCGAGCACGTCGCGATGATCTTCCAGCAACCGGGCTCGGCCCTCAATCCGGTCCACCGGGCGGGAGCGCAGATCAAAGAGGTGTTCGAGCTCCACCGGGACTGGCACAAGGACGTCGAGCAGGAGAAGGTCGTCGAGATGCTCGCCAAGGTCGGCATCCCCGACCCCGAGCGGCGGGCCCGCGCGTTCCCGCACGAGCTGTCCGGCGGTATGGCGCAGCGGGTCATGATCGCCATGGCGCTGGCCTGCGACCCGGAGCTGCTCATCGCCGACGAGCCGACCACGGCGCTCGACGTGACGATCCAGGCGCAGATCCTCGACCTGATGCGCGACCTCCAGAAGTCCGAGAACACCGCGGTGCTGCTCATCACCCACGACCTCGGCGTCGTGGCCGAGATGGCCGACCGGGTGGCCGTGATGTATGCGGGGAGGATCGTGGAGGAGACCGACGTGCGGACGCTCTTCGGCGGCCCGCTCCACCCTTACACCCAGGGCCTCATCGGGTCGATCCCCGTGCTGGGCTCGCTCACCCCGATGCTCGACACGATCCCGGGGGTCGTGCCGTCGCTCATCGACCTCCCGGCCGGCTGCCGGTTCGCCGCCCGGTGCACCGCCCGCGTGGAGAACGACTTGGAGATCTGCCTGGAGGTGGAGCCGGAGCTCGTGGAGGTGCGTCCCGGCCACCACGTGCGGTGCTACCTGCACCACGACCAGCGGGAGGACGGCGGCGATGGCTGAGGCGCTGGTCCGGGCCCGCGGCCTGGTGAAGCAGTTCCCGGTGAAGGGCGGGATCTTGCAGCGGCAGGTCGCCACGGTCGACGCGGTCGCCGGGGTCGATCTCGAGATTCGCAAGGGCGAGACGATCGGCCTGGTGGGGGAGTCGGGCTGCGGGAAGTCGACCCTGGGCCGGTTGCTGGTGCGCCTGCTGGAGCCGACCGCCGGGACCATCGAGTTCGGCGGCGAGGACATCACGCATGCCTCCGGCCGCGACCTCAAGCCGTTCCGGCGACGGGCCCAGATCATCTTCCAGGACCCCTATTCGTCGCTGGACCCCCGCACCCAGGTGGGCCAGTCGATCGGGGAGGGGCTCCGGCTGCACGGCATCGGCGACAAGGACGAGCGCCGGGAGCGCATCGCGGCGACGCTCGAGACCGTCGGGCTGTCACCCAGCCACGCCGGCCGGTACCCCCACGAGTTCTCCGGCGGGCAGCGCCAGCGCGTCGGGCTGGCGCGCGCCCTCGTGCTGAACCCGGAGTTCATCGTGGCGGACGAGCCGGTGTCGGCGCTCGACGTGTCGGTGCAGGCACAGGTGCTCAACCTGCTCAAGTCGTTGCAGGCGGAGTTCAACCTGACGCTGCTGTTCGTCGCCCACAACCTGGCCGTCGTCGAGCACATCTCCGACCGGGTGGCCGTGATGTACCTGGGGCGGATCGTCGAGTTCACCGACCGGGACTCGCTCTACGCCCGGCCCACCCACCCCTACACCGAGGCCCTGCTGTCGGCGATCCCGATCCCCGACCCCGACCGGCCCCGCTCCCGCACGATCCTCCAGGGCGACGTGCCGTCGCCGATCAACCCGCCGGCGGGCTGCCATTTCCACCCACGCTGCCCGATCGCAGTGGAGGGCGTGTGCGACGTGGAGGTGCCGCCGCTGCTGCCGCGCGACGACGACCCGGCGCACCTCGCGGCGTGCCATCTACGCACCGGCGAGCACCGGCACTTCGACCCGGCGCCGGCCCGGGGGGCCTGAAGGGGATTGGTACCGTGGCTCTCGTCGGCGTCCGACGCGTCGGTGTGTGTCTCGCTGGCGTGGGAGCGGCGGGCGCTTCTACGCCTGGGCGAGCCCCGGCGGTGCCTCGCCCGTGGCGGCTTCCCAGCCGGCGGCGGCGCCGCGGCGGCCCACCACCCGGGCGATGCCGGCGGCGAGCCCGGCGACTACCGCCCATCCCAGCGCGGCGGGCCAGGAGATCGAGCGGTCGGCGGGGTTGACCGGCGCCTCGTTGTCGGAGAGACGCGCCCACACCTTGGTGGACGCCTTCCGAGCGGCGGCGGCTGCGCCCATGGCGGTGACGGCGGTCAGTGCTTTCCAGATGAGTTTGTGCATGGGGAGCGCCTACCCAGGCGACCGGCCTCCGAAACGCCGCCGCAGCTCTCCCCGGCCGGCGATTTCGCTGCATCGCAGGCCGTAGCTGCCGATGGATACGGGGACAGATGGCTTTTCCCATTTCCGAACCGCAACTACTCTGGCCGGCACCATGATCGCCCTTC
>JBFJZV010000140.1:0-9604 GCA_041621915.1 Acidimicrobiia bacterium | reverse complement strand
CGCCGGCGTGGCGCGGCCCTGCTTGATCGCCGTCGCCACCACACCGGTGCCGATCGGCTTGGTCAGCACGAGCCCGTCGCCGGGCCGGGCGCCGGCGCCGCCGACCAGCCGGGCCGGATCGACGATCCCTGTGACCGCCAGCCCGTATTTCGGCTCGGGATCGTCGACAGTGTGCCCGCCCAGCAGCGTGCAACCGGCTTCGGCGAGGACCGCTGCGCCGCCCTCGAGCACGTCGCCGAGCAGGTCGAGCGATAGCGTCTCCCGGGGCCAGCCCACGATGCTGAGCGCCGTCAGCGGCCTTCCGCCCATCGCGTACACGTCGGAGAGGGCGTTGGCCGCGGCGATGCGACCCCAGTCGTACGCCTCGTCGACGATGGGGGTGAAGAAGTCGACCGTCTGCACCAGGGCGGTGCGGGCGTCGAGCCGGTAGACACCGGCGTCGGCGCGCATGCTCACCCCGACGAGGACGTCGGGGTGGTGGACGGCCGGCATGTTGTCCAGGCGGCGCAGCACCTGCGCCAGCTCGCCGGGGGCGAGCTTGCAGGCTCAGCCTGCGCCGTGTGAGAACGCCGTGAGCTTCGGCACCACGTCACCTCCCTTCACCCCGTCGCGGAGGCGAGTGTACGGTCAGCGCTCCTTGGGCCGATGAACGCGCGCAAGCTGCCGGGACAGCGCCACGAGGTCGCCTGCGGAGTCCCACAGCTCGCCGTCCTCCTCGAGGTACCCACCGATGAGGAACCGGGTGCGGAACACACCGCGCAGCCACCCCGGAGCGGGGCGAGCGCGAACGTGCACGGTCAGCTCGATGGTCGGCACCCAGCCTGCGTGGGTCAAGTTGAGCGCCGCGGGCGGGCCGGCGTCCGCGAACAGCGGCAACGACGCAACGTCGGGCTCACGGCCGTCGGCGAACCGCATCCACGTCGCCACCTCGCCGTGTCCGGTGGGCTGCCCCGCAAGGCCGGCCAGGTGGGCCGGGTGGATCCGCAGATCGAACCGGTAGACGATCTCGGGAAGCCCCGGCACGTCGGCGCTGGCCACCAGCTCGTCGGGCGGCGGGAGGTCGGGGGGGACGCCGCGCACGGCCGCCGGCCCGTCGAGGCGGGAGAGATCGCCGAACACTGCGAGCATTCGGGCGCCCTCGGCGCCATCCTGGTGGATGCGAGCCTCCGCCGTCGACAGGCTGCGTCCCTCCCTGACCGTCTCCACCTCGATCTCGACCGGGCCGGCCTCGAGCCGCCGCAGGTAATGCGTCGTGACGGTAAACGGGTCGGGGTGAGGCAGCGTGCGTGCAATCGCCGCCACGCCGACTGCGGCGACGTACCCGCCGTTGGGCGACCTCCCGACGTTGAACCCCGGATCGAGGGCGGCCCGGAAGCCGCCATCGGACGGCTCCAGCGCCACGGCCCGGTCGAACTCGTGCACCTCGAAGACACTAGGGGAGGCGCGCATACCCGGGCGCGCGAGATTTCGCTGGCCGAACCGCGTTCGCTTTGCTACTATCCGCAGTAGCGCCGAGTGCGCCCTAGCGGAGCCCCGGCGTTGCAGGCCCCCTCGTCCCCCCTGGGGGGCCTGCTCTTTTTTGGGGTCTGCCACGGCTATGTTGCCGCCCATGAAGCTGCGCCTGCGCCGGCCCCGCGATGTCTCCCTCGCCCTCCGCGACCTCGCGCGCCGCCGGCCCGCCGAAGCCGAGGACTACCTCGACACCCACGCCGAGGAGTGGGAGTCGCTGGCGGAGGCCGAACCGCAGAACGCCGCGGACATCCTCGAAGCGCTCGACGAGGCGGCCGCCGCCGACCTGCTGTCCGGCCTCGCCGTCGCCGAGGCGGCGGACGTGCTCGAGGAGATGCGTACCGAAGCGGCCGTCGAGGTGCTGGAGGAGATCGACCCGGCGAGCGCCGCGCTGCTCATCGAGGCGCTGCCTCCCGAGGAGGCAGCCGACATCCTCGGCGAGCTCGACCCGGACCTCCAGTCGCAGGTGCTGGCGGCCATCTCGGACCAGGCCGAGCAAGACGTGCGGGAGCTGCTGGCGTACCCGCCGGATTCGGCCGGGGGCCTCATGCGCACCAACGTCGCCGCACTGCCGGTGGGGATGAGCAGCGGCGAGGCGATCGAGGCGCTGCGGCGTCTTCACGAGTCGCTCGGCGGCCTGTCGTACGTGTACGTCACCGACGACGAGCGGCGGCTGCGGGGGGTCATCTCATTCCGCGACCTCGTGTTCGCCCGGCCCGGCACGGGCCTCGACGAGGTCATGGTCCACGACCCCGTGGCGGTCCGCCCGGAGACCGACCGCGAGGAGGTCGCCGAGCTCATTCAGCGCTACAGCCTGCTGGCCATACCGGTGGTCGACCATCGGCGGCGGTTGATCGGGATGGTCGACATCGACGAGGCGCTCGAGGCGGTGCAACAAGAGGCGACCGAGGACATCGCGGTGATGGTGGGAGCCGGCATGTCGGAGACGCCCTACTCGCCGGTGGGGCGCTCGGTCCGCAACCGGCTGCCGTGGATCGTCATGAACTTGGCCACCGCGTTCCTGGTGGCGTGGGTCATCAGCCGGTTCGAGGAGACCATCGAGACGCTGGCGGTGCTCGCGGCGTTCATGCCCGTGGTGGCCTCCGTCGGTGGCAACGGCGGCTCACAGAGCCTGGCGGTGATGATCCGGGCGTTGGCCATCGAAGAGCTGCCCCGCCACGTCGCCCGGCGGGCCGTGCTCCGGGAGCTGGTGGTGGGCCTGCTCAACGGACTGGTGATCGCCACGCTCGCCGGCGCAATCGCCACCGTCACCACCGGCGAGATCAGTATCGGCTTCGTCATCGGCCTGGCGGCCGTCGGCAACATGGCGATCGCCGGCCTGGCCGGGTCCAGCATCCCCATCCTGCTGCAGAAGGCCGGCCTCGACCCGGCCCTCGCCTCCCACATCTTCCTGACGATGGTCACCGACCTGCTTGGCTTCGGCGGCTTCCTAGCCATAGCAACCGTGTTGCTCTAGCGGAGCTGCTTTGCGGCGGCCCCGCTCGGTGTCGTGTTGCGGAATGGATGCCCTCGGCGCCGCTGAGGGGTTGCCGGGCTCTCTCGGCGCCGCCTGGGCAGTGGGTCCAGGTCTGCTGGAACTGCTGGCGGCGCCCCGAGATTCTTCCCCCGCCTGCAGGGGAAGATCGCCGAGGCGAAGCCGGGGGGATGGTCGTGCGACGTTCGGGACGTCCGGCGCCCGGCAGGCCGCTCTAACCTTCGGCGACGCGGCGTTGGTTGAAGTCGACCACCCGGCCGTCGTCGGTGATCTCGATCTCGAGGGCCACCGCCAGCTCGGCCATCGCCTCGACCACCTGGGGGTCGAACTGCTTGCCGGCATGGACGCGCAACTCATCGAGCGCCTCCTCGGACGACAGCGGCGCCTTGAAGGGACGCTCCCCGGTCATCGCGGCGTAGGCGTCGGCGACCAGGAGCACCCGGGCGAGGAACGGAATCTCCTCGCCGCGCAGCCCCCGCGGGTAGCCGACGCCGTCGTAGCGCTCGTGGTTGGCCAGCACCGCCTCGGCGGCGTCGGGGTGGACGAAGTGGCCGACGATGTCGAAGCCCCGCTTGGGATGCTCTCGGATGGTCTGCCACTGCGCCTCGGACAATGGGCCCTGCTTGAACAGGATGGAGTCCGGCACGCCGATCTTGCCGACGTCCTGGAGCAGCGACGCCACCCGCAGGTGCTCCAGCTCGCCGGCGGTGAGCGAAAGGTTGGCGCCGAGGGCGACAGCGACTTCAGCAGTGCGGAGCGCATGGTCGGCCAGGTTCGGGTCGCGCAACCGGAGCACCCGCACCAGCAGCTCGACGATCTCGCCACGGAGCGGGCGGGCGACCGGTGGCGACTGGAGGGCGACGATCTGGCCGGCCAACCGGCTGCGGTTCTTGCCTTCCCGCTTGGCGAGGTACAGCGCCCGATCAGCACTCTCCACGAGCTCGTCGCGCTCGATCGCGTGCTCCGGCACCGACGCCACGCCGAAGCTGATCGTCACCTTGCCGACCCCGGGGATCGGCCGGCTGGCCATCCCCTCCCGGATCCGCTCCGCCACGAGGAACGCGCCCGGGCCGTCGGTCTCGGGGAGCAGGACGCCGAACTCCTCGCCACCCAGGCGGCAGACGATGTCGGCGGAGCGCAGCGCATCCATCATCACCTCGCCCACGGTCTGCAGCACCCGGTCGCCGGCTGCGTGGCCGCGGGCGTCGTTGACCTGCTTGAAGTCGTCGAGGTCCGCGAGCAGCAGCGAGAGCGGGCGCCGGTGGCGGAGCGCCCGATCGAGCTCCTCGTTGAGCCGCTCGAAGAAGTAGCCGTGGTTCTTGAGGCCGGTGAGCCAGTCGGTGACGCTCAGCGCCTGGAGCTGGCGGACCAGCTCCTGGAGCTCCTGGTTGCGGACGCGCTCCCGCTCATACAGGCGCGCGACCTCGTCGAGCAACGGCCGGGTGACCTGGGGTGACAGCAGGCTCGACCCGGCAGCGACGGCGGCCACGGCCTTCACGAGCTCAGCAGGGTCTCCCCGCAACACGAAGCCCCTGACGCCGGCGGCGACGAGCTCGGCGCTGCGGCCGGCCAGCTCGGGCGGCGCGACGACGACCAGCGCGGGCTGGCCTGGAAGGGCCGGAACGCCGTCTGCGGCGACCTCGACGTCCATCATGGCGACGTCCGCGACGCGCTCGGTCAGCGCAGCGGCTGCTAGTTCTCCGGTGGCCGCCCGCACCACGACCTCGTAGCCGGCATCGGTAAGCGCCGCCGCGGCGGCGTCTGCCCTACCCGCGTCGGGGTCGATGACCGCTACTCGTATCTGCGACTCCAACGGGCCTCCTGGGCTCGCGAGCGCGCGCTGCGCTTCACGTACTTGTTTCGGCGCCGGATCGGCCGGAATTGAGCCGCTTTACGAGCCGATGACGACCTCGGGCACCGATTCGAAGGGACCCTGGAACACCAGCCGGAACCCGTCCTCGAGCTTGGCAAAGTAGTGCTCGTCGCGGTTGGCCAGCTCCTCTGCGGTCAACGCAGTCGGGTCGCTCAACACCAGATCGAGGACCCCCGGGTCATCGACGACGTGCACCGTGGTGATCGGGGCGAACCGCTGCACGACGTCGGCCACCAGGTTCTCGATGTCGAGATCGCTGTACGTGGCCGGCTCGACGGACACCACGACGGTGTCGCCCGACTCGCCGCTGATGCGCGACAGGATCGAGTACTCGGGCAGCTCGAACGCCGGCTCCAACGTCGTGGCCGTGCCTCCGTCCGCGGTGGTCAAGGCGGTGGTCGTCCCGGGAGCGGTGCCGTCGGTGCCGGTGGTGCTGGTGGTCGCGCCGTCACCCGTCGTGGTGCTGCCGTCCTCCTGCGAGGTCGACGTCGATCCTTCGGGATCGCCGCTGCTAGAGCACGCCGGCAGCGCGAACAGGAGGCCGATGAGCATCGCTGAGATGAACCATTGCCTCCCCATGGGCGTCACTCTACCGCTCGCCTTCGTTAACCGCCCGGGGCCCCCGCTTCGTGCTCGGCGAGCCACTCCTCGTACGTCACGCCGTCCAGCCACCGGTTGAAATGGGCAACCCGGAACCGCTCGCGGACCAGCTCGAACAGCTCCTGCGACGGCGCTTTCACCAAGCCGGCTCGGGCGATCTCGAGCGACGGCGCCCACCCCCGTCCGCCCAGCGCCACATCGACCGCGCCCCGCCAATCTGCAGGTGGCGGGCCCCCCGCCTCCCGGCGCTGCTTCGCCAGCTTGGCGGCGAGCCGCACCACCCGCCGCACCTCCCGTGCCCAATCCCGGGGCAGTGCCCCGACGTCGTCGTGGAGATCGGCCGCCCAGGCCGCCAGCTCCGCGTCGCGCCACCGGTCGGGATCAGCCACGACCCCCTCGTACAGCCGGTCCATGGCGGCGACGAGCGCCAGCGCGTCGGCGGTCACACCGCCCGGGAGATCTCGGGCAGCAGGTCGCGGTAGCCGGCGAGGTGGCGGCGGCGGTCGGCGGTGAGATCGTCGGCCAGCCGCTTGTACTCGCCCGTGCGCCCCTGCCGGTCGTAGAGGCGGCGGGGCTGCAGTACCTCGAGGTCGTCGACGCCCGGCACGGCTGTGGCCACCGCGTACCCGAAGTCGCCGTCGGTGTCCCACTCGATCGTGCCCGCCGCGATGCCGGCCACGATCGCTGCGCTCTGCTCGGGCGTGACCTTCTTCGACCGCTCGTCCCCGGGCGGACCGCCCACCCGTCCGGTGTTCATCAGGTAGACGCCCAGGTCGCACGTCTGGAGGATCTCGTGGAGGCGGTTGGCCTGCAACTCGTGGCGGTAAGCGAAGAACGGGTTGGTGCCCGGCACTCGCAGGAACTTGCCGGCCTCGGCCTTCCCGCCGGCAGAGGTGCCCTGCGTCTCGCCGAGCATGAAGTAGGCCGCCGCCTGCTCCGGCGTGAGGCGCGCCACGGCGGGGATGATGTTCTCATTGCGGTTGAGGATCAGCATGAAGTCCGCCGTGTCGACCTCGGCCGGTGGCAGGAAGCCCGGGATGTGCACGGCGGAGATGATCGCCCGCCCGTTCTCGGTGTGGTCCCGGTCGAAGAAGTCGAGTCGGCCGTGCTCGTCCTGGCCGACGTTCTCCAGATAGGTGTCCGAAGCGATGACGCCGGACCAGATCGCCGGCTCGCGCTCCTGGGTCAGCCCGTACGTCTTGGCGTAGGTGCCCGCCTCGGTGCCGTACACCTGGGCGCCCGGGAAGATCGCCACGAAGTCGTCCTGCACCGGCCGGTCGACGCCGGGGCGCGAGAAGGTGGTGGTGGTCTTGCCGGTGCCCGACAGCCCCACCACCAGTGCCGTCTTGGTGCCGGCGCCCCCGTCGACGTGCGTGACCTTGAGGCCGGAGTGCATCGCCAGCCCGCCCCGCTGGTACATCAGCGCGTCCCACATGCGCAGGCCGCCCATCTTCGACTCCCCGAAGTAGTCGCTGTTCAACACCCGGGTGACACCGTTCTCGAGGTCGACCGCGATGATGCGGTCGTCCGGGTAGCCGGGGGCGGCGAGATGGGGGGTGTAGAGCACGTGGAACTCGGGCTCGAAGCCCTCGTCGGGTGGGAAGTAGAGGAGCTGCTGCATGGCGGCGAGGTTCGCGTTGCGCTTGTCCACCACCAGGCGCGTCGGGATCCGAGCATCGGGGTGGTCGCCGATGTAGCCGTCGAGCACCACCACGTCGACGTCTTCGAAGTGGCGGTCCTGCGCCTCCGCTAGGCGGTCGTACTCCTCGCGGGTGATCGTCGGGTCGGTGTGGAGGTCCGGGTCGTCGGCGACGATGAACGTCGAGTTCTTGGAGCGCGCGGTGACCTGCGCGGTGATGTTGACGTTGCCGAACTCGGTGATCGACGCGGTCGGCTGCGACTCCGAATACCCACGAAGCGCCTCAGGGGTCGGATTGTGCTCCGCCGACCGGTAGCGGAGTTCCATCGGGCCTCCCGGTAGCTGGCCTGCAAGGCAGTCTAGGGGCGGGGGTCGGGCGCCGGGCAAGGGCCCTTCGGCTCAGGCGAGCTCGGTCGCCACGAGGTCGGCAAACCCGGCGGCGAGCTTGGCGGTGACCGGGCCGGGCTGGAACTCGGCGTCGCCGACGGCGACGACTGGCGCCACTTCCCGCACGGTGGACAGCGCAATGACCTCGTCGGCGGCCAGCAGCCTCCCCAGCGCATGGGCGCCCTCGGCCACCGGTATCCCGAGGTCGGCGGCGACCTCGAGAGCGGCTTCCCGGGTGATCGAGGCGAGGATGCCGAGGTCGAGGCCGGGCAGCTCCAGCACCCCGCCGGTGACCCAGGCGGCGGTGAAGGTTGGCCCCTCCAGCACAGTGTTGTCTCGGGCCAGCAGCAACGCGTCGTCGAAGCCCTGCCGGTGGGCCTCCAGCATCGCCGCCATGTTGGGGGCGTAGGAGAGGGTCTTGGCGCCGGTCAGCTCGGAGGGGACCCCGCCGGCGTGCCACGGCCCGGGCAGCGGGAGCAGCCGGTACTGCTCGGGCGCGTCGGGCATCTGTTCCCAGAGCACGATGGTGCGGGAACGGCTCTCGTACAGCGGGTCGCGGCTTCCGGCGGTGACGAGGACGCGCACGAAGCAGTCGCCGCCTTCGGCGGCCTGGGTGTGGACCCACTCCTCCACGTCGCCCATGTCGGGCCCGATGAGGCGCATGATCTCCAGGCTGCGCCGGAGTCGCTCCACGTGCTGGCGGGCCCGAAACGGCTTGCCCGCGTAGCTGCGGATCAGCTCGAAGGCGCCGTATCCGCGCTGGAGCCCCCAGTCGAAGACCGAGATCGTGGCGTCGTGGTCGGGCGTCGGCTTCCCGTCGATGAGGACCCGCATGGCGGGCAGGTTACCGGCGGGCATGGCTCGATAGGCGCGTGTCCGGCCCGGCAGCCTCGCCAGCCGGACCGGTTACCCCCGGAAGGCGTTCGTGATCGGCAGTCTCCTGTCCTTGCCGAACGCCTTTTCGGTGATCCTCACGCCTGGGGCGGCCTGGCGGCGCTTGTACTCGTTGCGGTCGACCATCGCTGCGATGCGCCGGGTGATGACCGGGTCGAACCCTGCCTCCACGATGCGCTCGACCGACCAGTCCCACTCGACGTAGCGCTCCAGGATCGGGTCGAGCTCCTCGTAGGGGGGCAACGAGTCCGTGTCGAGCTGGCCGGGCCGCAACTCCGCCGACGGCGGCTTGTCGATGATCTCCTTGGGGATCACCTCGCCGTCGCGGTTGCGCCAGACGGCGAGGCGCCACACCCACGTCTTGAAGACGTCCTTGATGACTGCGTATCCGCCGGCCATGTCGCCGTAGAGGGTCGCGTACCCCACGGCCAGCTCCGACTTGTTGCCGGTGGCCAGCACGATGCCGCCGAACTTGTTGGACAGCGCCATCATCAGGGTGCCGCGGATGCGCGCCTGGAGGTTCTCCTCGGCAACGTCGGGCTCCATGCCGGCGAAGATCGGCGCCAGCGCGTCGAGGTACGCCTGGTAGGCGCCGTCGATGGCGATCTCGTCGAAGCGGATCCCGAGGTTCGCGGCCAGCCTGCGCGAGTCCTCGACCGACCCCGTGGAGCTGAAGCGGCTCGGCATCGTGACCCCCCACACCTGGTCGGGGCCAAGCGCGTCGACGGCGAGCGTCGCGGTCAGCGCCGAGTCGATGCCGCCGGAGAGGGCCACCACCACCCCGCCGAAGCCGTTCTTGCGGACGTAGTCCCGCAGCCCGAGCGTCAGCGCCGCGTAGACCTCGGCGTCGTCATCGAGCGGCTCCCGCAGCGGCGGCGGGGGCTCCGGCCGGCCGTCGAGCAGCGGCTGGTCGGTGACCACCGGGCCCACCGGCGCCGGCCCGTCCGGTGGCGGTAGCGGCACGTCGACCCAGAAGAGCTGCTCGCCGAACTGCGGCGCTCTATACAGCAACGCGCCGGCTCCGTCGAACACCATGCTCTCGCCGTCGAACACCAGCTCGTCCTGACCCCCGACGAGGTTGACGTAGGCGAGCGGCACGCCGCCCTGGGCCGCCCGCGTCGACAGCATCTGCTCCCGCTCGCCGCCTTTGCCGCGGTGATACGGCGACGCGTTGACGTTGAGGAGGATGCGAGCCCCGTTCTCGACT
>JBFJZV010000139.1:0-9695 GCA_041621915.1 Acidimicrobiia bacterium | reverse complement strand
TGTACCTGCGCAACTCGAACTCCACCGGCATCGCCGACGTGGAGTTCTTCTTCGGCGACCCGGGCGACGTGCCCCTCGCCGGCGACTTCGACGGCGACGGCTGCGACACCGTGTCGCTGTACCGGCCCAGCGATGCGAGGGTGTACGTGATCAACCGGCTGGGCTCGGGCACCGCCGGTCTGGGCGCCGCTGAGCGGTGGTTCACGCTCGGCGATCCGGGGGACACGCCGTTCGTGGCCGACTGGGACGGCGACGGCGTGGACGAGGTGGCGGTGCGGCGCGGCGACCGGGTGTTCCTGCGGTCTGAGTTGTCGGCCGGGCCCGTGGACGTGAGCTTCTCGTTCGGGGCCATTGGCGACGGATTGGTGGCAGGCGACTGGGACGGCGACGGGGAGGCGACGCTGGGCGTGCAGCGGGGCGGGCGGTTCCTGCTGCGGAACGATCCGGGGCCGGGCCCGGTGGACGTGGAGTTCCACTTCGGTGGCGCCGGTTCGGTGCCGGTGGCTGGCCGGTTCGGGCTGGGTGACGCCGGCATCGAGGTCGACTGGGCGCCGCGGTCGCTGACGGTCGCCATGTCGGGCGACGTGCTGATCCACACGGCGCTGCGGACGGCCGCGGCTCGCAACCAGCCGCCGGGCCGTTTCGACTTCCGCCCGATGTTCGCGCCGCTCCGGCCGGTGCTGGAGGCGGCCGATCTGGCGCTGTGCCATCTGGAAGTGCCCTTGACCGGCGACGATGGCGACCTGTCGAGCTTCCCGCTGTTCAACGCTCCGTGGGAGGTGGCGCAGGGCCTGGCGGCGGCCGGCTACGACGGCTGTTCGGTGGCGTCGAACCACTCGTGGGATCGGGGCCGGCGGGGGGTCGTCGACACGCTGGACATCCTCGACGAGGCCGGGCTCGGACACACCGGGACCGCTCGGTCGGTCACCGAGGACGAGTCGGTGATGGTGTACGACGTGGCCGGCGCCCGGGTCGCGCACCTGTCGTACACGTGGTCGCTCAACGGGCTGCGTCTGCCGGCCGGGGAGGGCTGGTGGGCGAACCTGCTGGACCCGGCGGCGGTGGCGGTCGATGCGGCGCGGGCCCGGGCGGAGGGAGCCGACCTCGTGGTGGTCAGCGTGCATTGGGGTGACGAGTACGTGCAGTGGCCGAGCGGCTACCAGGTGACGATGGGCCGGGCCTTGACGGCGGACCCGAACGTCGACGTCGTGGTGGGGCACCACGCCCACGTGGTGCAGCCGGTGGGCGTCGTCAACGGGAAGTACGTGGTGTACGGGCTGGGGAACTCGGCGTCGGCCATGACGGCGGACGTGCGACGGGACGGGGTGGTGGCGGTGCTGGATGCGGGCTGGGCCGGGTCACGGTGGCGAGTCGAGGGCGTGCGGTTCGTGCCGACGTGGATGGAGCGGTGGCGGGTGGTCCCGGCGTTGCCCGGATACCCGGCTTCGTATGCGCGCACGGCGGCGACGATGCAGGCGATGGGGGCCCCCGGGGTTGCCCCGACGCCGGTGCCGTGACGGTTGCGACGTCCCCCCGCAGCCGGTTCGATCCACGGAAGCTCGGCACCGTTTGCTCCCACGCGCTGGGATGGGCCGTAGTGCCTCCGCCGCAATGCGGGGGATTTGACCCAGCGCCGAAGGAGCCGGGTCGGAGGGAGCGACTGCGGGCGCGGGGGAGCAATCGAACCGAGGTCTCTGGCGTGGATCCGAAGGGGAGCGGCAGCGCGGGCGCGACAGCTGTGGGCGCCCTAGCGAAACACGGCTCGCCGCGTGCGCCCTAGCGGAACTCTGCTATCACCAGTCGGTGAGCCTCGTCCCTGGCTCCCGATCCGGGATCACTGAATACCGACAACGCCGGTCTTGCGGGTGTGCTTCACCTGGGTTTGCCTCCTGATCTTAGCCACCCTCGTCGGTCGGCACTTTGCTGGGCGGTTATCTCGGCGATCTCTCAGAAGCGCAGGGGACCTTCCGCTCATCGGGCGCGCGGCAACAGGCCCCGGGGAAGTGCGGGACCTGCTGCCAAGCGGCCCTAGCGGAGCCGTCGCAGGTTTCGACCGGCCAGTGGCAGCCACCCATCGTCCCCTACGGGCGGGGCCACAGACGGAGTCGCCCCTTCTCCTCCGGTCGATGTCTTGGACAACGTACAGCGCTGATGTCTCCCGGCTGTCTCAATCGAGGCGTCGTCCCTGCGCCGACCTTCCGCTCACTGATTCGACAGGTTGCGCGATCCCCTCGTGCGCACGTCGTGCCCTTCCGCTCGTAACCGCTGGAGGTCGCGGCGCACGGTGGCGACGCTCGCGCCGACAGCCTCCACGAGGTGGTCGACGGTCGGGATGGCGCCTTGTTCGAGCGCCTCTCTCACCAGCCGCAGCAACCGGCGCCGGCGGCGTGCCGGCCCGTCGTCGGCGGAGAAGTCGTTCGGGTGTGAAACCGACCACACCACTTCGACGAAGTCGGCCTCGGTGAGCGGGCGCCCGGTGGGGACGTCGACGCCGGGGAGCAGCGCGATCGATACCGTCGGCTCTACCGTCGCGAACGCCGCAAGGATCGCACGGTGCTCTGGAACGGCGTCGAGCGCGTGATCGCGCTGCTGGTCTGTCAATCCTCCAAGAGTGCGCAAGAGCTCGGCGTGAGCAGCGCGGATAGCGCGATCTGCCTCCGCTGTCTGACCTGCGGCCCGAGCCGCCAAGTGATGCCAGAAGTGGACGAGGTAGCCCTGGTCCACGCCACCATGAAGCCGGCTGACAGCCGTACGCGTCTGGTCGAGCGCCTCGTCTATGTCATCAAGGCCCAGGGAGGCATATCCGTGGAGGGCGCCGAGAGACACGGCGGCGTCCCCCATGTCCGACTCGTCGCAGATGGCCAGCGCCGACCGGGCATATGCGCAGCCGGCTCGGTAATCGCCCGCAGCGATCTCGAGGAGTGCGAGGCTGCGCAGCAGGTTGACCTCAAGCCAGCGGTGGCCGGAGGAAGTGGCGGCCTCCCGCCCACGTGCACGCAGCCGACGCGACTCGTCGATGCGACCCTCTCGCAGCGCGATCTCGCCGAGCTGGTCGTAGCACAGCGCCTCCCCCCAGCCATGGCCACTGTCCCGAAAGTGGCGCAGCGCTCCCTCGGCGTCGGCGAGCGCGCTGGCCTCGTCACCGAGGTACGTGAGATTCAGCGAGGCGCGGTTGGCTCGTAACAGCGCCTCGCCGCGCCGGTCGCCGATGCTGGCGAAGGCCTCCGCCGCCTCGTCGTAGAGCTCGAGAGCGGCACCGAGATGACCGGCAAATCGCTCGACGTTCGCGAGGTTGGCCGAGTTGGTAGCGATGCCGCGCACGTAGCCGATGGCGCGGGCGTCCTCAACGCCACGCGTCAGGAAATCGCTGGCTGCGCCGTGCATCGCCAGCTCGGTGGCGATGATGCCGAGCACGTTCAGCACCTCGACCCGCCGGCGCCGTTCGCCGGCCGCTTCGTACCCGGCGAGCGCCTGGTTCAGCTCAGTCTGCGCCCGCTCGTACTCCATGAGCTCGCCGAGGGCGTTGCCGAGCGCGTGCGACGCCAGGGTGCTTTGCGCATCGGTCCGTGCGGTCTGGACTGCGAACTCGAGATGGGGGATCGCATCACGCTGCCGGCCGGCCAGGTTCAACGTCACGCCCAGCGCCACCAGCGCGTCGGCCCGGTCCTCCTCGCTCGACGCGTCGAGCGCCTCCAGGGCGTACTTCTCGGCCTCGTCGTAGCGGGAGGTGTTGGCCAGCAGCCACGCCCGGCGGCGCAGCACCTCGGCCACCCGCGGGCCCTCCTCGCCGGCGATCTCGGCCATGGCGTCGATCGTGGCCTCCTGCTCGGCCCGCCGGCCGAGCACGTCGAGCACCTGCTCGAACGACGACAGCAGCTCATAGCGCTCACGGGCCGACAGCCCGGCGGCATCGGCCAGCTCGACGGCTCTGGCGTAGTGGATCGCCGCCGACGCGTAGCCGTACACGTCCTCGGCGCCGGCCGCGGCCCGCCGCAGATAGCGCACGGCCGGCTCCGGCATCCGCGCCGCGAAGTAGTGGTGGGCGAGATCCTCCACCCGGTCCGGGGCATGCTCCTCGAGCCACTCACCGGCGAGGCGGTGCGACTCCACCTTCAGCTCGTCGTCGATGCCCGCGTAGACCACCCGCTGGATCTGCTCGTGGCTGAACCGGAAGCCGCGGTCGACCTCGGCCAGCAGCCGCCGCCGGATCGTCTCGTCGAGCGCGGTCAGCACCTCGGCCCTGCTCCGCCCCGACACCGCCTCCAGCGCCGGGGGTCCGGCGTCGCCGCCGAGGATCGCCGCCGCCTCCAGCACGACCCGGACGCCGGGGCCGGCTGCGTCGAGGCGCCGGGAGATGACGCGAGCGACCCCCGGAGCCAACGGCAGGTCGGGCCCGTAGGCCGGCAGGCCGAGGCGGCTGCCGGAGAGGTCGTCGAGCGTGTCGTGCTCGTGCATGGCTCGGAGCGTCTCCAGCACGAACAGCGGATTGCCACCGGTCTCGACGTGCAGCCCTTCGGCGAAATCCCCCGCCACCGCCCGGTTGGTGGCTCGCCGGGCCAGCTCGGCCGTCTCGGTGAGGTCGAGCGGCGCCAACGCGATCCGCTCCGAGCCCGGCAGCAGGTCGAGCGTCGACAGGACCTCCCAGCACTCGGGCCTCGCCCTCGCCTCGTCGCCGCGGAAGCTGAGGCACAACAGGATGCCGGCGTCCTTGGCCACGTCGGCGAGCCGGACCAGGAAGTCGAGCGTCTCCGCGTCGGCCCACTGCACGTCGTCGATGAAGTACGTCTGCGGTGTCGCCGACGCCAGCGACCTGAGCACCCGGATCAGCGCCTGGCGCATCCGGTCGGGCTCCTCCTCGGGCTTCAGCGGCGGCGGGCGCTCCATCGCCGGTAGCAGCGCCGCCAGCCTCGGCACCACCCGGCCGGCCTCGGCGAGCCACACCTCCTCCACCGACTCGGCGAGCTGGCTGACGCGCAGCGGCGTGAGCGCCCCGTTCAGAGCGTTACGCACTGCCTCGTACGGGCGCCGCATACCCTGGTCGCATTCGCCCCACAGCACGCCGACGCCGCGCCAGTTGGCGTCCTCGGCGGCCTGCTTGAGGAAGTGGGTCTTGCCGACGCCCGACTCGCCCTCGACCAGGACCACGCCGCCCTCGGCTGCCACGACCCGCTCGATCCGACTCACAACGACGGACCGCTCCTCGACCCGGCCCACCAGCTCCACGGCCTGCCCCGGCTCGAACAGCGGCGCTGCCGGCACCGGCGTGAAGGGCCGGTCGCCCTTCTCCCGGGCGGCGACGATCTCCTCCTGGAGCGCCGTCGTCTCCGAGGAAGGCAGCGTGTCCATCTCGTCCAGCAGCAGGGTCGTCAGCCGCTCGAACTGGAACAGGGCCTCGTTGTGGCGTCCCAGGAGGTACGACAGCCGCATCACCTCGCGATGGGCGGGCTCATGGAGCGGGTTCTGCACGACGATCTGGTGGGCGTAGCCGAGCGCCTCCTCGTAGGCGCCGAGGCTCTTGCACGTCCGCGTCAGCCGCTCCAGAGCGCCGACGTAGTCCTCCCGCAGCGGGCCCTGCTGGTCGACGACCCAGTCGTCGTAGAACCCCGCCATGAAGTCGCCGCGGTACAGCTCGACGACGCGCCGCAGGTGCTCCAGCTCCTCCGACTGCGTCGTGACGCCACCGGCCGCCGCCAGACGCTCCTCGAACTCGGCGACGTCGATCCAGGTCTCGCTGCGGGGGTTGAACCTGATCGTCGACGGAGTCGCCAGCAGAACCGGCTCCGGCCCGGCTACCGGCGCGAGCACGTTCTGCACGTGCCACAGCGACTGGCTGAGCCGACGCCGAGCCTTCGCCTCTTCGATGTCGGGCCACAGCCTGCCGACGAGCAGGTCCCGGGTCTGCGCCCGCTCCCGATGCCTGAGCAGGTAGGCCAGCAGGGATCGCCCCGACTTGGAGGCGATTGGCGGGAGCGTCGCGCCCTTTGACTGGAGCTGGAACCCGCCGAACAGGTAGACGTTGAGCGACGCCACCACCGGAAGGTAGCAAACGGCGGCGGAATGTGGTCGGGTGGCGCCGCGTCGGCCCACCGCGGTGTCAGGCAGTACCGGGACGGGGTCGACCGATCCCGCCGGAGCGGGGCCGGCCACTTCCCACGGGACCGACGCTGGCCGAAAACCCCATCTGGGATTTCCTGCCCTACCGACTCTACGTCGGCATGGTCAATGTACCACCACGCTGCGGCGCGCGCCGGGCGGGTACCGTGCAGGCGACGCGAAGGAGCGCCAGTGGATCTCTACGCACGGGTCAACATCCTCGACGGGCGGGCGGTGCGGCTGCCCCGCGGCGACGTCACCGAGGCGATCGCCCTCGACGCCGACCCGATCGCCCGCGCCGAAGGTTGGGCGGAGAAGGGCGTCGGCCGCCTGCTGGTGGTCGACCTCAACGCCGCCGCCTACGGCGACCACCGCAACCGCCCGCTCATCCACGACATCATCGAGGCCGTGGACATCCCGGTGCAGGTCTCGGGCGGCGTGCGGTCGCCTGCGCTGGCTCGGGAGCTGATCGAGGCGGGCGCATGGCGCATCGGGATGGGCACGGCCGCCATCGAGAACCAGCAGATGGTCTGGGAGGTGTGCCGCGACCACCCCGGCAAGGTCGTGGTCACGCTCGACGTCCTGCCCGACGAGGAGCTGATGGTGCGGGGCTGGACCAGCCACAGCGGCCGCTTCCTGGAGGAGGTGGCCATCGAGATGTCGTCCGCCGGCGTCGCCGCCTTCATGGTGAACCAGGCGGGGCGCGACGCACTCACCGAGCCACCGAACTTCGGGATCCTGCGCCGGGCCCTGGAATACGTCGACGAGCCGATCGTCGCGGCCGGCGGGGTGCGCAACCTGAACGACCTCGCCGAGCTCCAGCGCCTCGAGGCCGGAGGCCGCCGCCTGGACGGGGTCGTGGTGGGCCGGGAGGTCACCGAGGGACGGTTCACCATCGGCGACGCGCTCAAGCAGCTCGCCGGCTGAGCGTCACCCTTCGTGCGGCGCCCAGCGCCCAGCACGCACGCGCGCCAGCCAGCCGGCGACGGCCCCGGCGGTGGCCCGTCCCCGCACCGAATTGAAGTAGTCGAATCCGTGGGTCGCCCCTGGCACCGCCACGAACGTCACCGGCGCTCCTGACTCCTCCAGCGCCGCCGCGAACCGCTCCGACACGTGCACTCGCACCGCCGAGTCGTGGGTGCCGTGCAGCACGAGGAACGGCGGGGCGTCGGAATGGGCCCGGTGCTGCGGCGACAGGCGGCGCCACGCATCCCGGTCGGCGGTGGGAGAGCGTTTCACCACCAGCCGCTCCAACCACGGCCACCGCGGCGTGACGCCATCGGCCCGCAGCAGCGCGTGCACCCCGTAGAGCGGGACACATGCCTGCACCGAGGTGTCGGCGTCCTCGAACCCTGGCTGGTCGGCGGGGTCGCCGCCCGTGAGCGCCACCATCGCAGCGAGGTGGCCACCGGCCGAGCCTCCGGTCACCGCCACGAAGCCGGGGTCGGCGCCCAGCTCTGGCGCCGCCGACCGCAGCCAGGCGATCGCCCGCTTCACGTCGACCACGTGGTCCGGCAGGGTCGCCTCGGGGCTGAGCCGGTACGAGGGCGACGCCACGAGCCAGCCCTCCTCGGCGAGGTGGTACATGAGCGGCCGGGCCTGGCTGTCCCGGCGGCCCCGCACCCAGCTCCCTCCGTGCACCTGCACCGCGATCGGAGCGCCCGGGGCGAGGTCCCGCCGCCGGTACAAGTCGAGGACGTGGCGGGGATGGGGCCCGTAGCGCAGCCCCGCCACCCGCTCCACGGAGGCCGGCAGCTTCGGCACGGGCCAGCCACGCAGCCGGGCTGGAGCGGCGCCTCCGAGGTCGGTGAGCAGCGACGCGGCACGGCGGGCCCGGGCGTGGAGGCCGGCGAGGCCGGCCCACGACGCGGCCGTCAGGCCGAGCGCGACCCGGCCGGCGACTCCGCCGAGGCCGCCGAGCGCCACGAACCCGGCGGTGAGCGGCACCTGCCACGCAAAGTGGAAGGGCGCCAGCTCGGCGGTCGCCACCGCCGGTGCCCACAGCGGGCCGACGTTGCCGGGCTTCACCGGCCGCCACGCGTTCCACGTGAGCAATGCGCCCACCGCGCTGCCGGCCAGGAAAAGGGGTCCGATCATGGGCCCAGTATGCAGACCGCGGTGCGTTACCCGATCTCGTCGACGACCACCGGCACGTCGAAGCGGAGGATCGTCGTCGTGCCCGCCGGGATGCTCGAGCGGGCGTCGTCGAGGGCGACGGGCTGGATCGGAGGTTCGAGATCGACCGTGTACTCGCCCCGATCGGCCGCCTGAATGGCCGGGTCGCTCTCCCAGATCTCTCGGTCCTCGGCGGTGAAGAACTGCGGCTCGCCGGGCGCGAAGTGCTCTCGGAAAGAGCCGTCGGGCGCATACCAGCCGACGCGGTCACCTTGCCGACGAGGTCGAACAGCACGGCGGTGGCCGACGGCGCCCGCACGGTGGAGATCGTCAACGCCACTGCTGCGACGACGACGACCGCCGTGACGCCGGAGGCGGCCGCCAGCAGCCGGCCGGCGCGGCCCCGGGCGGGGCGCCGCTCGGCGGCTATGGCGGCGTTGAGCAGGCGCCGGGCGTCCAGCACCTCCTCGGGAGGCGCCGGCGTCTGGACCCGCAGCTCACGCAGATCGGCGTCGCTGAAGGGGCGGTCGTTCACTGGCAGGTACTTCCTGTCGCATCTGATTGCCCGGTGGTCGCCGCGAGTTCCTTCGAGCGCTCGCGGCTGCGGGCCCGGCGCGAGCGCACCGTGCCGATCGGGACGCCGAGCGACTCGGCGATCTCGGCGTAGCTGAGGCCCTCCCACACCGCCAGCAGGATGATGTCGCGGTCCTGGGGGCGGAGCTGCCCGAGGGCCGCTCGCATCCGCTCCGTCCGCTCCTCGGCCTCGTAGCGGTCGTCCACCTGCGGCATGGGGTCGGCGACCAGGTCCGCACGGTCGCGGCTCACGCCACGGGGTCCGGTACGGTGGCGGCGTGCCCCGCCTGCCCACCAGCGTCGCCGCCGGGCTGGCCGCCGTCGTGGCGGCGGCAGCGTGCAGCGGCGGCTCGTCCTCGACGGAGCCCACCACGACCACCGTCGCCACACCCAGCACTTCCTCGTCCTCCTCGGCCCCTGCGTCGACTGCGGCGCCTGGTGCCGCCGACCTGTCCGGCCTGCCGGGCCGGCTGGCGGTGGTCGACGGGGACGGCAACCTCGTCACGATGCGTCCCGACGGCAGCGACGTGGTTGCGCTCACCGAGGACGCCAGCGCCCGCCTCCAGCTCTCGCAGCCGACGTGGTCTCCCGACGGCGCCCGCCTGGCGTGGACCCAGGTCGACGCCACCGGTGAAGGCGACCCGGTGTTCAGCGTCGAGACGGCAGCCGTCGACGGCTCCGGCCGCACCTCGGCAGCCACGCCGTTCCCGGTGTTCTACATCCTCTGGGACCCGACCGGGCAGCGGCTCGCCTACCTCCACTCCGGGGTTCCCACGCTCGAGGTGGGGCTCGTCGACGTCGGGGCCGGCGGCGACGCCGCCACGACCTTCGACACGGGCCAGCCGTACTACTTCTCCTGGTCGCCCGACGGGACATCGCTGGTTGCCCACGTCGGCGCCGACCGCCTCGACGTG
>JBFJZV010000138.1:0-9717 GCA_041621915.1 Acidimicrobiia bacterium | reverse complement strand
GACCACCGGCGATGCCCGGGTCGCCGTCATCGAGGACGCCGCCCGCATCGGCGCCGGCCCCAGCGCCGTCCTGCTGGAGACGCTGTTCGCCCGGGCCCGGCGCAGCATCCGCATCGCCACGCCGTACTTCAACCCCGACGACAACCTCCAGCAGCTCCTCATCGGCGCCGCCCGGCGCGGCGTCCAGGTCGAGGTCGTGCTGCCCGGCCCCCACATCGACAAGCGGGTGTCGGCGATCGCAGCCCGCGAGCGCTACCGTCCGCTGCTGCGAGCCGGGGCCGACGTGTACGCCTACCAGCCGACGATGTACCACGTGAAGGCGGTGATGGTCGACGAGGCCGCGGCGTTCATCGGCTCGGTGAACATCAACCGCCGCTCGCTCTACAAGGACGAGGAGGTGGGGATGGTCGTGCTCGACCCCGACGTCGTGCGCACCCTCGAGGCCCACTTCCGGGCCGACGTCGGCCAGAGTAAGCGGATCACCGAGACCCGGGCCACGCTGCGCGGCATCGCAGAGCGGGTCGCCGAGCTGGCGCTCCGGCCGCTGCGGCCGGAAATGTGACCCGGCTGGTTTGGAATCGACGCCAAGTTGGGTACCGAGCGCACCGCCATGACGAGCGCCGCCACGTCAGTTGATACGCCCGTCGAGCGGGTGGAGGAGACCGTCGCCGAGACCGTCCGCCGCCACCGGTGGATCGAGCAGGTGGGCCGCTTCGGCTGGCTCGCCAAGGGCTTCCTGTACCTGCTGCTGTCGCTCATCGTGCTCCGGATCGGCTACGCCGGCGCCTTCGGCGGGCACGAGGGCGACGAGGCCAGCCCCCACGGCGCCCTCGAGGAGGTCGCCAACCAGTCGTTCGGGCGGGCCATGCTGATGGTGCTCGGCGCCGGCCTGGTGCTGTACTCGCTGTGGCGGGTCGTCAGCGCGCTGCTGCCCGGCGACCACGACGCACACGGCGTGCTCAAGCGGGCCGGGTACCTGTTCTCGGCTTCCATGTACGGCGTCATCGGCGCCGTCGCCTTCGACATGGCGATCGAGGGGCGCCGCGAGTCGCAGGACGGCACCGGAACGATGCTGCGGGGGATGATGAGCCACGCCTGGGGCCGCTGGCTGGTCGGCGTGGTGGGCGTGGTGGCGCTCGGCTCGGCCGCCTACTTCGTGTGGAAGGGGCTGCGGCGCAGTTTCGAGGACCAGGTCGACTACACGGGGATGAGCCCCACGCACCGTGCCGTCGTCAACGGCCTGGGACGGGTGGGCTGGGTAGCCCGGGCGCTCGTCGTCGGGCTGTTGGGCGCGTTTCTCACCCGGGCCGCGCTCGTCTACGACGTGTCGGACGCGCAGGGCCTCGACGGGGTGCTGCGCGACACCGCCGCCACCACCACCGGCTCCACGCTGGTCATCGCCGCCGGTGCGGGGCTCGTGGTCTACGCCGCCTTCTGCCTCGCCACGTGGAACCGCCGAGAGCTGACGGGGCCCTAGCGGATGGTGGCGCTCCTCGTCTTCGCCGTTGGGCTCGCAGCGGCGATCGCCGCCGCCACCTGGTCGATCCTGTCGCGGGACCACGACCCGGTGGACCCCCAAACCGAGGAGCGGTGGCTGATCCGGCAGCTCCGCCACCACCCGCGTCTCGCTGCGTTCGTGCGGCGCCGCCTCGACCGCTCCACCGCCGGCGGGCTGCTGCTCACCGTGTCGCTGGCTGTGGTGTTCCTCGGCGCCACGTTCGTCGGGCTGGTGTTCGACATGGTCGACGAGGATCGCGGCTTCGCCCGCTGGGACGAGTCGGCGGCCGAGTGGGGCGCCCGCAACGCCACCCGCACGTCGACGTGGATCCTGCGGGCCATCACCGACTTCGGCGGCACCGAAGGTGTCGTGATCGTGACGCTCATCATCGGCGCCTGGGGCTACTGGCGGTTCCGCAACCTCAAGGTCCTCGCGTTCATGACCGTCATCGCTGCCGGGCAGTCGCTCCTCAACAACGGGCTCAAGTGGATCGTCATGCGCGATCGGCCCGACATCGCCCAACTCGCCGGTCACGCCGGCTCCTCGTTCCCCTCGGGCCACTCCGCCGCCGCGGCGGCCACCTGGGCGGCGGTAGCGCTGGTGCTGGGCAGGGGCCGCAGCCGCCGCGTGCAAGCGGCGCTGGCCGGGGTTGCCGTGCTCATCGCCACGCTGGTCGCAGCCAGCCGGGTGCTGCTCGGCGTCCACTGGCTCACCGACGTCATCGCCGGCGTGTTCGTCGGCTGGGGATGGTTCATCGTGGCCGGCGTCGCGTTCGGCGGCCGGATCCTCCGTCTCGGCGAGCCGCTCGAGCGCGCCGACGTCGTGGAGGACGACCCGGTGGGCCGCCACGCCGACGAAGACGAGGCGGCCGCGGCATGAGCCGGCACCTGCGGGCGTTCGGCGCCGACACCGTCGACCGCGACGGGCTGCGCGACTGGCCGCTGAAGTGGAAGGAGCTCGCGCTGCTGCTGGGCGCCTGGCTGGTGATGGTCGCGGTCTTCACCGGAGTCGGGCTGCTGATCGTCAACGTGCTCGACCCGGGCCCGCTGGGGCGGCTCGACGACTCGATCGCCACCTGGTTCGAGGAGCAGCGCACGGGCGACTTCGACGAGCTGACCAACGTCGGGTCGGGATTCGCCGACACGATCAACGTGGTGGGGGCCAGCCTGGCGCTGGTGGCGATCCTGCTGGCGAGCTGGCGGCGCTGGGGCGAGGTGCTTTTGCTGCTGACCGCACTGGTGCTGGAGGTCACCGCGTTCCTGTCGATCTCGCACCTGGTGGGCCGCGACAGGCCCGCCATCGAGAAGCTCGACCCGGCGCCACCCACCTCGAGCTTTCCGTCCGGCCACACCGCCGCCGCCGTGGCGCTGTGGTTCGGGCTCGCCCTGATCCTGGCGTTTCACTACCGCCACCGGCTCGCCCGCGCCTTCTTCTACGGGGCGGCCACCGCGCTCGTCGTCGCAGTGGCGATCTCCCGCATGTACCGGGGGATGCACCATCTGACGGACGTAGCCGCCGGCGCCGTGCTGGGCGCGGTGTGCCTGGCGGTGGCGGTGTGGGTGGTGGGGGAGGGCGTCGTGCGCTGCCGCGCCCCCGATCACGAGCTCGTCCCCTCCGAGGCGCGCACGCTGGTTACGGTCGGGTCATGAGCCAGCGCATCTACTGCATCGTCAACCCGGCGAGCGGCTCAGCCGGAGGCCACGGCCCGCTGCGGGAGGCGAAGGCGCTGGCCGGCCACGACGTCACCTGGCTGGAGACCACCGAAGATGACCCCGGACCGGGCCAGACCCGCGAGGCCATCGCCGGAGGAGCCGGGGCCATCATCGTGCTCGGCGGCGACGGCACGGTGCGGGCCGCGCTGGAGGAAGCCGCAGGCTCGGGCATCCCGCTGGCCGTGGTGCCCTCGGGAACCGGCAACCTGTTGGCCTCGAACCTCGAGATCCCCGACGACGCCCACGAGGCGCTGGAGGTGGCGGTGACCGGCCGCGACCGCAAGCTCGACGTGGGGTACGTCAACGACGAGGCGTTCGTCATCATGGCCGGCACCGGCGTCGACGCCGCCATGATCGGCGACACCAGCCCCGCCGTGAAGCGCTGGTTCGGGAAGCTGGCCTACATCAAGTCGGCCATCGTCCACCTGCGCGACGCCCAGTTCCCCGTCACCGTGGAAGTCGATGGCCGGGAGGAGTTCGCCGGGAGCGCCTCGTCGGTGCTGGTGGCCAACATGGGCAAGGTGATGGCCGGCGTTGACCTGTTCCCGGACGGCGCCCCCGATGACGGCCGCCTCGACGGCGCCGTGGTGCGCTCGGACGGGCTGTGGGACTGGGTGCGCCTGGCGGTGCGGGTGCTGCTGCGGCGCCGCGGGCGCAGCGAGCAGATGGTGCCGTTCAGCGGCCGCGAGGTCGTGGTGCGCCTCGACCGCCCCCGCCCGTACCAGGTCGACGGCGAGCCCCGCCCCGCCACGACCGAGCTGAGATTCCGCATCGACCCCGCCGCGCTGGTCCTGCGAGTACCCAACTAGCGGCGGCTTCGGTTCAGATCCCGCACAGCGGGGGGAGCACACAGCACTCCCGAATGTCTCAAGCGCTCGGTCCGCAGGCCGATTCCCACTGGTGGTAGTCGCATCGACTGCGGAGATGCTGCATGACGTCGAGAAACACAGTGTTGGGTTGGCTCGCCGCGCTGGCGCTGGTCGCCGCGGCGTGCGGTGGTGGGGGAGACGCGGCGCCGGCGGCACTGGCGGCCGCCGACGTGCCCATCGTCCCTGAGGTCGCCGGCGACGCACCGCCGCCCGCAGAGGGCGAGCTCGTCGAGGAGGAGGCCCCCGCAGAGGGTGAGCCCGCCGCCGAGGGCGAGCCTGCCTCCGAGGGGGAGGCGTCGGCCGCCGCCGCCGAGCCCGCCGCAGAGGAGACCTACGCGTACGCCGACGACGTGGAGCGAGCCGCCACGATGATGCTGGTGCCGGCCGACCTACACGACGTCGTCCCCGCCCTCCGCGTCGACGCGGCCTCCAGCGGTCCGCTCGACGCCTTCGCGGTCTACCGCCGCAACGCGGTGTCCGCGTCCCTCGACATCGTCCCCGACCGCCGGGCGGTGGCCGGGTACGAGACGGTGCTGGTGGGCCCGGGCTCCGACGAGGCGCGGGAGCGGCTCGGGTCGCCGAACCCCGAAGTGTTCATGCTGGCTCTCGAGGTGGAGCTGTACGAGGACGACGCCGCCGCGACTGCCCGGCTCGCCGAGCTGCGCACCGCGTCGGCGGAGATCGGCGAGGTGGCCGACCAGCCCGGCGTGCCCGGCAACGGCTTCGCGATGCACGGCTCCGATGGCGACGTGCCGCTCGTGACGGTGGGCTTCGCGGGGCACGGCACCGTCGGCCGGGTGACGGCCTACGGCACCGCGTCGGTGGAGCCGGCCGTGGCCATCGCACAGGCGCTCGGCGTGCGTGTCTGGAAGGCGCGCCAGGGGATGCTGGCGCCCCGCGACCCGCTCGCGGGGGCGACCGGGTACCGGGTGCCGTCGGCGGCTCTGCCTGCGTTCGCAGCCTCGGCCGACGTCGTGGTCAGCGTGGGAGACGTGGTGCTGGAGCGGACCCGCTGGTCCGGCACGTACGAGGGACCGGATCGCTTCTCGTGCCAGCAGACCCACTACCTCGACGGCACCGAGGAGCTGGTCGCCGAGGTCGTGGCGGCCGGGGGCGAGGCGAGCGTGTTCGACCTCGCGTCGCTGTCGAGCGGCAAGCACGACCTGTTCAGCCCCGAGGTCGCCGCGGCGGTCGCCGACTGCCCGGTGTTCCCCGAAGCCTGGCGGGAGCACGTCGTCGACTCGGCGATGTTGCACGCCGCGCCGGCATCCACGATCGCCGGGCCCGGCACCACGCTGCGCACCCGCGACGAGTGGCGGCTGGGTGAAGCGGTCGGCATGCAGCCGGACGCCGGCAGCGAGCTGGCGGACTTCGCGATCTTCATTACCGAGGACGGCTGGGCGACCGCGATCCACTACGAGGTGGCATACCCGCCGGAGGCGGCGCTCGACGAGTTCGGTGTCGCCGAGTGGGTGACGGTCCGCAACTCCGTGCGGGTGACCGCGGTCGACGGCGTCGTGGTGCCCGAGCCGCTGTACTTCGGCGGCGACGCGGACTCGTTCGCGGTCGGCGTGGGTGAGGAGGTCATGCCGCCGGCCGACGACCCGGCCCCCGCCGAGGCGAGCGACGGCGGCGGCGACACCGGTAGCACAGGCGACGAGAACGGCGGCGACGGCGCCAGCGGTGGCGACGTGCAGGCCGCCTCGATGGACGACGGCCTCTTCGGGTCGGGCGACCTCGGCTCGAGCGGCGGGTCCGGAGAGGGCCACTTCGCCGGGACCACCCCGGTCGGCGGCGCCGAGGACGCGGCGACCCAGGACGCGATCAGCAACACGATGCTCGGCCTGGTGGCCTACTACGTCGACAACGGCGACTACCAGGCAACGCCGGAGGACGTCGCCTTCTACGTGGGGGTCGTGACCACCACCGACCCGGGCAGCGGCGGCACGTCGTCGACCGTGTACGTGCCGGGCGACCAGGAGACCGTGGTGTGGGCGGCCGGCGGCTCCGGCTACTTCTGCATGGCGGCGCAGGCGAACGAGGTCATCGTCTTCGGCAGCGGCGAGACGTCCGCCGACGTCGACACCGTCGCCGAGTGCGTGAGCGGCGGCTCGACGGCCGGCTGGTAGCGGCCGCTACTTCGGCTTGAAGCCGGACAGCACCGCGAACGCCAGGACCGTCACCAGCGTGACGTTGGAGATCAGGAACAGCATCGGCGTCTCCCAGGTGCGCTCGAACAGCCAGTAGGCGACCAGTCCCACGAACGCCCCGGCGAGCCCTACGCCCGCGCCGGTCACGTGCCACTTCCGCTTCGCCGGGTCGACCTGCGGGGCGACGATCAGCATCAAGATGGCGCTCGCGACGATCGCCACGTAGTTGACGGCCGCCGCCGACGCGGCGATGAGCCGGTCGATGGCCGCCACGCTGTCGTCGCCGCTGAGCCGCACGTAGTCGCCCACCAGCTCGCGGCCGTTGAGGGCGACGATCACGGTCGTCAGGGCGGCAGCGGCGACCATCAACCCCCAGCACCAGCCAACGCACCAGGTCGAGGCGGCGCTCGGCGACCGAGCCAGGGATGTCGAGGGCGACGATCTTGGCGAGCCGGGTGACGTCGTGGTGCCAGCGGAGATCGGTGATCGTCACCGCGTTGCGGCGCAGCAGCGGCTGCAGCCGGGGCGGCAGGTCCTCGGGGCGGGGCATCGGGGTGTCCTCGATGAGCACCGGGAACACCGGGGTTCCGGAATCCAGGGCGGCGCCGATCTCGGCGGCGACCCAGTCGTCGGGGTCCATCAGGCGGCGCTGCCCGTCGCCGTCGGTGGTGGACGCCCATTCGGGCCCGATGAGCACGACGAGCGCATCGGCGGACCCGAGGTTGCCGTGGATGATGTCGCCGAAGTCGGCGCCGCCGGCGATGTCCTCGATGTCCCGGAACACCCAGTCGTGCCCGAAGTAGGCGCCGAGCGAGTCGTTCAGCCGCCCGGCGACGCCCTGGGCGTCGGAGCGGCGGTAGCTGATGAAGATCTTGCCGTCTTCGGGGCGGGGCATCGGGTGAGGGTAGGCACCGCGCTCGTACCCTTGCCGGTCGCCACTCGGTGTGGTTGAATGACCACGGCCCGGCTCGCAGGGAGCCGGCGCCTTCACGACCAGGGGACGGCCACTTGTGCACAAGAGACTTCTGATCCTCGCCGCGGCTGCTGTCGTGGCGATCGGCCTGCTGCTGCCCGCCGGCACCGCCGGGGCCCAATCGTCGGACGCGCCGGCGTTGAGGCTCGCCGCCGGCACGTTCACGCCGGCCCGCGGCGAGCGGCTGGCCACTCCGCCCGGCCTGACCATCGCCGGGTACGCGGCGGGGGTGCGGGGCTACTACGTTGTCCAGTTCGACGGCCCCATCCTCCAGGAGTGGAAGGACGCCCTGGCAGCGGCCGGGGGCGAGATCCTCTCCTACCTGCCCGACTACGCCTTCAAGGTGCGGATGACGCCGGCGCAGGCGACGGCCGCCGAGGGCCTCGACGAGGTGGCCTGGGTGGGGGTGTTCCAGCCCGCCTACAAGGTCAACCCGACGCTGGACCCGACCGCCGGGCTGTACGAGGTGCAGATCGAGCGGGGCGCCGACGGCGGCCTCGCCACCGCTGCGATCGCGAGCAGCGGCGCCCGGGTGCTGCGCCGCAGCGCCACCGAGCTGCTGGTCGGCGCCGACCTCGCCCAGCTCGAGGCCATCGCCAACGTCGTCGACGTCGCATGGGTGGACACGTTCCGGTTCAACCGCAAGCACAACGAACAGGGCGGCGGGGTGATCATGGGCGCCAACGCCGCCATCGCCTCCGGCTACGACGGCTCCACGCAGATCGCCGCGGTGTCGGACACCGGCCTCGGGAACGGCACGGCGTCCGGGGCCCATCCCGACATCCCCGCAAGCCGGATCACGGCGATCTACGACTGGAGCGCCCCCAATGCGGGCGGCTGCTACCGGGTCCGCGGCGACGGGCCGCAGGACGTCGATTCCGGCCACGGCACCCACGTGTCGGTCTCCGTGCTCGGAGACGGCGACGCAACCGGCGTCGGGCGCGGCAACGCCCCGGCCGCCAACCTGGTGTTCCAGGCGACCGAGGACTACCTCGACTTCTACGCGTTCTGTGGAGGCAACCAGGACGGCTACTACCTGATCGGCCTGCCCGACGATCTGCGCGTGCATTACCAGCAGGCCTACGACGCGGGCGCTCGCATCCACTCGAACTCGTGGGGCAGCGACGTGTCCGGCGACTACACGCAGGACTCGGCGGACACCGACGACTTCGTGTGGAACAACCCCGACATGGCCATCACGTTCTCCGCCGGCAACGACGGCACCGACACCAGCCCCGCCAACGCCATCGTGGACGACGACTCGATCGGCTCACCCGCCACCGCGAAGAACGTGATCACCGTGGGGGCGTCCGAGAACGTGCGGCCCGACGGCTGGCCGTGCGACACCGGGCTCGGCTACACGTCGCACGACGCTTACCAGACCGGCCAGACGTGTTCCTCGATGGGCGGCAACCAGAGTGGCTTCCTCGGCACGTGGGGCTCCCGGTACCCGGCGGACTTCTTCACGGCGCCGCTGTCGAACGACTCGACGGCGGGCAACGCCGAGCAGATGGCCGCCTGGTCGAGCCGGGGGCCCACCGACGACGGCCGTATCAAGCCCGACGTGGTCGGCCCGGGGACCTGGATCCTGTCCGGCTACTCGAGCCTGTACCAGGAGGGTTACGGCGATCCGCTCAATCCGCAGAACGGGCTCTACCAGTGGGACGGCTGGGGGATGCCCCGCAACGACGCGTACAAGCACATGGGCGGCACGTCGATGTCCAACCCGCTGGTCGCCGGCGCGGCGACCGTGGTGCGGGACTTCTATCAGAAGGACTTCGGTCACTCGGCCAGCGCGGCGCTGGTGAAGGCGACGCTCATCAACTCGGCGCACGACATGGCCGACGAGAACAACGACGGCGCCGACGACAACGACTACCCGATCCCCAACGTCCACGAGGGCTGGGGCCGGGTCGACCTCGCCAACGCCGTCGACGGCTCCCACCAGTACGTCGACAACGGCACCGGCGTGTCCACCGGGGGTACCGCGACGTACACGTTCAACGTGCCGGCGGCGGGGTCGCCGTTCAAGGCTTCGCTGGTGTGGAGCGACTACCCGTCGACCGCGGCGGCGGGCCCGAACCTGGTGAACAACCTGAACCTCGAGGTCGAGGCGCCGGGCGGCGCCGTGTACCGGGGCAACGTGTTCAGCGGCGGCTGGTCGCAGACCGGCGGCTCGTTCGACTCCGTGAACAACGTCGAGAACGTCTACGTCCAATCGGCGGCGGCCGGGACGTGGACGGTGCGGGTGCGCGGCGCCAACACGCCGTTCGGACCGCAACCGTTCGCTCTCGTCGCCGACGGCGACTTCGGCGCAGTCGACAACCCACCGGCCGTCACGATCGAGCTGCCCGCCGAGGGCGCCACGGTGTCGGGGACGGAACCGATCCAGATCGACGCCAGCGACGAGGACCCGGCCGGGACGCTGACCGTCGAGTGGAACGTCGACGGTGGCGCCTGGCAGCCGGCGACGTGGAACGGGTCGAGGTACGCCGCGTCGTGGGACACGACCGCG
>JBFJZV010000137.1:0-9731 GCA_041621915.1 Acidimicrobiia bacterium | reverse complement strand
GGCGCTGCCGCTGATCGCGGCGCTGGAACGGGAGCCCGGCGGCGGGCCGCACCTCACCGTCATCGGGCAGATGGCGTTCGAGTACCTGCCGGAGACGCTGGCCAGCTACCTGCGGGTGCCGGGCGCATACCGGCGGGTGCGGCGCGGCGGCCGGTCGGCGCGCTCCGTGCTGCTGGAGCAGCTCGAGCTGCTGCGCTCCCAGCTCGATGCGATGGAACGCGACGTTGTGCTCCGCGATCTGGAGGCGATGACCCGCCACGGCGAGTTCCTCCGTACCCGCTTCGCAGACCCGTTGACCTGGTAGCGGCACTCAGTCCGTCGCGGCACGCGCCGCGGCGCGGGAGCTCGGCAGGGGCGAGTGGCTCACCGCCGGTCGAAACGGGCCGCCAAGAAGTCGAACTCGGCCGTCGCGTCGTATGGCATCCCCCGGTATCCCGTGAACTCGCCTTCCACCACCAGGCGCCCGGCGTCGTCGACCGCCAGCGGCCACGCGATACGGAAGGCCGGCTGGCCGGGCTTGCCGACCGACGGGTGGTTCCAGCCACCGAACACCCCTGCGTCGGTGCGCGCCATCCAGTCGGGCACGTTGAAGATGGCACGGAGCAGCAGGTAGATGCGGGAGAGCTGGCGGGTGGAGTCGGGGGCGTTGCGGTGTGCGTCCTCGAAGGCGCGGATGGCGGCGCGGAGCTGAAAGCTCGACACGCTGCGAGCCCGGGCGGCCGCGGCGCGAAGCGCTTGGGTCTTGGGCTCGTCGTAGCGCCCGTCGGTCCACGGCGGCACCGCGACGATGAGGTCGGCGGCCTCCCCGTCGAGCCCAGGCGCGGGGAGCGGAGGCGGGGCGGGCTCCTTGCGGCCGGGCACGGTCACGATGTTCGGGTCGGCCGGGGGGTCGTCGCAGCAGTTCCAGGCCATGGCGAGGTCGTGGTACGAAGCGCCGAAGCCTGTGAAGAACCGGGGGCGGGTCGTGGCGGAGGGCAGGCGCCCGGCCCGGGTGTCGGGGTTGAAGGCGACCATGTCGGGTGGCAGCGCCACGTCCTCGTAGAAGCGGACGGTGCCGAGCACGTCGAGGGTGCCCTCCCGGTGGGCGTGGTTGGCCTCCACGCAGGCGTCGTCGAAGTCGGCTTCGCCTCCCAGCCGGGCGGCGGGCTCCTGGCGGCTGGGCGGCACCTCCCACGCCACCCAGTAGCTGGTGGGGGCGGCGGCGTCGCTCCCGCCACCGCAGGCCGAGCCGTCGCGGTGCTCGTCGACCTGCTGCACGATGTAGCCGCCCTTCGCCGAGGGGCGGGCGAGCCGGAAAGTCACCCGCCAGTCGGCGCCTCCGCACTGGGTGAACGCCGCCCCGGGCCGGGACGCGACGGTCACTGCATTGGTGAAGAACCGCAACGGCCGGTTGACGACGCGGCGCACCGACCGCAGCCGCAGCCGGACCGCCCGCCGGACGCTGCGCAGCAGCCGACGTAGCACCGTAGGCCCCTTTCAGCCCTCGTCCTGGGGGGAAGCGTACCTACTTGGGCGGCAGCGAGCCTGCGAACTCCAGGCCGCGGCCCACCCACGCCGCCAGGTCGGCGTCGCTGTCGAAGCCCTCGGGGGCGACGAACAGCCATCCCTTCATCGGCCTCCCCGTGAAGTCCATGATGCGGGCACCCGGCTCGGCGACGAGCTCGTCGTGGCGGTCCTTGCCGACCCGCACGCACAGCTCCTCGCCCACGATGCCCACCGACATGTTGCCGTCCAGCAAGAACGAAAGCCCGCCGAACATCGGCTTCTCGGTGATGCCCGCCTGGCCGCCGAGGTGCAGGCGGATCCGCTCGGCGAGCCCCTCGTCGTAGGCCATGGCCGCCCGCCTACCCCTCCGGCCAGTCCACCCGCGGGGGGACGCGGTCGGGGTCGATGTCGTAGCGGGCGATGGCGTCCTTCACGAGCGCCGAGTCGAGGCTGCCCTCCTCCGCGAGGGCCGACAGCACCGCCACCACCACGTGGCCGGTGTCCGTCTCGAAGAAGCGCCGCAGCCGCTCCCGGGTGTCGGACCGGCCAAACCCGTCGGTGCCAAGCGGCAGGAAACGCCCCGGCACCCAGCGGCCCACCTGGTCGGGGACGACCCGCATGTAGTCGCTGACGGCCACGTAGGGGCCCGGCGCGCCTTCCAGCAGGCGGGTCACCAGCGGCGTGCGGTGCTCCTCGCCGGGGTGGAGCAGGTTCCACCGCTCGACATCCATCGCCTCTTCGCGCAGCTTCTTGTACGACGTGGCGCTCCACAGCTCGGCGCCGACGCCGTAGTGCTCGGCGAGCTCGGCCTGTGCCTCGCGGGCGGCCGCCTGCGCCGTGCCGCTGAAAAGCACCGTCGCCTGCCGATCCGGTCCCTCCGGAGCCTCCGCCCACCTGTACAGGCCCTGCACGATGCCCTCGTCGACCCCGTCGGGCTTGGCCGGCATCGCGTAGTTCTCGTTGTAGAGCGTCAGGTAGTAGAAGACGTCGTCACCGTCGACGAACATCCGCTGCAGGCCGCGGTCGATGATCACGCCCATCTCGTACGCGAATGCCGGGTCGTACGCCTCGCAGACCGGGACCGTCGAGGCCAGCACGAGCGAGTGGCCGTCCTGGTGCTGCAGGCCCTCGCCCATCAGCGTGGTCCGGCCCGCCGTCGCCCCGAGCAGGAAGCCCCTGGAGCGGGAGTCGGCAGCCGCCCAGATCAGGTCGCCGACCCGCTGGAAGCCGAACATCGAGTAGAAGATGAAGAACGGCACCATCGGCACGCCGCGGGTGGCGTAGGCGGTGGCGGCCGACGTCCACGTGGCCAGCGAGCCGGCCTCGGTGATCCCCTCCTCGAGGATCTGGCCGTCCTTCGCCTCCTTGTAGGACAGCAGCAGCTTGGCGTCGACCGGCTCGTAGAGCTGGCCCTGGCTGGCGTAGATGCCCAGCTCCTTGAACAGCGCGTCCCAGCCGAACGTGCGGCCCTCGTCGGGGATGATCGGCACCACCCGCGGCCCGAACCCATCCTCGCGGGCCAGCCCTCGCAGCAGCCGCGTGAAGGCCATGGTGGTGGAAACTTCCACCTTGCCCGAGCCGGCGGCCAGCTCCTCGAACGGGGCCCGCCCCGGCATCTCGAGCGGCACCCGGATCTCGACCTTGCGGCTGGGCAGCAGCCCATCGAGCGCCTTGCGCCGCTCCATCAGGTACTGATGCTCGGGCGAGTCCTCCGGGGGCCGGTAGTAAGGCGGGTCGGCGTCGCCCTCCAGCGCGTCGGCCGGGATCTCGTCGGTGAGATGCAGCCTTTCCCGCAGGGTCAGGAGCTGCTGGTTGGTGAGCTTCTTGATCTGGTGCGTGGCGTTGCGTCCCTCGACGTCGGGGCCCAACGTCCAGCCCTTGATGGTCTTGGCGAGGATCACGGTTGGCGCACCGGTCAGCTCCGTGGCCGCCTTGTACGCGCCGTACACCTTGCGGTAGTCGAGCCCGCCCCGCCGGAGCGCCCACACCTCCTCGTCGCTCATGTGCTCGACCAGCTTGCGCAACCGCGGGTCGGGCCCGAAGAAGTGCTCGCGAACGTAGGCGCCCGACTCGGCCTTGTACCGCTGGTACTCGCCGTCTACCGACGTGTTCATCTTGTTGACGAGCACGCCTTCGTCGTCAGCAGCCAGCAGCGGGTCCCAGTTCGAGCCCCAGATGACCTTGATGACGTTCCAGCCGGCGCCCCGGAAGATCGCCTCCAACTCCTGGATGATCTTCCCATTGCCCCGCACCGGCCCATCGAGCCGCTGCAGGTTGCAGTTGATGACCCATGTGAGGTTGTCGAGCTTCTCGCGGGCGGCCAGCGAGATCGACCCCAGCGTCTCGGGCTCGTCGGTCTCGCCGTCGCCGAGGAAGCACCACACCCGGGAGTCGGAGCTGTTGTCGATGCCGCGGTTCTGAAGGTACTTGTTGAAGCGGGCCTGGTAGATCGAGTTGATCGGGCCGATCCCCATCGACACCGTCGGGTACTCCCAGAAGTCCGGCATGAGTCGGGGGTGCGGGTACGAGCTGAGGCCGCCGCCGATCTCGGTGCGGAAGCGGTCGAGGTCCGCCTCGTCGAAGCGGCGCTCCAGGAACGCCCGCGCGTAGATGCCGGGCGAGGCGTGCCCCTGGATGTAGACGTGGTCGCCGGGGCCGCTGGCCTTGCCCCGGAAGAAGTGGTTGAAGCCGATCTCGTACAGCAGCGCCGACGAGGCGAACGTCGAGAGGTGGCCGCCGATGCCTTCCGCCTCGTGGTTGGCGCGGATCACCATGACCGCCGCGTTCCACCGCACGAAGCGCCGGATGCGCCGCTCGAGGTACTCGTCGCCCGGGAAGTAGGGCTCCTCCTCGGACGGGATCGTGTTGATGTAGGGCGTGCTGACCGACGCCGGCACCTGGATGTTCAGCTCGCGCGCCCGGTCGAGCAGCTTCGCGATCAGGAAGCGGGCTCGGGCCGGCCCTTCGACGCCGATCACGTCCTCGAGCGCCGCGAGCCACTCCGCGGTCTCCTGCGGGTCGAGGTCGGGAAGCTGGTGGACGAACCCGTCGAAGACCATGTGGCGGTCGATCATGTGCGCTCCGGAGTCGCGGTCTGGCCGCCCCAGATTACCGGCGCCAGGATCGGTCCGACAGGGGTCAGGCCACGAGCAGCTCCGCCAGGCGCGCGTAGTCGGCGTCGAGCGAGCGCTGGACCTTGCGGCGCAGCAGCGGCTCGGCGAGGCGGAAGATCCCGGAGGCGTCGCCCTCCACGATCGCGGTGACCGTGCTGCCAGGGCCGTCGGGCTCGACGATCCTCGTGAAGGTGATCGGGAAGGTGCTCTCCACCGTGGTCGCCTTCACCAGCCGCCCCGGCTCCAGCTCCACCACCTCGAAGGTCGAGACGATGTCCCGCCCGAGGAACCGGGCGACCTGCTCGTACCTGGAGCCGATCCGAAGCGGCGGGTCGGTGACGAAGCGGGCCTCGACCATGCCGCCCTGCCAGCGGGGGTTGTTCTCGAAGTCGGAGACGTAGACGAACACCTCGGCTGGCGGCCGGGCGACGTGGATCGTGGTGGTCGTGTGGATCATCCTTGGGAGCCTACGCTCCCGAGGTGTCCCGCACCCAGGCCGCCGTGCTGATCCCCGTCTTCAGGGCCGCAGGCGGCGATCTCTGGCTGGTGCTCGTCCGCAGGACGGACCACGGCGTCTACGGCGCCCAGCTCTCGCTGCCGGGCGGCAAGCCGGAGCCCGGCGACGCCGACCTGGCCGCCACCGCGCTCCGCGAGGCCGCCGAGGAGACCGGGCTCGACCCGGCCCGCGCCCGGATCGTCGCCGAGCTCGAGCCAGTGGCGACCCGCACCACCGGCTTCGAGGTCACGCCGTTCGTCGCGGCCATCGCACGGCCGCCCGTGTGGAGGCCGGAGGAGCGGGAGGTCGAGGAGGTGGTCGAGGCGCCCCTCGCGTACGTCTCCGACCCGGCCAACCACGACGAAGAGATCATGGACTTCCCCACGTGGGACGAGCCCCGCCTCTCGCCCTACGTCCGGGTCGGCGCCCACAAACTCTGGGGGCTGACGTACCGCATCCTCGCCCCCGTGCTGCCGAGGCTGGCGGCGGGGGAGTGGCGGGTCTGACCGGCCCGCCGCCCGCGCGTGATAGCCAGGCCGGGCTGCGGCTATCGGCCCTCCGGTGAGCACTGTCGCCCAGATCACCGAGCAGCGATCGGTCACGGTCCGCTCCGACGACACCGTCTTCGAGTTCGTGGCGGACCCCGACCGGGGACACCTCGAGATCCGTGAGCATCCCGACGGCGAGCAGCCGTCGACGGTCTGCGCCCTCACGATCGACGACCTCGAGGAGCTGGAGGGCTTCCTGGCCGGGCTGCACCGGGTGCTCGGGCGCCCCACGAGCCCTGCCCCACCTCCTGCCGCAGCTCGCGCCCCCAACGCCGAGCACGCCGGCGCCGAGGAGCGCGTCTATCGCGCCCGGCAGAGGGACCCCAAGGCGTTCGCGGCGTGGACGAAGGCCGAAGAGCAGGAGTTGGAGGTCGAGTTCCGGCGCGGCATGCCGCTGGGGCGACCGCCGAGATGCATGGGCGGTCGCGGCGCGCCATCGAGCTGCGCCTCGACAAGCTGGGCCTGCGACCGGCCGACCTGCAATAACCCGGCCCGGCCGTAGAGTTGGCCGCCCGGACCAGGCCGGCCATGAGGATCAGACGGGAAACACGTGAGCGAGTCAGGTACGTCACCGGCTTTCTCGTAGCGCTCGCGCTGGGCGCGGCGCTGGCGGTTCTCGGGTTCTGGCTCCCGGCGCGGTTCCAGGAGCCCGTCGCGGACGACGTGCCCGCCGCTCTGCGCCCGGTGGCGCTCGACGCGCTCGGGGACGTCGAGCGGAGCTTCTTCGAGGATGGTGTGGAGCAGTACCTCGTCACCGTCGTCTACGTGGAGTCGGTCACGGAGGGGCCGCCGCCGGCAGGCTGCCCGGAGCGCGCCGCCTACAGCGCCCGGGTGAGGGCCCGAACCGCATGGTGGATCCCCTACGACGACGTACTCTGGTGCGGAGACGAGGACGGTGTCGGCATCTTCGTCACTCGGCAGGCCTAGCGTCGGCCATATGACTGCCCTATGATATGGCGCGTGGCACGCCAACAAACCATGGTCCAACTCACCGACGACCTCGTGGAACTGCTCGACGCCGAGGCCGCCCGGCAGGGGGTCTCCCGCTCGGCCTTGATCCGCGACGCGGTGACGGCCTACCTCGTCGAGGCGAGGGAGGCCGCACTCACCCGGGAGCTCGTCGCGGGCTATACGCGTGTGCCGGCAGCCGCTCTCGACGAGTGGGGCGACCTCGATCGGCAGCGCTTCGAGGCCTCGCTCGCCACGATGCGCCGGCTCGGGGCCGAGGAGCGCTCAGCCGGGTTCGAGCCGTGGTAGCCCGCGGCGACGTGTGGTGGTACGAACCGCCCGACCACGGTCGGCGGCCGTTCCTGGTCCTGACCCGCACCGAGGTTGCCCCGCTGCTCACCCAGGTGCTCGCCGTGCCCGCGACGCGCACGGTCCGCGGCCTGCCCACCGAGGTGGCGCTCGACCGCAGCGACGGGATGCCTGTCGAGTGCGTGCTCAACCTCGACTCCACCACCGGGATCGCGCCGGCGTTCTGCACGTCCCGGATCACGACCCTCGGCCCGAAGCAGATGGAGGCCGTATGCCGAGCCCTGCTCGTCGCCGCCCAGTGTTGAGCCGGCGCTAGCATCGAACGCATGTTCGCAACGCAGGACAGCTTGTTCGGCGGGGGAGCGGTGCAACCCGACCCGGGATTCGGGACGCTGGAGCGCCGCCGCCTCGACGCCACCGCCTGGGTCGACCTGGCCCCGGGCTGGCTGGCCGGTGATGCGACGCTCTTCGAGGTGATCCGCGAGGGCGTCGCCTGGGAGCAGCCCGAGGTGCAGATGTACGACCGGACGGTGATCACGCCGCGGCTCGTGGGCCGCCCCGCCCCGAACTTGCACCCGGCGATCGGCGAGATGAGCGCGCTGCTGTCCGGGCGCTACGGGGTGGCGCTGGACCGCATCTCGGCCGGCTACTACCGCGACGGCGCCGATTCGGTGGCGTGGCACGGCGACCGGATCGCCCGGGATCGAGAGGAGGCCACGGTCGCCACCGTCTCGCTGGGCGGGCCGCGGCGCTTCCGGTTGCGCCCGAAAGGCGGAGGGCCGTCGCTCACGTTCTCGCTCGGCCACGGCGACCTCGTGGTGATGGGCGGGAGCACGCAGCGGACCTGGGAGCACTGCGTGCCGAAGGTCGCGGCGGCGCCGCCCCGCATCGCGCTGATGTTCCGCCACGCCTACGCCTGATCCCCTCCCGGCCTCCGGCCGGACTCCCCCCCACGATCACTCCGTCCGCCCGGGGGGAAGCCGAAGTCGTGGGCGAAAACGGCGAAGCCGCCGCCGGTGTGCCAGAAGACGACGTCGTCCCCCGGGCCGTACCGCCCGCGCCGGATCTCTTCCCGGAGGGCGTACAGCGCCTTGCCCGTGTAAGTGGGGTCGAAGATCATCCCGGTGAGCGACGTTGCCTCGACCTGCGCCGCCAGCTCGGCGGCCTTCGCCACGCCGTAGCCCTCGCCGATGTATTCGTCGACGACGGACCATGGCGCCTCGGGGCGCCGCCCGCCGTAGCGCGCCGACGCCTCGTCCCAGATCGCCTCCACTCTCCCGCCCAGCTCGGCGGCGGCCTCCCCGACGGACGAGCCCACCACCTCGCTGGCGAGCTGAAGCCGGTCGGCGGCCCACGCCATGCCCGCCGTCGTCCCCCCGGACGAGGCGGCGTGCCACACCACCCGCGCCGGCCGGCCGATGGTGGTCATCTGGTCCGCCAGCTCCTGCATCGCCAGCACGAAGCCCCACATGCCCAGCGCGTCCGAGGCCCCCTCGGGGATGACCCACGACCGACCGGCGTCTCGAGCGGCGTCGGCCATGAGGGCGTCTCGGTCGCGGTACTGGTCCGGCGTGACGTACCGGATGGCCGCGCCGGCGAGGTGGGACAGCAGGTGGTTCCCGGTGCTCTCGGACGGCGGCTCACCGTCGGGCGAGCGCAGGAACAGCACAGCGTGGAGTCCCAGCTTGGCCGCCACGAGGGCCGTGGCGCGGCAGTGATTCGACTGGACCGCCCCGCACGTCACCACCGTCTCCGCTCCGGCGGCTCGGGCAGCGGCGAAGTGGAACTCCAGCTTGCGGATCTTGTTGCCCGATATTCCGAAGCCGGTGAGGTCGTCGCGCTTCACCCAGATGCGCGGCCCTCCCCACGCCTCGGTCAGCCGATCGCAGCGTTCCAGCGGGGTGGGGAGGCGGGCGAGCGGGAGCCGCTCGGGCAGCGAAGTCACCCGGCGAGACTACCGGGCGGTTTCCCGCCGAGTGCGGCCGGGTACCGTGGCTGGACCAGACCCCCAGGAGGACCCCATGCCCGAGCGAGTACGCGACGTGATGACGACCGACCTGGTGACCGTCGAGCCGTGGACCACCCTGCATCAGACCGCCGCGCTGATGCGAGACCACAACATAGGCAACGTGCTCGTCTCCGGCGGCGACGGCGGGCTCGGCATCGTCACCGACCGCGACCTGGTGGTGCGGGCGCTGGCATCCGGGGCCGGCCCCGACGCCGAGGTCGGGGAGTACACGTCTTACGAGTTGTTCGCCGTCCAGCCCGACGACGCCGTCGCCCAGGTCGTGGCGCTCATGGCGCAGCGGGCGGTCCGGCGGGTGCCGGTGATCGACGGGGACGAGTTCGTCGGCATCGTCTCGATCGGCGACCTGGCCGAGGAACGTGACCCGGAGTCGGTGCTCGGCGAGATCAGCGAGGCGCCCCCGAACAACTGACCGGCCGGCTCGTTGCCCGGCCTCCGACGGCGCGGCAGCGGGCCGCCGCCACGCTGTGGGAGCTCAGCCGCCTGGCGCGGCTGACGTCGCGCCGCCGCTCGTTCTCCGCGGTGGCATACGGGCGGGCGATCCCGGCGCTCGACCTCCTGCCGGGCCCTTCCCAGGAGCTGCCGCTCGACGACCTCACCGCGGTCCCGGGCATAGGGGCGGGCATCGCCTCCATCCTCACCGAGCTGGCGACCACGGGCCGCGTCGCCTTGCTCGACGAGCTGCGGGAGCGGCTGCCGGCTGCGGCTGCCGAGCTGCGGGACGCCGCCCGCCTCACCGACCGGCAGGCCGCCGCCCTCGCGGGCGCCGGCATCACCGACATCCCCGGCCTGCGCAGCGCCGTCGC
>JBFJZV010000136.1:0-9772 GCA_041621915.1 Acidimicrobiia bacterium | reverse complement strand
TGATAGCGCATGAGTACTCCTCGCTCAGGCCAGCCGGTCGGCCAGCGCCCGCACGTGGTCGGGGCCGGTGCCGCAGCAGCCGCCGACCACCTGCACGCCGTGGTCGGCCACCCAGCCGGCGACGGCGCCGGCGTACTCCTCGGGCGACGCCGCCTCCTCGAACTGCCAGTACGGCTGGGTGAAATGGCCGGTCTCGGCGTACGCCATCGTCGGCCCGTCCCAGTGGCGGGCCAGCGCCGCGAGGGCCGGTCCCGTGACGTCGACCTCGCTGTGCATCACCCCGGCGAGCGTGCCGCCGACGGCGAGCACGCCGGCCACCAGGTCGCCGAAGTCACCGGCCGGCCGGCCCAGGTAGCTGCCCGGGGACTGATAGCCGGTCAGGGCGCCGGCGGCGGCGCGCGAGGCGCTGAAGCCCACCCACAGCGGCAGCCCAGCCGCCGCCGCCGCCCTCACCAGGGGTGTGGCGCCGGCGAGGTCGAGCATCATCTCGGCGACGAGGACGTCGGCGCCGGCGTGAGCGAGGATCTCCGCCTGCGCCCGGTAGTCGGCCTCGGTGCCCCGCCGCGGGCCGCCGGCGTCGGTTTCGCCGAGGGGCAGCATCGCCGACATCGACCCGGCGACCCAGGTGGGCTTCCCGGCGGCGGCGTCGCGAGCCTGGACGGCCAGCTCCACGGCCCGCCGGTTCGACTCCACGAACTCCCCGCCCCGCCCCGCCGCGTCGAGGACCGCCTTCGACGTGGCGAACGTGTTGGCGATGACGATCTCGGCGCCGGCCCGCAGGTAGTCCTCGTGGATGGTGCGGACGAGGTCGGGATCCTCCATGTGGGCGGAGCCGCACCAGACGGCGTCGTCCATCCGCCCGCCGCGGCGCTGGATCTCGGTGCCCGTGCCGCCGTCCATCACCACCACGGTGCCCTGCGCCAGCCGCTCGCCGATGTCCATGCCTGCTCCCTTCCGGCGGCGATGATGGCATGCGCCGGTCTACTGTCAGGGGATGATCGTCGCCTTCGCCGCCGATGACACCAACGAGTGCGTGGCCGCCGTGCTCGAGGCGCTGCGGGCATGCGCCGAGGTGGTGGAGCCCGAGGCCGGGGAACACTGGCCGGAGATGTCGGAGGCGGTGGCCCGGGCGGTGGCGGACGGCGAGGCCGACTTCGGCGTGCTGATGTGCTGGACGGGGACCGGCACCGCCATCGCCGCCAACAAGGTCCCCGGGGTGCGCGCCGCCCAGGCCCACGAGCCGTGGATCGCCGAGAACGCCCGCCGCTGGAACGACGCCAACGTGCTGACGCTCAGCCTGAAGCGCACCGCCCCGGCCGTGGCGGTCGACTGCGTGAACGCCTTCCTCGACGTCGCCGCCCCAGACCCCGACGAGCTGGACAACATCGCCAAGCTCGACGGCAAGTAGCGCGCGCCGGCGCTATCCGGCGACACTGCATCTTTGTCACACCTGCATTGCATGCTTCCCGGTGCATGACCGCGGGAGGACATGGGAGGTGTACGGTGCATGCGATGCAGACGACGCTCCGCCCAGGAGACCGGATCCCCATGTCGTGGCGGGACTACGCCGCCCTCGGCCCGGACGTGCGCGGCGAGTACATCGACGGGATGCTGGTCATGAGCCCATCCCCGACGCAACGCCACCAGGACATCGCGTTCGAGCTGGCGAAGCGGCTCGACGCTCAATTGCCCGCCACGCTGAAGGTGACCTTGGCCTGGGCGTGGAAGCCGGCCGGCGACGAGTTCATCCCCGACCTCGTCGTCACGGACAGGACGGGCGAGCAGGTGCGCTACACCGGCACCCCGCACCTCGCCGTGGAGATTCTGTCGAGTGATCCAGCTGCCGACCTGCTGAAGAAGGCCGGGAAGTACGCGGCGGCGGGCCTCCCGACCTACTGGGTGATCGACCCGGAGGGCCCCGAGATCATCGAGCATCGGCTGATCGAAGGCGAGGCCGAGTACCGGGTGGTCGGGCGCCATTCCGGTGACGAGCCGGTGCAGCTACCGGTCGGCCCGGCGACCGTGACGCTCGTCCCCGGCGCACTGGCCGGCTGACGGGCGCGCCGATCAGGGAGTCGGGTTCTCGGCGAGCCAGGCTCGGAGCAGATCGACGTTGGCCTGGTGCTCGTCGTACGTTGCGGCGTAGTGCGTCTCGCCCGACTCCAGGTCGATCGTCACGTAGAACCACCAGTCGCCCGGCGTCGGGGCCAGGAACGCGTCGAGGGACGCCTCGTCCGGGGCTGAGATCGGCGTTGGTGGAAGCCCATCGTGACGGTAGGAGTTGTACGTGTCGTCGGCGGCCCGTTCCGCGGCGGTGGTGAATATCCGGGTGTCGGGCACCGGGTACAGGATGATGGAGTCCATCTGCAGCGGTCCGCCCCCGTCCAGCCGGTTGACGAGCACGCGTGCCACCCTGGGCTTCTCGTTCTGGTTGTAGGTCTCCGTCTCGATCACCGAGGCGGCGGTCAGCACCCGGTGCCACTCGTCCCGGGGGACGTTGCGCCCGTCGAGTTGCGACACCCGGCGGGCCACCATCGCCTGCACGAGCTCTTCGGCACCCGCCCCGTCGAGTAGCTCGTAGCGGCCGGGTGCCAGCCAGCCTTCCGGGTTGCCTCGAGCCTCGGGTGGCAGCTCGACCGCCGCGATCGCCGCCTCAACGTCGGCGAGGTCGAGCTGGAAGGCGGTGGCGATGTCTTCGGCCAGGTGCTTCGTGAGGGCGCCGCCAGGGGCGACGATCCCGGGGCCGGTCGCGGGTTTGGGTTCCCAGCGGTAACCGCTGGCAGTGATGAGCGTCGTGGGCGGGGCCGCCGTTGGGGTGGTGGTGGCGGGAGCGACGCTGGTCGTCGACATGGTCGTCGTGGTCGCCGGCGCCGTGGGCTGCGGCGGCCGAGCCCGGGCCGTGGACGTTGGTGCGGCGACTGGTGCGTCGGGCACCGAGCCGTCCCGACCGCCGCCACCCGGCCACGCCAGGGCCACGGCGGCCGCCACGGCCGCCGCGCCGGCCGCGATCCAGATCAGGGCACTCGGTCGCACGTCGCCGTCATCCTGGCGCGTCCCCGGTGGAGCGCTACCCGGCGGCGACCCGGGCCTCCTGGAAGAAGTCGGCCGGCATCGGGTCGCGCAGCCGCCAGGTGATCGCCATCGGCCGCTCCCCCTCGTGCCGGACATAGGTAGCCGGCCCGAGGAAGAGGTACGCCCGGGCGGCGCCGGTGAGCCCTCGCTTCTGCTCCCGGGCGAACAGCAGCACGTTGGTGCCGTCCCGCACATGGTGGACGTAGCGCTGCCCGGTGGGCGACGCCGCCGTCGTCGTGCTCTGCGACTCCCAGTGGAAGAGGTGCGGAGAGATGGCGTAGTCGCGGTAGCGGGTGGTCGGTGAGAACCCCTTGTCGGTCTTGTCGAGCGTCACGAAGAAGAGGTCGGTCTGCGTCGCCTCGTCGAAGCGCACGCCTTCCCGGAGCTGCGGCGGCTTGACCGGCGTCCCCTGGTCGAAGGCGGCGAGCACCTCATCCCGGCTGTAGCGGGCGTGGACGGCCAGCGGCACGGCAAGCGCCAGCCCGAGCGGGTTGGGCAGGTGGTCGGCGCGGGCGTCGAGGACGTCGAACAGCTCCACCAACTCGGCCCGCACCGCCGGGTGCGCCCACAGGTTGGCGAGTGCGGCGTCGAGGCTGGGGTACCTGGCGCTGGTACCGGAGAGCCCGAGGTGAAGCATGTACAGCAGGCGGCGTTGTGCGTCGCCTTCCGGGCGAGGTGGGTGCTCCGACCGCAGCCACCGGCGATAGTGGTCGAGGCGGAGCGGGTCGTCGACGTGGAGCAGCCGGCGGACGGCGCGGAGCAGCCGCCGTTCCTCGGGGCCTAGTGGTGCCGTAGGGAGGCCGGCGGCTCGCCGCAGCTCGGTCCAGGAGCGGTTGTTGGCGTAGACGTCGTCGGGTTCGAGCCCGCTGGCTGCAAGGAACTCGGCGAGGCCGACGTCGCCGAGGCTGCGCAGCTCGGCGACCCGCTCGGGCCACCGGGTCGGAAGGGCGGCCCGGACGTTCGCGAGGACGATGTCCCGGGCGACCCGGTCGAGCTCGACGTGGCAGCCGGGCGGCAGCAACGGGAAGTCCTGCTCGATGGCGGCGATGACGTCCCTCCGGGTGCCGCGCAGCAGCGCCCGGAAGCGCTGGTCGAAGCGGAAGCGGCGGTGCTGGTTGCCGACGAAGTCGAGCACGGTGAGGCAGGGCTTGTCGGCGGCGTGGCGCAGGCCGCGCCCGAGCTGCTGGAGGAACACCGTGGCGCTCTCGGTGGGCCGCAGAAAGAGCACCGTGTCGACCTCCGGCACGTCGACGCCCTCGTTGAACAGGTCGACCGCGAAGACCACGTTGACGGTGCCGTCTCGCAGCTTGCGGAGCGCGGCGGCCCGGGCCTCGGAGGACGTGTGGGTCGAGACGGCTTGCGACGGGATGCCGGCCTGGGTGAAGCGGTGCGCCATGTACTCGGCGTGGCGGATGCTCACGCAGAATCCGAGCGCCCGCATGGCGGCGGGGTCGGCGACTTTGTCGTGGACGGTCCCGAGGATCTTGGCGACCCGGCGGTCGTCGCCGATGTAGACATTGTCGAGCTCGGCGGTGGGGTACCGGCCGCCCGACCATCCCAGGCCGGAGAGGTCGACGTCGTCGTGAACGCCGAAGTAGTGGAACGGCACGAGGAGCCCCTGCTCGAGCGCCTCCCACAGCCGCAGCTCGACGGCGTACCGGCTGCCGAACCACTCGCGGACGTCCTGGCCGTCGGCCCGTTCCGGGGTGGCGGTGAGGCCGAGCAACACCCGGGGCGCGACGTGGTCGAGGAGGCGCCGGTAGGTGTCGGCGGCGGCGTGGTGGAACTCGTCGACGATGACCACGTCGAAGTGGGCGGGGTCGATGCTCGTGGCGTCGAGCGAGGTGAGCGACTGGATGGACGCGAAGACGTGGTCCCACTCGTCGGGCCGGTGGCCATCGACGTATCGCTCGCCGAACGCGCCGTCCCGCAGCACGGCCCGGAAGGTCCGCAGCGCCTGGTCGAGGATCTCCTTGCGGTGGGCGACAAACAGGAGCCGGGCCCGGTCCCAGCTCGCCTTCAGGCGGCGGTAGTCGAGGGCGGCGACCACAGTCTTGCCGGTGCCGGTGGCCGCGATCACCAGGTTGCGCCATCGGCCGTGGCGTTCTCGTTCGACCTCGAGGGCGTCGAGCATCCGCTGCTGGAAGGCGTACGGCCGAACGTCGAGCAACGCCACGTCCAGGGGGGCGTCGCGGCGGGCCGACCCGACGGCCCGGTCGAAGCGCTCGGCGTCCCGGTCGGGGTCGTAGGGCTCGAAGTGGTCGTCCTCCCAGTAGGTCTCGAAGGTGGCGGCGAACTTCTCGATGATCCCCGGCGACGTGACCGCCGAGGCCCTGATGTTCCATTCGAGGCCGTCGTGGAGGGCGGCGCGAGAGAGGTTGGAGGAGCCGATGTACGCAGTGTGGAAGCCGGTGTTGCGGAGGAAGAGCCATGCCTTGGCGTGGAGGCGGGTAGTGCGGGTGTCGTAGGAGACTTTGACCTCGGCCCCCATGCGGGCGAGGAGGTCGAGCGCCCGCCGCTGGGTCGCTCCGGTATAGGTGGTGGTGATCACCCGCAGCCGCCGCCCCGAGTCGAGGAACCGGCGCAGCTCGGCTTCGATCGTGCGGAGCCCGCTCCAGCGGACGAAGGCCACGATGAGGTCGACCGAGTCGGCCGACTGCAGCTCGGCGCGGACTTCCGCGCCCACGCCGGGCTCGCCGGTGGCGTTGGTGAGGAGTGCGGTTGCGGACAGACCTCCAGCCGGCCGGGGTGGCGCGCCGGGCTGGCCGGGCAGCGCCGGCGGGGTGATGGCGACGAGCTGCTCGGCGGCGGCGACGCGGTCGAGCGCGCTCGCATCGATGAGTTCGACCACAGTGTTGGCGAGGTCGACCGCCGATTGGTTCCGTTCCCGCTCGGGCAGCGCTCCGACGCGGCTGGCGAGCGCCGCGGCGACGTGGCGGGCGATCACCACGTCGATCTCGGCGGCGTCGACGTCCTCCCGGGTGGCGATCAACCCGTCCGCTTCGGCGGCGGTGATCGCATCCCGGAGCGCGTCGGTCACGAGCCGCTCGTAGAGGCCGACCGGCAGCGGATCGAGCCGGAAAGGTTCCGTCACAAGGAGCGACGCTACAAGCCGGTGGGGCTCCCGGCGGGTAGCTGCCGAACCCAGCGCCGGTCCATCGCCAGCGCCTCTTCGGGTCTCGTGGGCCGATCAGACGCTCCGCCTTCCGCGGTCCGCTCGGCCTCGATCTCTCGGCAAGATATATTCGATCGGCTATGATTCGGGGCATATGAACCCGGTGCGCGAACTCCGCAGCCGTGCGGGCCTCACCCAGACGCAGCTCGCAGAGAAGGCCGGCACTTCTCAGCCGACGATCGCCGCCTACGAGCTGGGGAAGAAGTCACCGACGATTCGGACGCTGTCGCGGCTCGCCGCCGCCGTCGATCTGCGGTTGGTCACGAGCTTCGTGCCCCCCCTCACCCGTGAGGATCGCCGGAGCATCGCCTTGCATCGAGCCATCGCCGAGAAGCTGACGGCCGATCCGGCAGCAGTCAGGGCCCGCGCAAGACGCAACCTTCGCAGGTGGTCTGCACAGCATCCGGGTGCCCGGCGGCTGTTCGCCAGGTGGCGCGCACTTCTGGACTTGCCGGCCGGCGACCTGGCAGACCTCCTCGTCGACCCCGGGGAGTGGATGCGCGAACTCCGACAGGTGACACCGTTCTCCGGCCTCCTCAGCGCGAGCGAACGAGCGTCGGTGTATCGCCGCTTCCAGGCCTCGGAACGCGAGGGAGCAGCATGAAGCGCCACGAGTTCGACCACGCCATCAGATCATCCGCATCGATCCTGGGGACCGGCGAGCTGCTGGTGATCGGCAGCCAGGCGATCCATGCGTCGCTCACCGGGCCGCTGTTCCCTGAGGCGGAGCGGTCGGCAGAGGTGGATATCGCCGTCTTCGGCGACGTCGACGGCACAAAAGCGGACCTGATCGACGGCTCGATCGGCGAAGCCTCCATCTTCCACGACACCTTCGGCTACTACGCCCAAGGCGTGACAGAGGCGACAGCGGTGCTGCCGCAGGGGTGGAGGGAGCGCTTGGTGCGCTACGAGTCCCCCGATGCCCCTGGCGTCGTTGCGTGGTGCCTCGAACCGCACGACCTGTGGATCGCGAAGGCGATAGCGCACCGGGCTCGCGACCTCGAGTTCTGCCGGGCGATGCAATCGCACGACCTCGTCGATGCGGAGACCTTGGCCCAACGCCTCGACGCAGTGGAGGACATCCCCGACGACCTTCGCGCGGCCGTCGCAGCCTTGATCGGACCATGACCCTACGCCAACGCGTCCACTACGAAGCGTGGGGGCAGGCCGAAGTGGGAGTTCTGTCACACGCTGGCCTCATAGTCGGCTCCGGTAGAGATCCGGGGCCGCCGTGGTATCGTATCAACTTAAGTTGTCGCCGTGGATCCGGTGATCCAGGCAAGCGCGTTCCGGCACGGCGTGGAGGCTCAAGACATGCTGCACGCATATCGCAACCCCATCCGGGTCCTCGTTCTCGATGACTTCGTCATGCTCGTCGGCGGTGACATGCACGGGCGACTGCTCGAGATCGGCGTCACGACCGCTCAGGGCGTCGAGTTCATCTTCCATGCGATGCCCGCCCGCCGACGGTTCTTGAAGGACTGACCATGCCTCGATCCATCCGAGAGATCCTCGAACATGCCGACGAGATCGCTCAGCGATTCGAGGACTTCGACCCGGAACGAGCCACGGAGGTCCCGGTCGAGGAGTACCTCCTGCAAAGAGCTGCGCTCGCCCGGGCCCGCAGCGAACAGCAGGTCATCGACGCAGTGGCCCGTGCCCGCTCGGCGAACGTTCCCTGGAGTCGCATCGGCGCGCTGCTCGGCACCTCGGCGCAGGCTGCACAGAAGCGCTACGCCCCGGTGATCGGATCGACTTCGTAGCCCGCTCGGATGACCCGGCGGCCTGGCACCCGCGTACGATCAGATCAAATGGCTGTGAACGCCGCCGACGTCGCTTCGGTCGTCCAAGCTGCACGCGGGCTGCCGCCTGCCGAGAGCTCATACATCGAGACCGACTTCGTCAAGAACATGATGGAGACCGTCCTCGACTACATGATGCAGACACCCGTCGTGGTGCGTGCGCTCGAGCACCACCAAGCGCGCCTCTGGAACGAGATCCGCACCCTCGACGACCTCGAGGACCACTTGGCGGATTTCGAGGACGACCAGGTCGGCAACACCGCGCTGGCCCAGTCGCTCTGGGGATACAACCTATGGACGCGAGCCCACCAGCTGCGCGATCTCGCGGCGTACTTCCGAAGTGTCGGCGTCATCGATCAGCCGTCGCTGCAGCGCTGGGCTGAGCGGGCAGACTTCAAGCGTGATTTCGAAGGGCGCATCAAGGGTCTTGGCATCGCCGTCTTCCAATGGCTCGTGATGCGCCAGGGCGTCGAGACGGTGAAGCCCGACGTCCACGTCCGCCGCTTCGCCGAAGCGGCGGTGGGCCGGGCCCTCAACGACACCGAGCTGATCGAGTGCATGCGGCGGGCGGCCGACGAGCTCGGGCTCAAGGCCTACGAACTCGATTGGCGAGTCTGGGAGGCATCGCGGGGTGGCGCGCTGCCGTACCCGGGATCGCCGCCCTGACCGCTCCCCGGTGAGCGATCCGTCAGCTTGGCGACGCCCCCCGGAGTTCGTCGATGCGCTCGGCAACGCCGGCAACCTGCGCGAGCACGGCGTCAGGGATTCCGGCGAGATCGAGCGCCACCACGGGGAGCTTCTTGCCGACTTGCACCACCTCGTGCCTGGCCGGCTCGCCTTCGCCGGCGGCGTAGCCGAGCAGGGCAGCCGGGAGCCCGGGGAGGGCGTCCACTGACCGACGACGACATCGAGGCGCTCGCCGATGAAGTCGAGCGCACCGAGTATGACGTCGAAGCACTGCAAGGGCGCCGGCGCGGCCGGCCGCCGATCGGCTCTGGACCGGCAGATGTCGTACCGGTCCGCATCGATCCGGAGCTTCGTACGGCGATCGACGCACGGGCTGCCGCCGACCACACAACCGCGAGCCACGTCATCCGCCGGGCGCTGCGGAGCTTCTTGAACGTCGCTTGAGTCATGGCTCCGGCCCATGCGCCAGCTGCTAGCCCGGCGCGCCGCTCACGCGTAGCCTCAGCCCATGGTCGACGAACGGGGCCCGTCAACAAATCTTGACGGCCATGGCCGAGGTCGATAACCGGCGCAGCGATCATTGATGCGATGCCGGCGCGTCCCAACTTCCTCACCGGCTGGGGCACGAGATGAGCAAGTCACGGGCCGAGCGGGCCGCCGCGCTGGAGCTTTGGGCCGATACCGTCGAAGCCAAAGATCTGAAGTCGGCCGACATCGCCGCGCTGGGGCACATCGCCGACCTTGGCACCTTCCGAGGGCCGGTATCCGCGGGCTAGGCGTCGCTGAGGTTCGACCCGCCACTCTGGCGTCGGGGCACTTGGTGATCGTCTCCTCATCAGACACCACCCGCTCAGCCGGCGGAATGCCATGGGTCTATCGAGACCTTTGGCGCGCTGAAAGAGCCGAACGACTGGGGCGCACGCTGGGGGTGCCGGAGCATACAATCCGTCGTCCAGTCGCCCTGATCGGGAAGGGAAGCGGTGGGTTCCGACAACGGGCCGGTCGCCAGGGGGGCCCTCCAGTGTGCCGGCGCGGT
>JBFJZV010000135.1:0-9805 GCA_041621915.1 Acidimicrobiia bacterium | reverse complement strand
ATCAGGGACCCGTCGGGGTTCATCGCTCGCCTCCCGTCGCCCGCATCATCCCACCACGCTCGTCAGGCCGCTGCGCAGCTTCTTCTCGAGGATCGTCACCAGGCGGATCATCGGCAGGGTGATGATCAGGTACCCGAACGCCGACCCCAGGAAGGCGGTGGCGTTGGCGGTGGAGGAGTAGATGTCCCTCCCCGCCCCGAGCAGCTCCTTCTGCGCGAAGGTGAGCCCCAGCACGATCACCAGCGACGTGTCCTTGATGAGGATCACGAACTCGTTGGTGAGCGGCGGGATCACCCGCCGCACCGCCTGGGGCAGGATCACGTACCGCAGCGACTGGCCGTAGGTCATGCCGAGCGCCCGGGCGGCCTCGGCCTGGCCCCGCTCCAGCGACTGGATGCCGGCCCGGAACACCTCGGCGGAGTATCCGGCCGCGTTCAAGCCGAGCACCACCATCGCCACCGTGTAGGCGGTGAAGTCGAGCCGCAGCGCGGCGACGACGCCGAGGCCGGCGAAGCTGAGCTGCCAGATGAGCGGCGTGCCCCGGAAGAAGTTGATGTAGACCCGGGCCGGGGCCCGCACCACGGACCGCTTCGACATGGCGAAGACGGCCAGCATCAGGCCGCCGACGATGCCGATCAGCGCGCCGCCGACGGTGAGAATGACCGTGTTCTTGGCGCCCGTGATGAACCGCCGCCAGAACTCGCCGAGCAGCTCGAAGTCGAGGAAGTTGCGGGTGATGAGCTCCAGGTCGCCGGCCCGGACCCATAGGAACACCCCGGACAGCACGGCCGCCTGGATCCCCAGCACCGCCCCCGAGATCATCGCCTCCTTCGCCGACTTGGTCGGCATGTTCCGGAAGCGGGAGAAGCCGAGGGCGGCCGCGGCCAGCCCGATGGCGATCACGGCGATCAGCACGGCGAGCATCCCCGTGCTGCCGAGCCCGTCGGCGAGGTTCTCGGGCGGCGTCCACCCGAACGACGTGACCACCGCGACCGGGCCGAGGACCAGCAGCGCCATCGCCCCCGCCCCCAGCCCCAGCGCCCACCAGGACTCGGCGGTCTGCTCCGCCATCAGGTACTTGATGCCCCGGTCGGGCCGGGTGCGCTCCGCCACCGCGACGGTCATGGTGATCCCTCCTCGTTCGGGCAAAAGCGAGGGGCCCACGCTACGGCGCGGGCCCCTCGTCGTGCTACTCGTTCGGGTCTGGCTATCCCTCGGCGACGCTCCCGGCCGGGGCGACGAACCACTTGTCGTAGATCGTCTGGTAGGTGCCGTCGTCGATCATCTCGTTCAGCGCGTCGTTCACGGCGTCCAGCAGCGCCTCGTTGCTCGGGTCGACGCCGAAGCCGTAGTTCTCGTTGGTGTCGATCACGTCGACCACCTCGAGACCCTCGCGGCCGGACGCCTCCTCGACGGCGGCCGGCTCGTCGAAGATGACACCGGTCACCTGGCCGCCCTCCAGGGCGATCCACGTGTCGGGGGCCTGCGGGAACTCCCGCACCGCCACGCCGTTCGGCGCCAGGTTCTCCTCGGCCCAGTCCTTGCCGGTGGTGCCGGTCTGCACCGCCACGGTGTCGCCGTCGCCGAGGTCGTCGACGTTGTCGATGCCGGGCGTCTCGTTCGGGTTGATCGTCAGCGCCTGCTGCGCCTTGTAGTACGGAGTGGTGAAGTTGACGATCTCCGAACGCTCGTCGGTGATCGTGGTCGCCGACGCCACCATGTCGAAGGTGCCGGTGGCGAGCTGGGTGAAGATCGTGTCGAAGTCCGTGTCCACCCACTCGACCTGGAGGTCGATCCGCTGCGCGATCTCCTCGATCAGCTCTGCGTCGAAGCCGACGACGTTGCCGGCGTCGTCGAAGTCCTCGAACGGCGGGAACGGGATGTCCGAGCCCACCGTCAGGGTGCCCGCCGTGCGGGTGTCGAAGTCGCCGCCGCCGCCGTCGCTGTCGCCGCAGGCGGCCGCCACCATGGCGAGCACCGCCACGACCAGCACCGCCAGCGTCCATCTCTTGTGTCTCACAGTCTCCTCCTCGGCAGTAGTTCGGCCGGGCGCGCCCGGCCGAACGACCAAGCTAGGCCGGTGGCGCCGAGCCGGCCGAGTCGGCGAGCACCGCGGCGTGGGTCGCCGGGTCGACATTGCCGCCCGAGACGAGCACGACCGCGGGCGCGGCGGGCCGCACCGTGCCGGCCAGGACCGCGGCGATGCCCACGGCGCCGCCGCCCTCGACGACGAGGCCCTCGACTCGATGGGCCCACGCCATCGCCGCCCCGATCTCGGCCTCCGACACCAGCACGATGTCGTCCACCAGCTCCGCGACCATCGCCATCGTGTGGCGGTTCTCCTCGCCCAGCCCGCCGGCAAGCGCATCGGCCAGGGTGTCTTCCTCGTCCACCGGAACGATGCGGCCCGCCCCCAGGCTCTCGTACATCGCCGGCCCCCGGTCCTGGGACACCCCGACGACCCGCACCGACGGATTCAAGGACTTCAGGGCCAGCGCCACGCCGGAGATCACCCCGCCGCCCGACAGCGGCACCAGCATCTCGGCGACGCCGGGCAGGTCGTCGAGGATCTCGAGCCCGATCGTTCCCTGGCCCGCGATCACCGCCGGGTCGTCGAAGGGCGACACCCACGTGAGGCCCTGCTCGACGACCATCCGCCGGGCCGCTGCGTCCGCGTCGTCGAGGTCGGGCCCACCCACCACCACGTTGGCGCCGAGGTCGGCTATCGCCCGCCGCTTCACCTGCGGCACCCGGTCCGAGATGCAGATCGTGACGGCCACGCCCAGCTCGCGCCCCACGTGGGCCACCGCCCGCCCGTGGTTGCCGCTCGACATCGCCACGACGCCGCGGCGCCGCGCCCCCTCATCCAGCGACAGCAGCTTGTTGGTGGCGCCCCGCAGCTTGAACGAGCCGGTGGGCTGGCAGGTCTCCAGCTTCAGGTGCACGTCGCCGCCGGCCACGGCGCTCAATGCGGGGGAGTGCCGCAGCGGGGTGCGGGCGGCGACGCCGCTGATGCGCTCCCGGGCCGCCAACACGTCGGCCAGGACCGGATGCGGCTCGCTCAGGCCAGCGCCTCCGCCACCGCCTCGTCGAAGGCGGTGAGCGTGGTCGCCACATCCTCCTCGCTCAGCGCCGCGCTCAAGAACCAGGGCTCCAGCCCGTCGGCCTCGGGGAAGACGCCGCGGCGGATCATGCCCAGCACGATCTCCTCGTACAGGGCAGCGTCGTGGCGGGCGGTGTCACGGAAATGGCGGGGCGGCTCCTCGGCCAGCGTGATGCCGAACATCGCGGGCACCCCGGTGACGTGGTGGGGGACGCCGCGGCGGTCGAGGATCGCCTCGACGCCCTCCATCAGCGTCCGTCCCCGCTTCTCGATGGCCGCCAGCGGCTCGCCGGTGGCCAGCTCCCGGATCGTCGCTGCAGCGGCGGCCGCCGACAGCGCGTTGCCGGAGTAGGTGCCGGCCTGGGCGATCTTGCCCGGCAGCAGCGAGCGGATCACCTCGCCGCGGCCTGCCAGCGCCGCCACCGGGAACCCGTTGCCGAGCGCCTTGGCGAACGTCGCCAGGTCGGGGGTGACCCCGAAGTGCTCCTGGGCCCCGCCGAGGGCGATGCGGAAGCCGGTCTTCACCTCGTCGAAGACCAGCATGCTGCCGTGCTCGTCACAGATCCGGCGCAGTCCGTCCAGGAAGCCCGGCTCCGGCATGATCCCGAAGCAGTTGCCCAGCATCGGCTCCACGAAGATCGCGGCGATCGCGTGGCCTTCCCGGCGGAACAGGCGCTCGACGGCTTCCAGGTCGTTGAAGGGCAGTGTGCGCACCAGGCCCCTGATGGTCTCGGGGATGCCCGACGACATCTGCTGGGGGACGGGGCTCAGCGGCGAGCCGAGGCCACCCGGCGCGGCCCCGGCGGTGCTGAACAGCACGTAGTCGTGGACGCCGTGGTACTGGCCCTCGAATTTGACCAGAGCCTCCCGGCCGGTGAAGCCGCGGGCGAGGCGGGCGGCGTGCATCGTGACCTCGGTGCCGGTGTTGGAGAAGCGCAGCGACTCGACCCACGGCACGGCGCGCCGGAACGCCTCGGCTGCCTCCACCTCGCGCCGGTTGGTCAGCGCGAACGTGGTGCCCGCCGCAGCGGCCTCGGCTACCGCCGCGACGACCGCCGGATGGGCATGGCCGAGGATGACGGGGCCGAAGCCGTTGCGGTAGTCGACGTAGCGGCGGCCGTCCATGTCCCACACGTACGCGCCCTCGCCGCGTTCGATCACGAGCGTGTCGTCGTCGCCCCAGTACCGGAACTGGCTCGACACCCCGAGCAGCAGGGCCTCCCGCGCCCTCGCGAACCACGCCGCGGTGTCCGGTCCCTGCAAGCTCATGGCCCCTCCTGTCGGCTGTGCCGCCAGCGTACCTGCGGTTCGGGTGCGGGCAACTGGTAGCGTGGCCGCCTGATGCCCGACCTCGACATGTACCTGGCGGGGGAGTGGGTGCCGGGCACCGGGACCGACGCCCACAAGCTGATCAGCCCCGTGACCGGCGAGCACATCGCCAACGTCCCGCTGCCCTCCGAGGCCGATGTGCGGCGCGCCACGGCGGCCGCCAAGGAGGCGAGCGAGGCCTACCGCCACTGGACCGCCTTCGAGCGGGCCGACCTCTGCCACCGGATCGCCGACGCCATCGAGGCCCGGGTCGAGGACATCGCCAAGATCCAGACGCTCGAGCAGGGCAAGCCGTATCACGAGGAGTCGGTGGGCGACATCGAGGAGTGCGTCGAGTACTTCCGCAACGCCGCCGAGGACGTCAAGCGCCTCACCGGCGAGGTGATCCCGGTATCCGAGCGCACCAAGCGCATGTTCACCGTGCACCGCCCGGTTGGCGTGTGGGCGGCGATCACGCCGTGGAACTTCCCGGTGGTCATCCCCATCGAGTACGTCGCCCCGGGCCTTGCGGCCGGCAACGCCGTCGTTTGCAAGCCGCCGGCGTTCACGTCGTGGGGCCTGCTGGAGCTGGCCAAGGCGTTCGACGACGCCGAGGTGCCCAAGGGGCTGGTGTCGGTGCTGCCGGGCGGGGCGCAGGTGGGGGAGTGGCTGGTGACGAGCGACCTGGTCGACGGCATCGGGTTCACCGGGTCGTCCGAGACGGGCCGCAAGATCGTCTCCCAGATGGGGCTGAAGCGCTCGATCATGGAGATGTCCGGCAACGGGCCCGTGATCGTCACGGCCGACGCCGATCTCGAAGCAGCCGCCGCGGCCGCGGTCTTCGGGGCGTACTACAACGCCGGCCAGGTGTGCTGCGCCACCGAGCGGGTGATCGTGCTCGACGAGGTGCACGACGACTTCGTGGCCGCGACACTGGCGGCGTCCGAGGTGGTGCGGCTCGGCGACCCCTTCGACGAGGCCACCAACATGGGCCCCCTCAACAACGAGGCGACCGCCGCCAAGATGGATCGCCACCTCGCCGACGCCGCCGGCCGCGGCGCCGACGTGCTGCGGGGCGGCGGCCGGGCCGGCGGGTGGCCGACCGACCTGTACTACGACTTCACCGTCGTCGACGGCGTCCCCGAGGACAGCCTGCTGTCGCAGGAGGAGTCGTTCGGGCCGGTCGTGCCGATCCTGCGGGCCGCCGACGACCAGGACGCGGTCGGCATCGCCAACCGCTCCAACCTGGGCCTCCAGGCGGCGGTGTTCACCTCGTCGCTGGAGAAGGCGTTCTGGTACGCCGACCGGGTGCGGTCCGGCAGCGTCATCGTCAACGACTCCACCGACTTCTGGGAGACGTTCCAGCCGTTCGGCGGCGCCGCCGGCACCGACACCGGCTGGGGCCGGGGCCGCCTGGAGGAGTTCACCGACCTCCAGACGATCGTCATGGACTTCAAGGGGCTGCGCGGCGCTCAGTAGAGGTCGCCGAGGCCGTCGCTCGGATCGCTGCGCTGGGGGATCTTCTTCTCGCGCAGCATCTGGCGGATGCCGGCGAGCGCCCGCTCGGCGGCGTCGACGTGCACGTCGCCTCCCGCCCCGATCGCCAGCTGCTTGAGCCGGTCGAGCACCACCCCGATCACAACGCTGATGCTCGTGCCGCCCGAGGTGGTCAGCGTGAACACCTCGGCACCGGGGACCTGCACCTTGCCGCCGCGCGACTTGGCGTTGAGCACCTTGCGCCCGAAGCGGGTCAGGTCCCGCTTGCCCAGCGTGAGCGTCTCGGTGCGCGTCGACACCGACACCACGTCGCGGTAGAAGTACTCGTCGGTGGTCTCGTCGAGCGCGTTGCCGGTGAGGCGGTCCAGCGCGCACTGGTACGCGAAGATCTGGTGCTCGCGGAAGTTGAGGATGGTTACGCCCACGGGCGTGAAGCGGGCGATGTCGCGCCGCGGCGCCCTCACGGCGAAGTCTGCGCCTTCCACTCCGAACACGGGCCCGCTGAGCACCACCGGCTCGGCCGTCGCCTCGCCGAGACCCTCCAGGCCGCACTTGACGACCGCCCGTTCGCGCAGCCGGGTGAGGTCCCGGTTCAGCCATTCGTCCATCTGGCGACCGCTGGGCCGGCGCGCCAACACCGGGAGGATCCGCAGCATGGCCACGACCGCGAGACCAGCGCCGGCCGCGGCGAACGCGGCGGCGGCGTCGGTACCTGACCCCAGTCCCCCCACCGCCACGGGAGCGGCCGCCGCCAGCGCCACGAACGCCCACTTCGGCACGCGGTTGAAGAAGCGCTTCACGGCCTTCAGCTCGCGCCTCGTGGCGCCGGTCGTCGTCATGCCGAGTGCGGTCATCTGCCTGCTCCCCTCATGGCCCGATCGCTCTGCTCCAGGTGCGCTCGTCGATGTCCACGGTGGTGGTGATTCGGTCGACCTCGCCCTGGTCGAGGCCCTTGCGGCGCGCCCGGTCGCGCAGCTCGTCGATCGATGGCGGCGGCACGAGCAGGCCATGGCCCTCGTAGAAGTCCGCCTTGACGACCGCCGCCAGGCAGTCGTGGTGCCCGGCCCGGCCGTCGAGCTGCGCCGCCCGATCCAGGAGCCGGCCGATCCGCTGCGCGTCTCGTGAGGTCAGCGCCCGCGGGCGGCGCCCGGCGACCATCGCCAGCGCCAGGCAGTGCAGGGCGGCCGGCGAGCGGTCGTCCTGCTGCACGGCGCGGCGCAGGGTCGCCAGCGCCTCCGGGTAGCGGCGCAGGTGGAGATGGCACTGCCCGAGCACGCACAGCGTGCGGGCGTCGGACCACTTGCCGGCGCGGATCTCCGACTCCAGCCGGTCCGCGAGCTGCTCCACGCCCACCGGCCCCATCGCCAGGAGCTCCCCATGAGTCGCCGGGAGGGGCTCTCGCGGCCCGAAGCCGCGGCCCAGCAACCAGGACACGAGGCGGGCCGCGCCCGCCTCGAAGTCGTCGTAGAGGTTTGTGGCCTGGGCTCCGGCGACCAACCCCCGGAGCTGGTTCGGGAGCTTGCGGTCGAGTGCCTCGAGGTACGCCGGCATGATCGCGGTCCGCTCTTCCCGCGCCAGCTCGAGCTCGCTCAGCACCTCCGGGGAGGCGACCGAGTGCCGGCTGAGGAGGACGATCACCGCTTGGCTGCCTTCGATGCCCTCCACGATCGATCCGCGGAAGGCCTCGCCGGCCCCGATGCCCGAGACATCTCGCCACACGGCGATCCCGGCGCCGGCCAGCCGACGCTCGAGCCGCGCAGCCGCCCCGTCGTCTCTCCTCGAGTACGAGATGAACACAGATGGCTCGTTGTTCACGGCGACCACCGGCTCGGCCGCTTCGAGCGTACACCCGCGCCGCTCGGAGCGAGGAGAGCCGTTCGGCCCGTGCGGGCCTACGCTGCGCCAGTGCCCTCCCGCACGCTGCGACCGGACCGGCCGATCGGCCTGCGCCGCACTCTGGCGCCGCTACGGCGCGGCGCAGGCGATCCGACGTTCCGCGTGGCCGACGGGGCGATCTGGCGGGCCACCCGCACCCCGGACGGCCCGGCGACGGTGCGGTTGGAGCGGCTCGGCGCCGCGATAGAGGTTGAGGCCTGGGGCGCCGGGTCGGACTGGGCGCTGGAGCACGCCCCCGACCTGGTCGGGATGCGGGACCCGGCCGACTTCGCCCCGTCCGCCGGCCTGCTCGACCGGCTCAACCGCCGGTTCCCCAACCTGCGGATGTGCCGCTCGCTGTCGGTGTTCGAGGTGGTGCTGCCGACGATGCTCGAGCAGAAGGTCACCGGGAAGGCGTCGAAGCAGTCGTACCGCCGCCTGGTCTGGGCGCACGGCGACCCGGCGCCGGGGCCGGCCGGGCTGCGGCTGCCGCCGGCGCCGGACGTGCTGGCGGCGCTGCCATACGAGGAGTTCCACCGGTTCGACGTAGAGCGGAAACGGGCCGACACGATCCGCTTCGCCGCCCACCGTGCTACCCGGCTGGAGGAGATCGCCGCGATGAGCCGCGGCGACGCCGAGGCCCGGCTGCTGGCCTTCCCCGGCATCGGCCCGTGGACGGCCGCGAACGTCATGCAGGCGGCGCTCGGCGACGCCGACGCGGTCGAGGTGGGCGACTACCACATGCCGAACATCGTGGCGTGGAACCTGGCGGGCGAGCCTCGCGCCGACGACGACCGCATGCTGGAGCTGCTGGAGCCGTACGCTGGCCACCGCGGCCGCGCCGCCCGCCTGCTGAAGATGGGCGGCAGCAGCCCGCCCAAGTACGGCCCGAAGAACGCGGTGCGCTCGATCCGCGGGATCTAGCCGTTCACATTGCAGCCGACCCGGGCGATCACGTCGCTGCGCCGGGGGTTGCGGCCTTCTCGGCTGCGGCTGCCGCCAGGGCTGGTCCGCCGTCGTGGCCCGGCCGCAGGCCGGGCCTGGCGCCAAGCCCGTTTCGCGTCGCCGCTTGCGAACGGGTGCGTGTGGCCGAGTTCGTAGCGCGTCAGGACAGTGACATGAGGTGGGTCGAGGGGGCTTCGCCGCCGGTGATCACCGCCAGCGCGGCGTCGAGGTCGAGCGCTTCCGTCACCGAGCCATCGAGGTCGAAGATCAAGAAGCGGTCGAACCCGCGCATGAACCAGCGGTCGTGGGTCACCGCGATCACCGTGCCGACGAACCCCTGCAGCGCCTCCTCGAGCGCCTCCGACGACACCAGGTCGAGGTTGTCGGTGGGCTCGTCCAGCAGCAGCAGGTTGTTGCCCTCCGCTTCGAGGGTGAGGACCTGCAGGCGCGCCTGCTGGCCGCCGGACAGCTCGGCGAAGTCGCTGCGGGCCGAGCGGCTCAGCCCGTAGCGGCCCAGCGCCCGCATCGCCCGCTCCTCGTTGCCGAGGGGGCGGAGGAGCACGTCGAGCGGGCTGCGGCCCACCAGGTCGCGCCGCTCGTTGGTCTGGCTGAACAGCGCCGGCTGGACGCGGGCGCCGAGGCGGTAGCTGCCCTCGTGATCGACCAGCTCGCCGGCCAGCAGCCGCATGAAGTGCGACTTGCCCGACCCGTTGGGCCCGAGCACCGCGACCCGCTCGCCGTAGAACACCTCGACGCTGAACGGCTCGGTGAGCCCGGCCAGCTCCAGGTCCTCGCAGCGCAGCACCCGCTTGCCGCTGCCGGCGCCCCGGAGGTTCATGTTCACCCGCTGGTCCGACGGCGGCTCCGGCGGCGGCCCGGCAGCCACGAAGCGTTTCCAGCGGGTCTCGGCGGCGTCGGCCTTGGCGGCGTTGGCGTCGTTGAGGGCCGCTCGCTGCTTCATGGTCTTCATGTGCCGGTACAGGCGGCGCTCCTCGTCCTTCCACCGCGCTACGGCGTCGCCGAGCCGGGCGTTGCGGGCGTCGCGGGCGTCGTGGTAGGTGGCGAACGTGCCGCCGT
>JBFJZV010000134.1:0-9883 GCA_041621915.1 Acidimicrobiia bacterium | reverse complement strand
TGCACAGAATTTCGCCGGCCCTCGACGCCCCTGGCGGCGTCCTCCGCCTCGACGCATCTACCGATGCGCCTTCGTTGTGCGTCCTTGCCAGGAACGCCGATGCCTCGGCGAAATCGGCACGAACCTACGACGCAGGACACTCGTCACCGGCCCCCGCCCCGCGCAGGTCGACGCGGAGCAGCCCCCCGGGGAGGAGCCGGGGGGCTGCTGCTCGGACGGAGCCGGAGGGAGGAGGTTGGTGTCCGAGTTGCCGTGTCTCCTTGTCTATCGGCGGCGCCGCCCGATCCCTGCGCGCCATTCCGGATCCTCGCCGGCTGACTAGTGCCCGCCCCCCCCGCAGCGGTAGGTTGGGATCGGTCCGGGAGGTGCCGGGTGTACCGCGTCGAGAACCTGACGGTGGCGATATTCCGTCCCGAGCGCGGCATGTCCAAGCGGCAGCGGCGGCTGGCCCGTCAGGAGCGCTCGATGTGGGTCGACGTCGTTCGGGACGCCTCCTACTCGGTCGAGCCCGGCGAGGTGCTGGCCCTGGTCGGCGAGTCGGCCGCCGGGAAGAGCCTCATGCTGCTCGGCGCGCTCAACCTCGTCGGGGGCGGCGCCAAGGTCGTCGGCGGCACCACCACTTTCGACGGCAAGGTGCTGCTCGACGCCGACGGCACCGACTGGGTCGTCGACGAGCAGCGCATGTTCCACGAGCTCGACGAGGCCGAGTGGCGGCGGACCGTCGGGACGGGGATCGGGCTGATGACCCAGGATCCGATCGCCGCGTTCGACCCGCTGGAAGTGGTCGGGGACCAGAGCGGCGAGGTGCTCGAGGAGCACTTCGACCTCACCCAGGAGGAGATCCGGCAGCGGGTGCTCGACGCGCTGGGTGAGGTGCGCCTGCCGCGAGCGGGCAAGTTCCTGTCGCTGCCGCAACAGCTCAGCCGCGGCGAGGCGCAGCGGGCCATGCTGGCGAGCGCCCTACTCAGCCGTCCGAAGCTGCTGCTGGCCGACGAGCCGCTCACCGGGCTCGACGCCAGCACCTCGGCCGCGCTGCTCGGCCTCTTGGAGGACATGCGGCGCAAGCGGGGAATGGCGATGGTGATGGTCACGCACGACCTCGCCGTCGTCGCCGGGATCGCCGACCGGGTAGCGGTGGTGTACGGGGGTGCGATCGTCGAGCACGGCCCGGTGCGGGACATCTTCTACGCCCCGAAGCACCCCTACACGGCAGGCCTGCTCGCCTCCACTCCGGGCCTCGGCCACCGCATGGAGCCGATCCCCGGTGACGTGCCCGACCTGGCGTCCCTCCCGAAGGGATGCCCGTTCTGGCCGCGCTGCGCGCACGCGGAGCCCCGCTGCCCCGACCGGCTGCCGCCCCCCGAACGCATCGGCGAGACCGTGGTCCGCTGCATCCGTGCCCGCGAGCTGGACCTCCCGGGCGTGCCCCGTTAGGAGCCCGCTAAGCAACACATGTCACGCATCTCGACGCCCAGTCATCGCCACTCGCGGTGTCCTCGGTCCCGCCGTTATCGCACTGATAGAGGCGGAACCTGCGTCCTTGCGATTGGCGCGCCTGGACGCCGATCTGCGCAACGGCATTACTCAGCAGACTCCTAGGAAGACTCGTCCTCGTCCTCGACCAGCGCCGCCGCCATCTCCCTGACCCGCTCGACATCGGTCTCGAGGAGCTCGGTGTCTGACAAACCGTCGAGCACGAGCTGCGCCTCCTTCCGGAGCGGGCGGGCTCGCCCAGGCAGACCCTCCACCTCGAGCAGCTCGTCGAGCCCCGCGAGGACCCGGACCAGCGTCCGCAGCACCGACGGTTGGCCTGCGGCCGCCACGCGGATCTCGGAGAAGGCTCCCCGGACGTAGGCGCCGCGATCCAGGTTGTGCGGCATGTAGATGCGCCGGCCCTCCTCGCCGCCGGCAACCCGGGGTGGGAGGTCGCGCAGCAGGATCTCGCGTACGACGCCGGCCAGGTGGACGAGCACCTCGTTGGCGGTGGTCGGGTCGTTGATCCCCGGCGACAGCGCCCGCAGAGCGATGTCCACGAGCTGGCGGACGCCGAACGACGGGTCCTGGCGCATCGTCCGGGTGCGTCCCAGCTGCACGGCGGCGCGCACCTCGGCGGCCACCGCCTCGGCATCGTCGGGCTCCGGCCAGATCGTGGCGAGCGGCAGCTCCTGGGCCACGAACGCGCCGACCCTGGTGTCCAGGCGGACAACGCCGCCCGGTGGGAGCACCTCGAGCAACCCCGGCACGTCGACCCGCTGCACCCAACCGTCGCGGTCCGCCCGGATCACCGTCCCCATGCCCGCCGGCATCGGGGCGGCGCCGCTGTCGACGGGGTCGGCGCTGGCGGGGTGCACCGCGTGGATCCGGGCGACCGTCTCGTCGGCGATGCGGCGCACCAGCTCGCCGACCTGCAGCGAGCGGGCGCTCTGGTCGATGAACGCGACGATCGCCAGGATCGCCAGGACCGCCAGGGCGAGCGCCACCGTCACCCCCAGGCGACGCTGCGCGATCTCTGTGCGGATCACCCCCTCGTCGAACTCGGCCCGGATCACGGCCAGCACGACCAGGCAGAACGTGAAGGTCCCCACCACGAACCCCATGACGTTCTGCTTGAACGGGTCGCTCAGAAACCCGCGCAGCACCCGCGGCGAGAACTGGCTCGACGCGAGCTGCACCGACACCACGGTCACGGAGAAGACGATGCCGGCCACGGTGATCGTCGCCCCGGCGGCCGTGCCCAGCAGCGCCCGGGCCCCGCCGGCCGTCGACTCGATGATCGGCGAGCGCAGCAGCACCGGCAGGGCGTCGAGGTCGTAGGTCGAGTCCACCCACGTGAGCAGCCGGGCGAGCCCGAGCGCGGCCACGATGAACAGGGCGGGGACGTAGAACAGGCTGCCCCGCACCTTCGCCCACCACTCGCGCAACGCTTCCCGAACGGCTTCCATGGCAAGCCAACCTAACGGCTGGGCACTACCTTCGGCATATGCCGCTCTTCGACGTCGCCGGGCTATCCGTTGCCGTCGTCAGCGATCGGGCGCGCCACGTCGGCGGGCGGGAGAGCCGGCTCGTGCGACGCGATCCCGGGCAGTGGATCGCCGCCGTCCGCAACGTGTCGTACTCGGTCGACCCCGGGCGGGTGCTGGCGATCGTTGGCGAGTCGGGGTCGGGCAAGAGCCTCATGCTGCTCGGGTCGCTCAACATGCTCGGCCCCGGGGCGCGGGTCGTGGGTGGCACGACGACGTTCAGGGGGCGAGTCGTCCAGCACGTCGGCGACGCGGCGTGGTTCGAGGGCGAACGGCGCGTCTTTCCCGAGCTCGACCACGTCGATTGGCGCGAGGCGGTCGGTATGGGCATCGGCGTCATGACCCAGGACCCGATCTCGGCCTGGGACCCGATCCAGCTCATCGGCGACCAGAGCGGCGAGGTGCTTGACGAGCACACCGAGCTGAGCGACGAGGAGGTCCGCGGCCGGGTGCTCGACCTGCTGGGGGAGGTGCGCCTGCCGAGGGCCCGCAAGTTCCTGTCGTTCGCCGAGGAGCTCAGCCGCGGCGAGGCGCAGCGTGCCATGCTCGCCGCCGCGCTGCTGAGCAGCCCGCGCCTGCTGCTCGTCGACGAGCCGCTGAGCGGCCTCGACGTGAGCACCGCCAGGGCGCTGCTCAGCCTCATCGACGACATGCGCCGCATCCGCGGCGTGGCGATGGTGATGGTCACCCACGACCTCGCCGTCGTCGCCGGGATCGCCGACCGGGTCGCGGTGGTGTACGGCGGCACGATCGTCGAGGAGGGCCCGGTGGCCGACGTGTACTACTCGCCGCGACATCCCTACACCGCCGGTCTGCTGGGGTCGGCTCCCGGGCTCGGGGCCCGGCTGGCGCCGATCCCCGGCGACGCCCCCGACCTCGCCGAGCTGCCGCCCGGGTGCCCGTTCGCGCCCCGCTGCGGCTTCGCGGTGGACGCCTGCCGGGCGGCGGTGCCGGCACCTAGGCCGCTGGGCGCCACCACCGTGCGCTGCGTCCGCGCCAACGAGATCGAGCTGCGCGGGGTACCGCGCACGTAGGGCCCGCCCCCGAGGACACCGGGGCGGTATCCTCGCCTGCGGTGCCGGCAGGGTCGTTGCCTGCGGCGCTTTCGGTCGCTGGGTCCCGGCGACACCGGCCAGGTTGATCGAGCGAGGGCGGACACACTGGCGATCTTCACGTACGTCGGGCTCGTCGCACGCCGGATGTGGGCGAAGCGGGGGATGCTCTTCGGGTCGTTCCTCGGTGCGACGCTCGTCGTGGCCCTGCTGGCGATCGTCCCCCTCTACGAGTCCTCGATCGCCGCGGTCGATCTGCTCTTCACGTTCCGCCAGGCCCCGGCCGTGTCCGTCGACCTGCTGGCGGTGCGGCCAACCGAGCCCTACGACCCGGTGGTGGCGGCCGGGGCGCGGGAGGCCATGGGGGCCGGCCTGGAGCGGGTGGACCCGTGGTACGTGACCGCCGAGGAGCGCACGCTCAGCCGCGAGCTGGTAGTGATCCCGCCGTCGAGCCCCGACTGGCTGGCGGCGGCCGCCGCCTGGCGGGATTCAGCGCTCGAATGGCTGGCCGAAGTTGCAGCCGCCCAAAGGGTGGACGCGGAGTCGCTCGGAGCGCCGACCGAGGCTCGCGACGCGCTCACCGGCGTCGCCGGGCTGCCCGTCATGCCGCCACCCACCTACCCACAGCCACCCCAGGAGGCGCTCCAGACACGCATCATCACTGCGCCGGGCATCGTCGACGCGATCGAGCTGGTCGCGGGCGGCTGGCCGGGCGGGACCGGCGCAGCCGAGACGCCGCCCGTCTTGCGGGTCGTGGTCGGGGAGGACTTCGCCCGGCTGGCGGCGCTCGAGGTGGGCGACCGGACGATCCTGCGCCCCTTCATCAGCCCGCCGGATCAGTTCGAGCTCGTCGAAGTCGCCGGCGTCTTCCGCGCCCGCGACGCCGGCGAGCCGCTGTGGGCCGGGACCGCGCCGTCCCGGTTGACGGTGCTGCCGCAGGAGACGTTCGACGCGTGGCTGACCGCGCTCCCCGCCGACTGGAGGGAGGACCCGTGGCTGCGCCCGCAGCGCGGCCTCGCCGCATTGCAGGCCACGCAGTCCTGGTACGTGCCGCTGCAGCGGGACGTGGTCGAACTCAGCAACGTGGCGGGGCTGCGGAACTCGGTGAGCAACCTGTCGGCAGGCCTCGGCCAGGTGAGCGGGATCTCCGTGAGCACCGCCCTCCCGGAGCTCGTGGAGACCTTCGACGTCCGCACCACGGTGTTCGCCGGTCCGATCCTGGCGATGCTCGCGCTGGTCGTCGCCGGCGCGCTGTACTTCCTCGTCTACATGGCGTCGCTGACGCTCGAGCGGGAAGGGCCCGAGATCGCGCTGCTGCGCACCCGCGGCGCCAGCGGCTGGCAGACGGTCGGCATCCACCTGCTGCAGTCGGGGCTGCTGGCGGTGGGCGCCGCCATCGTTGGGCCCGTCGTCGCCCGGCTGCTGGTGTCGGTCACCGGCCGGATCCCCCCGATGTCCGAGCTCACCGGCGGCGAGGCTCTCGACGTCACCCAGGTGCGGTCACTGTGGCCGTGGGTGCTCGGAGGCGTCGCGATCACGTTCGTGACGATGGGGCTGGCGATCCTGCCGTTCGCGCGCAGGTCGGTGCTGGAGCTGCGCCTCCTCGCCGCCCGTCCCACCCGCGTGTCGGTGTGGCAGCGCTACTACGTCGACGTATTCCTGGTGGTGCTGGCCGTCGTCCTGCTGTTCGAGCTGCGCCAGCGCGGGCTGTCGGACCCGGGCGCAGGCACCGGGCTCGACCCGTTCGCGATCGCGTCACCCGCCCTGTTCCTCTTCGCCGGGGCGCTCGTGCTGCTGCGGGCGTTGCCGTGGGTGCTGCGGCTGCTGGGCTGGCTGATGGCCAGGGTGCGCGGCCTGGCGGGGGCGCTGCCGGGCTGGCACCTGGGTCGCAACCCGGTGCCGTACGGGCGGCTGGCGCTGCTGGTGTGGCTCACCACCGGGTTCGGGGCGTTCGCGCTGACATACGCCCAGACGCTCGAGCGTTCATACGACGATCGGGCTGCGTTCGCGGCCGGGAGCGACGTACGGGTCGTGGCGCCCCAAGCCGGGTTCCTCGACGCTCCGGCCGACACCGAGGCCGCCGCCGTGCTGCGCTCCCGGGCGGGCCCCCGCCTCACGTCCCGGCAGGTCGAGCTGCTGGCGGTGCGCCCCGAGGACTTCGCCGCGGTGATCGCGTGGCGCAGCGACTTCGGCGCCGCCGACCCGGCCGAGCTGTTCGCGGCGCTGCGCCCCGACGGGCAGGCACCGGACTGGGGCGTCGAGCTCCCGCCGGGGACCACCGCCCTGCGGCTCGATGCCCGGGCAGTGCCCCCGGAGGACGCCGAGGCCGGCGCCGGCCAGGTGCCGCTCCAGCTCGTTGCCCGCGCCGCCGACGCCAAGGGCCGACTGTGGACGTTCGCAGGCGAGCCGATCGGCGAGGACGCGTGGGAGACCGTCGAGGTGCCGGTCACCCCGGGGGCCGCGCTCAACGAGGGACCACCCGAATTCGCCGGGTCGCTCGTGCTCCAGGCCCTCTGGGCGGAACGTCCCGTGTCCGCCAACGAGCCGATATTGCGGGGCGAGCGGCTGCTGTGGGACGACATGCGCGCCGTGACTCCGGGCGGCGAGGTCTCGATTGGCGCCGCGGTGGCGGAGGAGCTCGCCGGCATGAGCGGGCTGCTGGTGGAGGAGGTCGCCGGGGACTTCGCAGCCAACGGCGACCCGGCGCGGGAGCGGGACGGGATGGTGACCTCTTGGTTCCTGCCCAGCCGCAACCGGCTCGGGGCGGTGCCGTTCGTCGCCCGCCCGCCCGAGCCACTGCGGATCATGCTCGACGCCGAGGCCAACGGCGTGGCCGTGCTCCCCGAGGGCGGCGAGACGCTCCTCGGGGTCGAGGCCGCCCAGATCCCCGGCGTGCGGGTCGGCTCATTGCTCGGGCCCATCCCCACGTCCGGCGACCCGGCGACCGAGGGCGTCATCGTCGCCGACCTCGACGGCGTGCTGCAGTGGCTCAACGCCACGCCGCGGTGGGCGCTGCGGGGCGGGCTCGGCCGAATGTTCGAGCCAACCGAGCTCTGGGTGCGGACCGACGACCCCGACGCGGCGGTCCGCCAGCTCCTCGCCGGCCTCGAGGACGAGCCGGACGAGCTGGTGACCGCAACCGCGGTGGCTGCCGACTTCTCCAGCCGTCCCGTGCAGGTGGGGCTGGTGGCGATCCTGTTCGTCGGAGCGTTCACCGGCGTCGTGCTGGCGCTGGCCGGGGTCACCGGGTATGTGCTGCTCGCGGTACGGCGGCGGACCAGGGAGATGGGCGTGCTGCGGGCGCTCGGCTTCGGTAGGCGGGGGGTGGCGGCGACCTTCGCCCTCGAGCAGCTCGTCGTGCTGGTGCTGGGGGCTGTGATCGGGGTCGCCGCGGGCGTCGGGCTCATGCGGCTGCTGGTGCCGTTCCTCCAGCTCGGGGAGTCGGCCGAGAGCCTCGTGCCGTCGGTCGTGCTGGTGCTGGAGCCCGGCGTGCTCGCCGGCTACCTCGGCGTCGTGACCCTCCTGGTCGTGGCGTCGGTGCTGTGGTCCACCCGCAGCGTGTCGGCGCGGCGGCTGAGCGAGGTGCTGCGAGAGGTGGACCGCTGATGCCCCCGATCATCGAATGCGAGAACCTCATCAAGATCCACAAGCAGGGCGCCTTGGAAGTCGTCGCCCTCCAGGGTCTGGACTTCCGGTTGGAACAGGGCGAGTTCGTCGCGGTCGTCGGCCGCTCCGGCGCGGGCAAGTCCAGCCTGCTGCAGATCCTCGCCGGCATGGACCAGCCATCGGCAGGCCGGGTGCGGGTGGCGGGGGTCGACCTCGCCGACGCGGGGTCCGACACGCTGCTCCAGCACTACCGCCGCAGCGTCGGGTTCCTGTGGCAGGACTACACCCGAAATCTGATCCCGTACCTGCGGGCGGTCCGCAACGTCGAGCTGCCGATGCTGCTGGCCGGGGTGCGCCGGGCGCGGCGCCGCCGGCGTGCCGAGGCGCTGCTCGAGGCCACCGGCATCGCCAACCGGTCCTTCGCCCGCATCCATCAGATGTCGGGCGGCGAGCAGCAGCGGCTGGGGCTGTGCGTCGCGCTGTCGCTCGGGCCGCGGCTGCTGCTCGCCGACGAGCCCACCGGCGAGCTGGACACCGAGCGCTCGCTCGGCGTCTACGACCTGCTGCGGTCGCTCTGCCACCACGGCGGGTTGAGCGTCCTGGTGGTCACCCACGACGTGGTGCTTGCGGAACGGGCCGACCGCACGGTGCGGCTCGAGGACGGCCGGATGGCGACCGAGCGGACGCGCCACGCCGGGATGGACCTGCTGGCGATCGACCAGCGGGGGCGGGTGCAGCTCCCCGCCGAGCTGATCGCCGAGGCGCACCTCACCGACCGGGTGCGCGCCGAGGTCACCGACGACGGGCTGCTGCTGCGGAGGTACGACCCGTATGTCGATTGAGCTCCGTGACGTGTCGAAGCGCTACGGCCGTGGCGCCATCGGGGCCGCCGACGTCAACCTTGCCGTGCCGCCGGGCGAGTTCGTGGCGTTGTTCGGGCCGTCCGGGTCGGGCAAGACGACGATGCTCCAGCTCATGGGCCTGCTGCTGCCGCCCGACAGCGGCGAGGTCTGGCTCGACGGCAACCGCGTGGACGGGTTGTCCGAGGCCGAGGCAGCCGAGGTGCGGCGCACCCGCATCGGGTTCGTGTTCCAGTCGTTCGGGCTCCTGCCGCTGTTGAGCGCCGAGGAGAACGTCGACGTGGCGCTGCGGCTGCTGGGGCGGGGCGGCCGCCAGGCGAGGGAACGGGTGCGAGCCGCGCTCGACGTGGTGGGGCTGGCCGGCCGGGCCCGCCATCGGCCCGACGAGCTCTCCGGCGGCGAGCAGCAGCGGGTGGCGCTGGCGCGGGCGCTGGTTCACTCGCCGTCGTACCTGCTGGCGGACGAGCCCACCGGCGAGCTCGACACCGCCACGGGCGCGGGCATCCTGCAGCTGCTGCGGGAGTTGACCGAGAGCCAGGTCTCCGTGGTCGTGGCCACGCACGACCCGGCGGTGCTGGAGGCGGCCGACCGCTCGTTCTTCGTCCGCGACGGGCGGCTCCACGCGCCGTCGAAGGACGAGCTGGCGTTGTGGCTCACCGAGGGCGAGGCGACCGGGACGCTGCGGCGCTAGGGCGGAGCGGGTGAGGGGAATCGAACCCCCGTCTCAAGCTTGGGAAGCTCGCGTTCTACCATTGAACTACACCCGCGAAGCGCCCGCGATGGTAGCTAGACCGCCAGGCTGGCGAGTCCCCACACGGCGATCAGCACGCCCACCGCCAGCAGGAACCAGGCCCGCGGCGCCCTGAACTCGCCAGCGGCGCGCCTGGGGGTCTTCCCTCGCCAGTTCATGTAGATCGCGGCGCCGTTGCCGAGCACCAGGGCGGCGCCGAGCGCCAGCACGAGCTGGGCGAGCAGTGCATCGAGGTTGAGGATGTCGACCACGGCGGCGCCAAGGTAGTGTCCGCCCCCATGCGGGCGTGCTACGTGCTGCGGGTGTTCACCTCCGGCGACGAGGGCGGCAACCATCTGGGCGTCATCGCCGACGCCACCGGTCTCGACGACGCCGGCATGCAGTCCATCGCCGCCGACCTGGCGTTCTCGGAGACCGTCTACTTCGACTGGAACGAGCGCGAGGTGCCCTACGTGCGCATCTTCACGCCGTCCGTGGAGCTGCCGTTCGCCGGCCACCCGCTGGTGGGCTCGGCCTGGGTCCTGGCGACCATGGCGCCGGGCGACCTGGACCGCATGGAGTGCGGCATCGGCGAGGTGGCATTCCACCTCGACG
>JBFJZV010000133.1:0-9966 GCA_041621915.1 Acidimicrobiia bacterium | reverse complement strand
CCGGCCCGCGTCGCGGCGCGGCGGATGTCCTCGGCCGACGGCGCCTCGTATAGACAGAACGTCTTCCGCTTGTCAGCCGACAGGAACGAGTACAGCCAAGTGACCCCCTCGGCGGCGTTCACCCTGTTGATTGCGTCCGCTTGGGCGGTCGCTACGTCGAGCTCATCGGCGAAGCGCCGCTCGATCAGGAACAACGGCACGAGCCCTCCCTCCTCTGCGAGCGAGCGTAGCGCAGCAGGCCCCGCGCCGCCCCGGGGGCCGGGCGTGGTCAGCCCTCGTCGATCGTCACCTTCTCGATGACCGCGTCCTCGGTGGGCTTCTCACCCGCTCGCGGGAGCGCTGCGATGGCGTCGACCGCCTCCATGCCCGAGGTCACCTCGCCGAAGATCGTGTATTGGTACGGCAGTCGCACGTCCGCCAGGCAGATGAAGAACTGCGAGCCGTTGGTGTTGGGGCCGGCGTTGGCCATGGCCACGGTGCCGCGTTTGTAGGGCTGAGGGTTGTTGAGCTCGTCCTTGAACGTGTAGCCCGGGCCGCCGCGGCCGGTGCCCGTGGGGTCGCCGCCCTGGACGACGAAGCCGGGCACGACGCGGTGGAAGATCACCTGGTCGTAGAAACCGTCCCGGGCCAGGAACACGAAGTTGTTGACGGCGGTCGGCGCCTCGTCGGCCTTGAAGTCGATGGCGATGTCGCCCTGGTTGGTGTGCAGCGTCGCCGAGTAGGACTTGTCGAGGTCGAGGGCGAACTCGGGCGGAGCGGAGTACTTGCTGTCCATGGGAGGGTCTCCGGGGGATGGGGGCGCAGGACACTAGCGGGGGACCATCCGTACACTCGAAGGATCCCGTCATGGCCGGTCGCCACACCAACCTCGCCCTCCTCGCCTTGCTGGCGGCGACGCTCGTCACCGGCGGCCTCGCCTACGCCACCGGCACCGGCCTCGCTCTCTGGGTCACCGCCGCCCACGGCGCCGCCGGGCTGGCGCTGGTGCTGCTGGTCCCGTGGAAGCAGGTAGTGGTGCGGCGCGGCCTGCGGCGCCGCCGGACCAGCCGCTGGGCGAGCGTCGCGCTCGGCGTTCTCGTGACGGCCGCAGTCGTGACGGGCGTGCTGTTCAGCACGGGGGTCAACCTCCGGTATGGGCCCCTCAACGCCATGCAGGTCCACGTCGGGTCGGCGCTGCTGGCGATCCCGCTCGCCGCCCAGCACGTGTGGACGCGCCCGCAGCGGGTGCGGGCCGCCGACCTGTCGCGCCGCAACCTGCTGCGCGCCGGCGGGCTGGCCGGGGCGGCGGCGGTTGCCTGGGTTGCGGTCGAGGGTGGCAGCCGAGTGCTGCGCCTCCCGGGCCGGAGCCGCCGGTTCACCGGCTCGTACGAGCGGGGCAGCTTCGACCCGCAGGCGATGCCGGCCACGAGCTGGATCGACGACCGCGCCCCCGACACCGACCGGGCGGCCTGGGCGTTGAGCGTGCGGACGCGGGCCGGCGAGCGCCGATTGAGCGTCGCCGACCTCGACGGCGGCGACGAGGTCACGGCCATCCTCGACTGCACCAGCGGCTGGTGGTCGGAGCAGCGGTGGCGGGGCACCCGCCTCGATCGGCTGGTGGGCGACGCAGCCGGGCGGAGCATCGTGGTGAAGTCGGCGACCGGGTACCGGCGCCGGCTCCCGATGCGCGACGCCGCCCGCCTGCTGCTGGCGACGCGGCTCGGCGGCGACCCGCTGAGCCCGGGCCACGGGGCTCCCGTGCGGCTGGTTGCCCCCGGGCGGCGGGGCTTCTGGTGGGTGAAGTGGGTGGACGAGATCGTGGTCGACGACCGGCCCTGGTGGTGGCAGCCGCCGTTCCCCACGACCTAGGAGCCCGAGTCGTTGCGTGCAACCGCCGGCGTCCGGTTGGTGTTGTATGGGGATGATGAGCACCGACCTCGCCCGTGACCTGCGCGCCGCCTTTCCCGACTTCGTGCGCGCCCACCAGGACGGCGTGTTCTCTGCGGCATTGGCGATGACCCGCCACTACCACGACGCCGAGGAGATCACCCAGGAGACGTTCGTGCGGGCGTACCGGGCGCTGGGCGGCTACGAGCCGCAGCGGATCCGGGAGCTACGGGCCAAGCCGTGGCTGGCCCAGATCGCCCTGAACCTGGTGCGCAACCGGGCGCGCAGCGCCGGCCGCCGCCCCCAGACGGCGCCGCTGGAGTTCGACGTGGCGGGCCCGGCCGGCGACCCGGCCGACCGGCTGGGCGACGAGGAGGTATGGCGGGAGAGGCTTGCCCGGCTGCCGGCCGACCAGGCCGTCGCAGTGGTGCTGCGACACGTGTGGTCGCTGGGATACGCCGAGCTGGCCGAAGCGCTGAGCGTGCCCGAAGGCACCGCCAAGGCCCGGGTGTCCCGCGGCCTGGACCGGCTGCGCGAGCTGATGGCCACCGAGCCCGTGGAGGTGACGTGATGGAGGACCGCATGGTGATCACCCGTTTGGAGCGGCTACGCCGCCCTGCTCCCGCCGCAGTGCTCCCCGCCGTGCTGCGGGATACGGGGCTGGCGGACGGGTACGTCCGGCGGGCGAGCGGCGCCGGCGGCATCTTCGTCGCCTTCAACGACGAGGGCATCTCGGCCGTCAAGCTCGGTGACGACCCCGTTGCGTTCGAGGAGGAGTTCGAGGAGGAGTTCGGCCGTCCGGCCGTGCCGGCGGCGAGGCTGCCGGCCCGGCTGGCCCGCCGCCTCGACAAGGCACTCGCCACCGGCCGCGCCGCCGGCGTGCCGTTCGACTTCGGAGGGCTCACCGAGTTCCAGCGGGCGGTGCTCCGTAAGACCGCCGAGATCCCCCCGGGCGAGGTGCGCCCCTACGGCTGGATCGCACGGGAGATCGGCAGGCCCGGCGCCGTGCGAGCAGTGGGCTCGGCGCTCAACCGCAACCCGATCCCGGTGCTGATCCCCTGCCACCGAGTCGTGAAGTCCGACGGCCACGTCGGCCAGTACGCCTACGGCCCGGCGGTCAAGCGGGCCCTGCTCGCCGCCGAGGGACTCGACCCCGAGTACGTCGAGAGCCTCGCCGACCGCGGCGTGCGGTACACCGGCACGACGTCCACGCACATCTACTGCCTGCCCACGTGCGGCCACGCCCAGCGCACCAAGCGGGAGAACGTGGTCGAGTTCCGCTCCGCCGGCGAGGCCGCAGACGCCGGGTACCGCCCCTGCATGGTGTGCCGCCCCGCCGCGGCGTAGCGCCCGCGGGCCCGCCTATCGCGGGTCGCCCAGGCTCTCGAACACCTGTCGGGTCTCCTCGTAGTAGGCGGCCAGCGTCTCGGGCTCGAACAGGTTCCACCCGCCGTGGTCGGCCAGCATCAAGCCCAGGAGCACCGGCTTCAGGTCGGCGTCCACGTAGCGCCGCTCCTCGTCGATGGTCAGCTCGGCGTAGGCGGGCCAGTCGGCGACCACGGTGATCGACGAGTGCAGTGCGATCGCCTTGACGATGACCGCGGCGCCCGGCCCGAACAGCCGGTCGGCGCCGCCGAGGATCTCCGGGAGCTGCCGGTTGTCCTGAACGTAGGCGCCTCGGTCCTCGTCGAGGTGGTAAGCGGTGTCGGTGAGGCGGAACCAGGCCGGATAGCCGGCCTCCCAGTCCGACGACACCGGGAAGCCGAGCGGGGGGAGCGTGGAGCCGGCGGCGGCCGCCGACCGGAACGCATGGCGCATGTCCTTGGCGGTGGGAGTGGGCTCCTTCTCGACGTCGTGGAGCAGCACCGTCCAGTCCAGCAGCAGCCGCCGACCGCTCGGGGCGTCCCGGTACTCGGGCAGGTCGCGCACCGACATCAGGCACGCGGTGGTGTGCCACAAGGTGATCCCGTTGCCGAAGGAGGCCATCTTCGGCCAACCCGGCACCAGCGCGGCGATCTCGGCCATCCGCGCGTCGGTGTAGAAGAGGCGGCAACGGGCCGCGAAGGCTCCCATGTCGGGCACCCGGACGGGATCGAACTCCGCCCGGAGCTCCTCGACGAACGCGTCGAGCTCGGGCAGGAGGTCCCGGACCCGCGGCACCGTGGTCATCCGCCGACCACCCCGGCCGCGGTCGCCGCCTCGCGGTAGGCGGTTGCCAGTGTGTCGACGGTCTCGTGGGCGTTGAGGCCCGAGGGGTTCGGCAGCGCCCACACCTCGGCGCCTGCCAGCCGGCCGCCCTGGCGGCCGGCCGTCGCCAGGGGCTCGCCGAACGCGTGCCGGTAGGCGGTGAGGCCGAGGATCGCCACCACCTTGGGCCGCCACGCCGCGACCTTCGCCTCGAGGCCGGCCACGCCCTCCCGCAATTCGGCGGGCCGCAGCTCGTCGGCGCGGGCCGTCGCCCGCATCGCCAGGTTCGTGATGCCCACGCCCCGCGCCACCAGGTGCGCCTCGTCCTCGGGCCGCATGCCGGCGGAGGTGTCGATCACCCGGTCGACGATTCCGGCCCGGTGCAGGGCCGGGTAGAAGCGGTTGCCAGGGCGGGCGAAGTGGGCGCCGACCGCAGCCGTCCACAGCCCGGGGTTGATGCCGGCCAGCAGCAGTTTCATGCCGGGCCCGGAAATATCGGGGACCTCGAGATCGCGGGCCGCCTCCAGGTCCGCCTTGGTGGGCCGAGCGTTCACGCCGCGGCGGGCTGGCGGGACCGGGGGGCGGTGAGCCGGGCGGCGGCGATCCCGGCGAACAGCCCGAACAGGTGTCCCTCGAACGACACGCCCGGGTTCGTCGGGAGGACGCCCCACAGCAGCCCGCCGTAGACGAGGCCCACCAGCACCGCGACCGCGATCGACCGGAACGACCGTTCGAAGAACGCGGCGGCCAGCAGGTAGCCGAGGTAGCCGAACACCAGCCCGCTGGCGCCGATGTGGTTGCCCGACCGGGCGGCCACCCAGGTCGCCAGCCCGCCGCCCACCACGACGATCGCGGTGACCATGAGGAAACGGTCGAGCCCCCGCAGCAGCACGAGGCCGCCCAGGACGATCAGCGGCAGCAGGTTGGCCGCGACGTGGGTGAGGTCGTCGTGGAGCAGCGGCGCCCCCGCGATGCCGTCGAGCCCGGACAGCGTGCGGGGAAGGAGCCCGTGATGGCGCTCCAAGCGGTCGCCGAGCAGGAAGGCGTCGACCAGCTCGATCGCCACCAGCACCGCGCCGATCACCAGCATCGCCTGCACGGCGACGGCGGTCCTCGATCGCGAAGGCGGGGGCGTGGTCACGGTCCCGACGTTACCCGGGCCGCGAAAACGTGCCCCCGGCCGGGAGGGGCCGGCCGGTAAGCTCCGCGCCGTGACCACCTCCACGGTCCCCAAGCTGCGGCGGGCGCTGCGGCGGCGCTCGCCGGGCCTGGCCGTCGAGCGCGAGTTGTGGGAGGCGGGCCACGCGGTGGTGGTCGGCGTCGACGAGGTGGGCCGCGGCGCCTGGGCCGGGCCGATCTCGGTAGGGGCGGCGGTGGTGCCAAAGGACCGCCGCGTCTACAAGGTGCGCGACTCCAAGCTGCTGACCGAGGAGGAGCGGGAGGCGCTGTACGCCCGCATCGCCGGCTGGGTGGACCACTGGGCGGTGGGCCACGCCAGCTACGAGGAGTGCGACGAGCTCGGCATGTCGGAGGCGCAGCGGCTGGCGGCGCGGCGGGCGCTCGCGGCGCTGGGCGTGGTCCCCGACATGGTGCTGGTGGACGGGAACTGGGACTTCGTCGGTGGCGGCAACGTGCAGCGCCTGGTGCGGGGGGACGCCACGTCGCTGTCGATCTCGGCGGCGTCGATCCTCGCCAAAGTCACCCGCGACCGGCTGATGCGGGCGGCGGCGCCGCATCATCCCGGGTACGACTTCGAGCTCAACAAGGGCTACCCGTGCCCGCGCCACAAGGCGGCGCTGCAGGCGTGGGGCCCGACCTCCATCCATCGGCGGAGCTGGGTGTTCATGGACTACCTGCCGTGGACGGGCATCACCCGCTACCACCGTCCCGACCCGCAGCAGAGCCTGTTCGACTGATCGGTCAGTCGACGATCAGCGCCAGCGGCAGGTAGACGCCGCTCATCGTGCCCTCGTCGTCTGGCAGCACTTGGCCGACGAACAGCTCGTAGAAGCCGCCCTCGGGCACCGAGACGAGCGTCACCTCGAAGGCGCCCCACGCGCTCGTCCAGTCGGTCGTCATGTACCCGGTACCGAACCCTGTCACCTCGCCGGCGATGCCGTCCCACACGGCGCCGTCGACCGGCGCGCCCGAGCCTGACGGGCCGTCGGTCAGCTCCCGCAGCTCGACGTCGCCCTGCGCCTCGAACGGCCGGCCGTAGCCGCGGATCGTGATAGGCGGCACCAGGCCCTCGCCGATCGGGTCGAGCGGCAGCACGGCCGTGAAGCCGTCGTAGAGCGGCAACGCGTCCCCCTCGTCGAACGGGAGCCGGGTCACGTCGACGACGACCCGAGCCGGGTTGGCCAGCAGCGACGGGCGGGCGTCCACAGGGCCGGAGTAGTGCAGCTTCACGTCGAGGCCGCCGTCCTCGCGGCGCACCACGAACGCCAGCGGGTCGTCGTAGTCCCCGGTGTCCGCAGTCGGGCGTACGAGGTCGACGGAGTTGGGCAGCGAGATCGTGACCACCGACCCCTCGCCGGTCACCGCGACCCCCTCCGGCAGGTTGAGATCGGGATTGAGCGGCCACAGCGGCCCGTAGCCGTAGGCGCCGGTGCCGAGCAGCACGGTGAAGCGGTCGCAGTCGGGGCCGGGTAGGTAATCGAGGGCGAGCACGTGGTCGGCGTCGGAGAGCGTCCCCGGGTCGCCCGTCCCGGGGCCGGCGGCGCAGGGCCGTTCGGTGAAGTCGTCGACGAGCTGGCCGGGCAGCGCCAGGAACGTCGATTTGACCCAGCCGGTGGCGCCGTCGAACTCGACCTCCCACCAGTCCCCGGCGGCGTTGCCCGACGTCCGGACGCCGGTGGCGTCCGGTTGGTACGTGCCGACGATCTCGGCGGAGGCATTGGGCTCGGCGCGGATGTTGAGCACGTCGTCGGCAGCGACGCCGGCGACGTCGTACCCGTCGACGTCCACGGGCGCTGGCACGGTGGTGATCGGGGGCGGCGCCGCGGCGGTCGTGGTGGTCTCCGGCAGGCTCGTTGTCGTCGTGACCGCCGGCGCGGTGCTGGTGGTCGTGGTGGCGGGAGCAGCGGTGGTCGAGGTGGCCCGGGTCCCGCCCACTTCTCCGGTATCGCCGCACGCCGCGGCGAGCAGCACGACACCGACGAGCGCCGCGGCGTAGCGGGTCAAAACGGCACGCCGACGGCCTGGCAGAGAAACTCCACGAACGGCGTGCCTGTCCTGCAGTTGGCGGCGAAATCGTCGATGAAGCCGGGCGCGGTGATCTGCTTCTGGCTGAAGCGGGTGGAGGCGACGAAGCTCTTGAGCTTGAGGTCGTCGATCAGAGGGTGGTCCGGGTCGAAGCCCTTCGGCGGGCGCTTGAGGCGCTCGCCGTCGACCGATCCGAACACGTCGGCGAACTTCTTGCCGCGGGTGGCGCGCTTCCAGCGCGCCGGGTCGTCGGCCATGGCGTCCCGGATCTGGTATTGCACCTTGGTCTCCGGGTGCCAGATGCCCACCCCGCCGAACGAACCGGCCGGGTCGAGGTGCAGGTAGTAGCCGGGAGCATGGGCGTCCTTCGCCCGCTCGTGGCGGAAGTGGACGCCGGTGTTGGTCTTGTACGGCGTCTTGTCCTTCGAGAAGCGGGTGTCCCGGTGGATGCGGAACAGCGAGCCGCCCACCGGGCGCGAGTCCGCGACGAAGTGCGGGCTGATCTTGCGCAGCCGGACGGCGAAGTCGTTGATGAACCGCAGCGCCGGCTCCTTGACGTGCTCCTCGTAGCGGTCCTGGTTGGCCTTGAACCAGGCTCGGTCGTTGTTCGCCTCGAGATCGCGGAGGAACTCGAAGAGCTTTGGCGTGAAGTGGCGGTCGGCGCTCATGCCGCCGATCCTACGGGGCCAACGCGTTACGCAGGCGGCGGATCTCGTCCTCGATCTCGGCCAGCCCGGCGGCCTCGTCCATCTGGCGGTGGAGGTCGTGCACGTACTTCGGGTCGATGCCGCCGCCCTCGCCGGTCTGCGCGGCCGCCGAATGCCCGATGTGCGCCGAGAGGTGGCGGTCCCGCTGCCGTTCGAGCCGCTCCAGCCGCCCCCGCAGCTCGGCCTCGTCCAGCGAGTCGATGGGCTGGGCGGCGCGGAGCCGCGCCGCCTCGGCCCGGAGGTCGTCCTGGCGGGCGCGCAGGTCGGCGCGAGTCTCGAAGTCGTCCTCGGGGGCCGCGGCCAGCGCCGCCCGCACGTCGGCCAGCTCGACGACCACGTCGGTGAGGTCTCTCATCAGTCCCTCCTCGCCGGGGCCACGCCCGGCTCGACGACACGGACGCCGTACCTGGCTGCGATCTCGTGGCGGATGCCGTCGTGCCATTCGTCGTAGGGGATGCCGGCGATGCCGGGCTTCCACGACACCCGGTACCGATCCTTGGACACCACGACCCGTTGCGGGCGGGGCTGCTCGGCCTGCCACCACGGCTGGCGGGCCGGTACCACGGCGAGCGGGCCCACCACCTCGGCCCGCTGCGCCCGCAACGTGCCGGTGTCGGCCACCAGGCGGCCCGACAGCCGGGCGAAGCCGACCGCCAGCGTCACCCGGCGCGGCGTCACGTACGGCGGCGGCCCTCCGAGGTCCTGGAGCGGGGCGTAGATGCCGCACGTGCACGACGGCTCGGGCAGCCGGCGGTGGTGGCGGTCGACGGAGCGAACGAACGGCGACGACGTCGCAGGCGCCGGGTCCCGGTTGAGGCACCGGGCGTCGAGCGTGGGCGAGCGCCAAGGGAAGCCGAGCAGGCCGGACAGCAGCGGCCGATGCTGGCGCGGCCCGGTCCACTCCGGCACGAGCATCCAGGTGCGCCAGACGACGCGCGTGCCGGCTTCGTCGAGCACGACCGCCGAACTGCGCTGCGCCACGGCTCCTCCTTGTTCCTCAGCATATGTTGGATCGCGGCTCGCTGCCCCTCCGACCGCATGCCGGACGGGGCACAGGGGGAGGCAATCACCGACCCCCCCGGTAGCCTCCCCGGGCCATGACGCGCCCACTCCGCTTCGGCTACAGCTTGATGCCCACGACGCCCGGCCCCGAGACCGCCGCCCGCATCCGCGCGGCGGACGAGGCCGGCTACTCCGCCTTCCAGTTCGCCGATCACCTCGGCTCGGCGGCGCCCTTCGTGTCGGCCGGCTTCGCCGCAGGCATCACCGCGCGGCCCCGCATCGGCACGTTCGTCATCAACAACGACTTCCGGCTCCTGGCCCTGCTGGCCCAGGAGGTGGCCACCCTCGACCTGCTGTCGAACGGCAGGGTCGAGCTCGGCCTCGGCGCCGGCCACATGAAGCAGGAGTACGACGCCGCCGGCCTGCCGTTCGACCGGGGCCGAGGCGATCCCGCTGCTGCGCCGCCTGTTCGCCGGCGAGACCGTCACCCACCACGGCGATCATCACCGGCTCACCGGGCTGGAGGGCGCCCCGGCCGCACCGCAGGGTGCGGAGCTGCCGATCCTCGTGGGGGGCAACGGCGACAAGCTGCTCGCCGTGGCCGCCCGGGAGGCCGACATCGTCGGGTTCACCGGGTTCTGGCACCCGCCCGGCGCCGAGCAGGTGTCGACGAGCCACTTCAGCCACGAGGGGCTCGCCGACCGCATCGCCCACGTCCGCGCCGTCGCCGGCGACCGGTTCGAGCGGCTCGAGCTGAACATCCTGGTGCAGGTGGTCAAGGTGACGGACGACCGGCACACCGAGATCGCGGCGCTCGTGGAGCGCGGCTGGCCCGACCACGCCGGCGACGTGCCGTTCGCGCTCATCGGCACGCTGGGCGAGATCACCGATCAGGTCCAGCGGCTCCGCGACCGGCACGGCATCACGTACCTCACGTTCTTCGACGACCGCAGCGAGGGCGCCGAGGACGTCGTGGCCCGCCTCGCCGGCGAGTAGGCGG
>JBFJZV010000132.1:0-9998 GCA_041621915.1 Acidimicrobiia bacterium | reverse complement strand
GTGCCGTCTGTGCCGTCATCGGCCCAGCACCCCCTCGTCGCCGCCGCGCCGGAAGTAGAGGAGCGTCACCACGAAGATCAGGACGAACAGGGCCCACGCCACCGCCGACGCGTAGCCGATCTGGAACTGCTGGAACGCTTCCTGGTAGAGGTAGACGACCGGCGAGAGCGTGGCGTTGCCCGGCCCCGCCGGCGGTGACGGCGATTGCAGGATGAACGGCTCGTTGAAGAGCTGGAGCGCCAAGATGGTGGTGGTGGCCACCACGAACACGGTGGTGGGCCGCAGGGTCGGGACGGTGATCTTGCGAAACTTCTGCCAGGCGCCGGCGCCGTCGATGTCGGCCGCCTCGTACATGGTCTTGTCGATGCCCTGCATCCCGGCGAGGAACAGCACCGTGTTGAAGCCGATTTGCTGCCAGACGAACAGGATGATCACCGCGATCAGCGCGATGTTGGCGTCGGAGATCCACTGTGGCTGCGGCGCGTTCAGTGACGACCCGAACAGCGCGTTGAACCACTCGGTGACCTTCAGGATGATGAAGTTCAGGTAGCCGATCGTGGAGTTGAAGAGCTGCTTCCAGATCAGCGTGACGCCCACGACGCCGGCGATCGACGGCAGGAAGTAGACCGCCCGGAAGGCCTTCATGCCGGGCAGCTTCGAGTTGAGCAGCGAGGCCAGCAGCAGCGCGGGTATCACGGCCAGCGGGATGGCGACCACACCGAACACGACGATGTTGCGAATCGACCGCAGGAACAGGTCGTCGGAGAGCAGGTCGACGAAGTTCTGGATCCCCACGAACTTGGCGTCGGTGAGCCCGTCCCACTCGGTGAACGCGAACAGGAGTGACAGCACCAGCGGGCCGGCGAAGAACGCCAGGAAGCCCAGCACGTTGGGGGCCACGAACAGCAGGCCGTCCATGGTCTCCGTCTGCCGCTGGGTGCTGCCGAAGAAGCGCCCGGCGCTGTCGGACCACTGCACCCGGGCGAAGCCGGCCGCCACCACGGCGACGGCCAGCACCGGCAGCACCTCGCCGCGCAACGCCCGCTGCCCGAACTCGAGCAGCGCCGGCAGCAGCCCCATGGCCAGGACCAGCAGCGCCAGCCCGGCCACCATCGTCCACCGGCCCACCCGCTTCAGCAACCCTTCCGGTGCGTAGGCCTGTGCCAGCCAGCCGATGGCGACGATGCCCAGCCAGCCGATGCTCCCGTTGAACGCCTCGCCGGCCGCGTCCAGCCCGGTGAAGACGCCGATGCGGTTGAGCGCCACGAACCCGGCGACCACCGCCAGCAGGAAGTCGACGAGGAATCCTGCCAGCCGGCCGGTGTGGGAACGGCGCAGCGTACCCCACACCGCCACCCCGGCGCCAAGCGTGGCGCCGGCCAATGCCAGCGCCAGCGTCCACCGCACCGGCCCCTCGAGGACGATGCCGCGCCGGATCACCGCGCCCACCAGACCGGCGGCCATGAGCCCCACGGTCACGACCCGCCAGGCGAGCAGCGGGCGGTACCAGGCGGGGGCGTCGCCCCGCACCACTGGGGGAGCGGCGGTGGTCGTTGTCATGCCTAGCTCACGGTGATAGCAGAGAGGGCCGGGCAATGCCCGGCCCTCTCAGATCGATGCGATGCGATCAGCCGGTGAAGGCCGACGCCGTCTCGTCGCAAATGTTCGCCTGGAAGTCGTCGATGTCGCGCTCGCCGGTGACGACGGCCTGCACGGCCCCATCCATGGCGGTCACGTACTCCGGCCAGCTCCCGGCCCACAGCGGGCCCTCGGTGGCGGGGTCGTTGGTGAGCCCGTCGATGAACGCCTGGTTGTTGTCCGGCGGGGTGAAGCCGAGGAAGGCGTCCAGCGCCTCCTGGCTCACCCGGCTGGGAATGTTGGCGCCCAGTGCCGAGATCTGCGCCTGCACGTCGGCCTGGGTCAGCGCCTGCACGAGCTGCCACGCTGCCTCCGGGTTCTCCGTGTTGGCGTTGACCACGTAGGCGCCCCAGAACAGCCAGTTGCCGGGTCCGGCCGGACCGGAGGGCAGGCCGACGACGTCCCAGTCGAACTCGACGGTGCGGATGCCGGGCGTCGCCCAGCGGCCGTTCTGGAACATGCCGACGGTGCCGGCCCGGAACGGGCCTTCCGGGTCCTCGCCGTAGGGGATGACGGCGTCCGTGGTGTACAGGTCGCGCAGCGCCTGGAGGCCGGCGATCGACGCGTCGCTGTCCAGGCCGCAGGCCGAGCGGTCGTCGGTGAAGAAGCCGCCGCCGGCTGCGTTGATCCACGCGCCGTAGGGGCCCCACCATCCGCTCTGGCCGTAGCCCTTGATCTCGCCGCCGAGGGAGGCGACGTCCTGCACGACCCCGTTGAACGCCTCCCAGTCCCACTCGCCGTTGGCTTCCAACTCGAGGGGGTCGGCGGCGCCGGCCTCGGCGATGAGGTCCTTGTTGACGTACAGCGCAAACGTGGACACGTCGCGCGGAAGGCCCCACAGCGCGTTGCCGGGTTGGCCGGTGTCCAGCTCGGTGGTGAGGTGGCCCATGGGGCCCGGGTAGAAGTCGGCGTCGCTGTGGCCGCTGGCGTCGGCCAGCTCCCGCAGGTCGAGGATGACGTCACGCGACGCGAAGTCGGCGACGTCGGTGCCCGGGATCCAGAACACGTCGGGGGCGGTGCCGGCCGACAGGTTGGTGAGCAGCGTCTGCTGGTAGCCGGCGCCCTCGTTGGAGCCCGGCTCGTACGTCAGGGTGATGCCGTCGAGCTCCGCATCGAGCTCGTCGGAGATGGTGCCGTAGACGGCGGCCTCCTCCGGGTTGTCGGGCCGCGTCATCCAGCGCAGCGCCGCTTCGTCGCCGCCGTCGCCGGTGGGCGGGGCGGTCGTCGGGGCGGCGGTGGCGGGGGTGTCGCCCGCGGTGGTCGTGGTGGTGTCGCCGCTGTCGCCGCACGCCGCGGCGACGAGCGCCACGAGCGCGAGCAGCAGCATGAGCCGTCGCATTGGTCGATGTCCTCCTCGTAGGGGTGCTCGTGCCGGCCTCATCGAGGCGCAGTGGGTAGAGCGGGCCGCACCTTATGCCGACCGGCGTCACAAGGCCAAACCAGAGCGATGCTCAGCCGACCGTCAGCGTGCGGTGGTCGAGAGTGAGGTTGCGCCCGCCTCTCGAGAAGACCTCGAGCGAGGGCTCGTGTGGGTGGAGGCCGAGCAGGTCGGAGAGCAGCGCGGTCCACGTGTTGGCGCCGGAGAAGCCGGCGTACACCAGCCCGCCGCGTCGCACGGCGGCGGGGCGGCCGTCGAGATGACTGCCCCCGGCGTAGGTGGCGACGACCTCGGCGTCGTCGGCGGCGAGCACGTCGGTCCACGGTCCGGCCGGGGTGCTCCACGGCGCGACCGTGACCGGCGAGGTCTGGCTGAGATGCTCGACGACCCGGGCCCCCAGCCGGGCGGCGAGCCCGGCGGGCAGCGGCCGGTCGGACCAGGCCAGCTCGGCGTCCACTACCAGGCTGCGAGGCCCGAGGACGACGTGGGCCCCGGTGTCGAGGGCGGCTTCGATCGCGGCAAGCCGCTCCGGGGTGGCGAGGTGCAGCGCCGGTGCCAGCACCCACTCGTAGCCGGTGAGGTCGGATGCCGGGTCGGCGATCGCCACGTCGAGGCCCAGGCGCCGGGCCGCGACGTAGGCGGGGAGCTGCAGCGAGCGGTGGGTGGTGCCGGCCCGGTGCGGGTTGATCTCGATCGCCCACACGTCATCGGCGCTGTGCAGCAGCGCGACGCGCGGCTCCGGCGCCGGCAACCCGGCGCCTTCGATCTCCCCGATCGCCGCTTTGATCTCGGCGACGGCGGCGGTCGGCGTGCCGTCCTGGCGCAGCAGCCCCGAGTGGTACGCCTCCTGGCCGTAGCGGGCCGCCCGCCACCGGAAGTAGAGGAGCGCCTCGATGCCGTGGAGGGCGGCCTGCCAGGACCAGAGCCGTACCTGGCCGTCCGGGACCGGCGGGTTGGTAGGCGTCCAGTTGATCGGGCCGGGCTGCTGCTCCATGATCCACGCCCGTCCCGTCGGGCCGCGAGCGAGGTCGAGGTGATACGCGGTGGCGAGCGGGTCGGCGGGGCCGTGCGGGTAGCTGTCGATGGCGGCGAGCCCCGTGAGCCGGGCGGCGGCCGCCTGGTCGACGGCGGTGTCCTCTGAGTAGAAGTTGGTGGTCAACTCGACGTCGCTGCCCACCCGGGCCCGGAGCAGGTCGAACTGGGCGGCGAGGAAGCCGACCGTCTGCTCCGACGCGAACCGCAGGTGGGCGAGCCGCAGCGCCGGGTGGTGGGCGGTCATCGTCGGCACCGGCAGCTCCACAGCCTCGAAGTCGGGGTAGGTCTGCGACCAGAACACCGTGCCCCAGGCCTCGTTGAGGGCGTCGATCGTGCCGAAGCGGCGCTCCAGCCACGCGGTGAACGCGCCCTGGCACTCGGCGCACCAGCAGCGCGCCGAGTCGTGGTTTCCGGTCTCGTTGTCGACCTGCCATGCGCCCACGGCGGGATGGCGCCCGTAGCGCTCGGCGAGGGCGGTGACGATCCGCTCCGCCTCCTCGCGGTACGCCGCCGACGTGACGCAGGTGTGGCGGCGCGACCCGTAGGCGCGACGGGCGCCGTCAGGACCCACCGACACGATGTCCGGACGCTCGCGGACCAGCCACACGGGCGGGGTGGCGGTGGGCGTGCACATGACGACGCCGAGGCCGTGGCCGGCGAGTGTGCCAATGGCCCGGTCGAGCCAGTCCCATGCGAAGCCGCCGCGCTGTGGCTCGAAGGCGGCCCAGGCGAACTCGCCGACCCGCACCAGCTCCAGGCCGATGCCCGCCATCTGCGCAGCGTCGACCGCCCACCGGTCCTCTGGCCACTGCTCGGGGTAGTAACAGACGCCAAACCGCATGGCCGGCGAGTGTATGCAGCGAAGACCGGCACGCGCGCCGTCTGGTGGCTGGCGCTGCTGCTGGGTGTCCTGGTCGCCGGCGCCGTGATCTGGAGCGTCCCCAACGAGGAGGACGACCTGACGGCACAGGCGGGCGCCGCCTTGGAGGCGGAAGGCATCGGGGCGGCGACGGTGACGTTGGAGGGCACGGATGCCCGGCTCAGCGGGACGGTCCCCGATCCCGGTGCAGCGGAGGACCTGGGTACAACCTGCGCGCCGTGCGGGTCCGCGACGCCGACCTCACGCCGGTCCCGGCGCCCACCACCACCTCGACGACCACCACGACGATGCCGCCGACCACCACGACGACGACGACGACGCCGCCGCCGACGACAACGACGTCCACGACCACGACGTCCACGACGACCACGACGACGACGACCGTGCCGCCGCCCCCGGACTGGGGGACGTGCGCGTCTTCTTCCTGAGCGAGCGGCGCGCTGCGGCGGTCGTTGCGTACCTCGTCGAGCAGGGCGTGGACACTGCGCGGTTGACCCCGGCCGGCTGCGGCAAGGCGTTCCCGATCGGCGACAACGCCACCCCGGAGGGCCAGGCCGAGAACCGGCGCGCCGAGCTGGTCGCTCCCGACGAGAGGAAGGACTGCTGATGCGAGGGACGGGCTACGCCGTGGTGGAGATCATCTTCTGGATGCCGGCGGCTGCCGTCGTCGGGGCGATCATCGGCTGGCTCCTCTGCTCCTGGTGGGCGCGTCGCCGCACCGCCGGCGAGTGGGGCGCCCGCCTCGAGTCGGCGCGGGAGCGCGCTTCGGAGCTGGAGGCGAAGGTCGAGGAGCTCAGCGCCGCGCTGGGGCATCGGCCCGACGGCCAGCCGGGCGGCCCGGGGGGCTGAGCTCCGCAGCCCAGCCGGCGACCCGGTCGGCGACGCTCACCAGCTCCTCCACGAGGGCGAAATGGAGGCGCCCGCCGGAATCGCAGCCGGCCAGCGCCGCCTCGCGGGCGCGGTCGTTGTCCGTCCGGACTGCGTCCACGTCGCCGTCGCCGGTGATCATGGCGAGCATCGACCGGAGCGCGCCGGCGTGGGCGTCGAGCGCGCCGGCCAGATGCGGGTCGGGTTCGTCGTGCGCCACCGCGTACCGGCTCGCCAAACGCACCACGACGGTGGTGTCCCGCAGGATCGACTGCAGGCCGCTCGCCCGCTCGATCAGCTCCTCGGTCTCGCCGATGCGGCGGCGGCGCCACGGCGACAGCCGGGACACCTCCCGGGAGAAGTCGATGGAGTCGTCGAGCCGTTCGACGTTGCGGTCGATGCGCTCGCTGCGGCGCTCGGCGCGGCGGCCGTGGTCACTGCTGGCGGCGCGCAGCGCCCGCGACGCCCACTCGAGGTTGTCCCGGGCCGTGTCCACCTGGTCACGCATGGCGCGCTTCACCCACGCGTCGGGCCGGGGCGGCAGCAGCAGGTAGACGAGGACGTACGCGCTCCCCGCCCCGATCAAGCCCTCGACGACCCGGTCCGGCACCCACCCGTCGCCACCGATGGCGACCAGGATCGCGGCGTTGAGGCCGGCGTAGAGCACGGTCAGCTGCTCGTCGGCCACCATGCGGGCGACCAGGATCGCCGCGGCCGTCAATGCGGAGATCTGCAACGGGCCGCTCCCCACCAGCCGGACGCCGATCTCGCTGACCGCCACCGCGATGGCCATGCCACCCAGCATCGCCCCCACCCGGGTGATGCGGCGGGAGTATCCGGCGCCGACCACGACGACGGCGGCCACCGGGGCGTACAGGGGCCGATCGACGCCGAGGATCAGCCCGGCCACCCACCAGGCGACGCCGGCAGCGACGCCCGCCTCCACGGCGCCTACGAGCGCGCTCCAATCCCGGGACCTGAGTTTCTCCACCATGCCCGGCCCCATACCCGGCCGGGCGGCTGCAGAACCCGGGTCCTGACGAAGCCGCGGCGGGCCGAACGACCCTGAGTGACGCCCCCGCCCGGCGCGGATACTGGTGATGACACAGGAGATCGCCGTGGAACAGGGCGGTGCCACCCGCACCGAGCTGCTGGCGCGTCGAGCGCAGATAGCCCTCGCCGAACAGGGGCGGGAGCTGCTGCAGGAGAAGCGGGAGCAGCTCATGGCGGAGTTCCGGGACAGCGCCCGCACGGTGCTGGCCGGGAGCGACGCCCTGGCGGCGGCCGGCGGCGCGGCGCGGCGCGCGCTCGAGCGTGCCCGCGCCCGGGACGGCCCGGGGGAGGTTGCCTCGGCCTCCTTCGCGGCGGGCGGCCACGTCGAGGTCGAGGCAGGGGTGGAGTCGATCATGGGGGTTCGGGTGCCCCGCATCGCCCACCGCCCGGTCGGACGGCCGGCCACCGCCCGCGGCTACAGCCTGGCGGGCACGACGCCCCGGATCGATCTCGCCGCCGACCGCTTCGAGGCGGCGGTCGACCTGGTGCTGCAGGTGGCAGCCGGGGAGGTGCGGCTACGCCGCCTCGCCGCCGAGGTTGCCACCACCACGCGGCGGGTGAACGCGCTGGAGCACGTGGTCATCCCGCGCCTGGTGGGCGATCGCAAGCGCATCGAGCGGGTGCTCGAGGAGCGGGAGCGCGAGGACCACTTCCGCCTGAAGCGGGTGCAGTCGCGCCGCGGAGTGGCATCGTGACCGCCAACCCGCTCGATGAGATCCGCCAGGTGGAACGGTCGGTGGCGGCGGCGCTCGCCGCGGCGACCGCGGAGTCGGAGGCGGCGGTCGCCGATGCGAAGCGCGCCGCCGAGCAGCTGGTGCGCGCCGCAGGACAGCGGGGGCGGGCCACCGCCGAGCGCCGCTACGCCGAAGGTCTCGCTCGCGCCCGGGACGAGGCGGAAGCGATTCTCGCCGACGCCGGCGGGCGGGTGGCCGCGCTGCGGCGCCAGGCCGAGGCTGCGCTGCCCGGCGCCGTCGACGCGGTCGTGGCGATGGTGCTGCCCGGGGGAGGCTGACGTGTTCGAGCCGATGGCCAAGGTCGAGGTCGTCGGGCACCGCAGCCGCCTGGACGCGGCGCTGGCGTGCCTGCAGCGCCTCTGTGTGATGCAGCTCGTCGACGCGGCTTCCGTACCCGGGCTGCGGGTGGCGCCGCTGGCGGCCGACGAGGAGTACGTGCAGGAGGCTGAGCAGCTCCGCCACCTCCGGACCCGCCTCGACTCGCTGCTCGCCCTCGTCCCGGTCGAGGCCGTGCCCCGCGACGGCCCGTTCGACGAGGCCGACCTGCGAGCGGTGTGGGCGGAGCTGGAAGAGCTGGCGCCGCTGGTGGAGCCGCTGGTCGCCCGCATCGACGCGCTCGAGTCCGAGCAGGGCACGCTGCCCCGGCACGTCGCATCGCTACGGCGACTGGTGCCGCTGGTGCCCGAGGTCCCGGAGCTGGCGGCATACGAGACCGTGGCGCTGCTCGTCGACCGCCGTCACGCCGCGGTGATCGGGTGGCTGCGCGACGAGCTGGCCTCCGTAGTCGGCGGCCGCTTCGAGGTGATCGCCGACCAGGTCGACCCGGACACCATCGGGGCGGTGCTCGTGTTCCCGCGCGCCGAGTCGCGCCGGGTGCACTCGCTGCTGGCACAGCAGCAGGTGAGCCGGGTGCGCCTACCCGACCGCTTCCGGGGCATGGCGCTGGCGCCCGCCATCACCGCGATGGAGCGGCGCGTCGCCGGCCTGCCCGCCGAGATCGCCGCGGCGCGGCGGTCGCTGCTGGACCTGCTGGGCAGCCGTAGCCACTGGTATTCCGCCCGGGGCTTCGTCGACGGGCGCCTGGCCCAGCTCGACGCGCTGCGCCAGGTCGGCACCACCGCCCGCACGTTCACGGTCGCCGGCTGGGTGCCCCGCCGCGAGCTGGGTGCGCTCGGTGCGGCGCTGCGCGACGAGGCCGGTCCCGAGGTGCTGGTGGCCGAGCTGGACGCAGCCCCGGACGAGACGCCCCCGATCCTGCTGCGCAACCCCCGCCCGGCCCGCCCGTTCGAGCTGCTGGTGGGGATGCTGGCGCTGCCGCGCTACCGCACGTTCGACCCCACGGTGCTGATGGCGCTGTTCATGCCGTTCTTCTTCGGGCTGATGCTCGGCGACGTCGCCTACGGCCTGCTGCTGCTGGGCCTCGCCGGTTGGGCGCGACGCCGCTGGGGCGGGCGCAGCCGGGTGGCTGCCGACTTGACCACGATCCTGGGGATGGGCGCCGCCTGGGCGGTCGTCTGGGGGATCGTGTTCGGCGAGGCGTTCGGCGACCTGGGCCGCCGCCTGGGCCACCTCGAGCCGCTCTGGATCGACCGGGAGGAAGCCATCCAGCCGCTGCTGCTGCTGGCGATCGGCGTCGGGGCCGCCCACGTGGTCCTCGGCCTGGTGCTCGGGCTGTGGGTGTCGGCCCGCGCCGCCGAGCCGCGCCTCTTCGGGGAGCGGGCGGCGCTGCTGGTGGCGCTCGGCGCGCTGTTCGCCGTCGCCGGCGTGGCCGCCGATCGGCTCCCGGCCGGAGTGATGACGCCGGCGGTGGCGGCGGTGGTGGTGGCGCTCGCCGTGCTGGTGGCGCTGCAGTGGCCGCTCGGGCTGGTGATGGGGCCGCTCGACCTGATCGGCGCGGTCACCAACGTGCTGTCGTACCTGCGGATCGCCGCCATCGGGCTGGCTTCGGTGTTCCTGGCGAGGGTCGCCAACGAGCTGGGGGCGGCCGCCCCGCTCGCGCTCGGCATCGCGATCGCCGCGCTGTTCCACGCCATGAACCTGGCGCTGGGCGCGTTCAGCCCGACCATTCAGGCGCTGCGCCTGCACTACGTGGAGTTCTTCACCAAGTTCTACGAGCCGGGCGGGGAGCCGTTTGCGCCCTTCGGGGCCGGGGCGGCGCCCGTCCCGGTGCGACCGGCCGCGGCGCGGGCCCCGGCCGGAGTCGGATGAGAGGAGAGGTCATGGAAACCGGACTGCTGGGCATAGGGGCGGGCATCGCCGTGGGCCTGGCCGCGATCGGCACCGGCTACGCCCAGGCCCGCATCGGCTCGGCCGGCATCGGGGCGATCACCGAGAAACCGGAGATGATCGGCCGGGTCATCCTGCTGGTGGCGATCCCGGAGACGCTGGTGATCCTCGGGTTCGCGGTCGCCGC
>JBFJZV010000131.1:0-10135 GCA_041621915.1 Acidimicrobiia bacterium | reverse complement strand
GCCTCGGCGAGGGTGACCTGCCGGCCGAGCTGCAGGTCGGCCGCCACCGGCGGCAGCTCGGGCACCACCTCCACCTGCACCCGCCCGATCCCCAGCAGGTCGGCGACCGCCTCACGAGCCGGCGGCACTGCGGCCACGGTCACGACCGCCAGCGCAACCACGACCGCCGCCACGAGCGCGATCCGCGGCGCCAGCCGCACCGCCGGCCGGCGGCGAGCCGCGAGCCGGGCCAGCACCGGGCCCTCCAGCTCGGGCGTCGGCGGGTACGCCAGGACCGCGCCCAGGTCGCGGAGGTCGCTCTCCAGGCTCATGGTTCCACCCCCTCCGGCTCCTCCAGCAGAGGCCGCAGCCGTCCCAGCGCCCGGTTCAGGCGCGACTTGACCGTCCCGGGCGCCACCCCCATCACCTCGGCCATCTCCGCCTCGGAGAGGTCGAGGAAGTACCGGTACTCGATCACCCGGCGGTCCTTCTCCCGTAGCCGTGCCAGCGCGGCCAGCAGCGTCTCCCGCCGCTCGGCGAGCAGCGCGTCGTCCTCCGGCGACGCCTCGGCTGGGGCGTCCGGGACGACGGCGACACGCAGCGCCAGCCGCTCGCGCCGCCCCGCCGACCGCCGCTTGTTGCGGGCCTCATTGGCGACGATCCGCAGCAGCCACGGCCGGAAGGGAGCCTCCTCCCGGAAGCGGGGCAGTGCGTAGTAGGCCTTCACGAACGCCTCCTGCGCCGCATCGGCGGCATCTGCTTCGTGGCGCGTGTTGAGGTAGGCCACCCGGAACGCCACGTCCTGGTACCGGCGCACCAACTGGGCGTACGCCGCCGTGTCGCCTGCCCGGGCCGCCTCCACCAGCGCGCCCTCGTCGAGTGGAAGCTGCTCCACCTGCTCCTTCTACACCAACCCGCCGGCCCGGGTTCCCCCAATCCGCGACGCCTGCGGCCCCGAACCTGAGCTGCCATGACCCTTGCCGCCCCGCTTCCCCACATGTTTGCCTGGTCCTTCCTGCGGGTATCGATAGTTTTCGCCACCCGGGCCCCCACTTTGCGTGACCTCGACCAGCTCCTCACCGCCGCCGCCGGCGGCGACCGCCACGCCTTCGCCGAGCTCTACGACGCCGTCGCCGGTGCCGTCTACGGGACGATCCGGAAGGTCGTTCGCGACCCCGCGATCTCGGAGGAGGTCGCTCAGGACGTGCTGCTCGAGGTGTGGCGTACCGCTGCCCGTTTCGACCCGGACCGGGGGAGAGCCACCACGTGGATCCTCACCATGGCGCACCGGCGCGCCATCGATCGGGTGCGTTCGGAGCAGGCCGGCCGCGACCGGCTCGAGCGGGTGGGCATCGCCGCGCACCGGCCTGCGTTCGACGCCACCTTCGAGGCGGTGGAGCGCGCCGACGACCACCGCCGCCTCAACGAGGCCCTCGACGTGATGACCGACCTCCAGCGGGAAGCCGTCGAGCTGGCCTACTTCGACGGGCTCACCTACCGGGAGGTGGCCGCGAAGCTCGGAGTGCCGCTCGGTACGATCAAGACCAGGATGCGCGACGGCTTGCTGCGCGTGAAGGAGACGCTGGGGGCGAGGCCATGACGGGGCCTCCGCACGACCTGGCCGCACCGTACGCCCTGGACGCCCTCGACGCCGACGAGCGGGCAGCGTTCGAGCACCACCTCGCGAGCTGCGCCGCTTGCCGCGACGCCGTCGCGGCCTTCCAGGAGGGCGCCTCCCATCTGGCGAACGCCGCTGCGGCCAAACCCCCACGTGGGCTGCGCGACCGGGTGCTGGCCGAGGTGGCGGCCACGCCCCAGGACCGGGACGTGATCGCCCTCGCCGCCCGCCGCCGCGGGCCGGCCCGGCTGCTGACCATGCTCGCCGCCGCGGTGGTGCTGCTCGCAGCGGCCGGATTTGGCCTGGCTCAGCTTCGGGACGGCACCACCGCCGCCGAGGTGCTGGCCGCTCCCGACCTCGTGAACGTGGAGCTGGCCGCCACTGAGGCGTATGCGGCGGGGCCCGTGCAGGCCACCGTGTCGTTCTCGCCGGGCGAGGAGGCAGCCGTGGTGACGTTCGCCGGCCTGGCGCCCGTGCCCGACGACCGGACGTACGAGCTGTGGCTCATCGACGACGCCACGGTCCGCCCGGCGGGCCTGTTCCGCCCCGGCGGCGACGGCCGCGCCCAGACGCTCGTCGACGGCGACGTGGCGCCGGGCATGACGATCGCGATCACGGAGGAGCCGGCAGGCGGCGTCGACGTGGCCACCGGAGAGGTGCTGTTCGCCGGCGACGTGTAGCGTTGCGGCAATGGGAGAGGTCACGTACGACTACGTGCAGGCCTGGCTGGATTCCTACCTCGAGGCGTGGCGCACCAGCGACCGCGAGCGCATCGAGAAGCTGTTCACGACGGACGCCCGCTACGCCTACGCGCCGTGGGGACGGCCGGTGACCGGCGCCGCCGAGATCGCAGCGGACTGGCTGCGGGAGCCCGACGACCCGGACTCGTGGGAGGCGGACTACCGCCCCATCACGGTCGCGGGCAACGTTGCGGTCGCCACGGGCGAGACGCGCTACGACGACGGCCGCACCTACTCCAACGTGTTCGTGCTGCGCTTCGTGGACGGCCGGTGCGCCGAGTTCACCGAGTGGTACATGGAGCACCCCACGGACCACGCAGGCGATTGACCCGTCCCCCGGGAAGGGTGGCTCGTGCGAGTAACCGGGTGTGATGGTCGCCCAGCCCATGGATGAGACACCCCTGTTGCGGGCCGCCGAAGATTTCGAGGCGTTCTTCCGCCGGGAGTACCGCCCCGTGCTCGGGCTGGCCGCGGTTCTCGCCGGCAGCCGGACCGCCGCAGAGGAGCTGGCCCAGGACGCCTTCATCGCCGCGCTGCGCGACTGGCCTCGGATCGCGCGGCTCGATAACCCGGGCGCCTGGGTGAGGCGGGTCGTCGCCAACCGCTCGGTGTCGGCGTTCCGGCGCCGCTTGGCCGAGGCCAAGGCGCTGCTGCGGTGGGGGCGGCCCGCCGCCGCTGTAGAGGCGGTCGACGCCGAGGCGAAGATCGACGTGTGGCGGGAAGTGCGCCGCCTGCCGGCCCGCCAGGCCCAAGCGGTGGCGCTGACCTACCTGCACGACCTGTCCCGCCGCGAGGTTGCCGAGGTGCTCGGCTGCTCGGAAGAGACCGTGAAGACCCACTTGGAGCGGGCCCGGCGCACGCTGGCGACGCGGCTTCACGACGAGGAGGAACCCCGATGACCGACCGCGAGCTGCGCGACGCGTCTACCCGCATGCATGCTGTGCTGCGCCGTGTCCCCGTGCCCGAGCTGCGCGGCCGCCACCGGCGCCCGGCCGTCGTCGCGCTGGCCGCCGCGGCGGCAGTCCTGCTCCTCGTCGGGGGGTGGGCGCTGCTCGTCCGCGACGGCGCGGAGCAGCTCGATGCGGCGGCGGCGCCGACCACCTCGACCGCCGCGCCCGGGGCGTGTGCCGTGACCACGCCTGCGGGCGGGTTCGTGCCCCCAGCGCCGTGGCCGGCCGAGGCTCCGCAGGGCCGGTGGCACGGCACCGCCGACCTGTGGGTCGATCTCCCCCTCGACGGGCACCACTGGGACGACCTGCCCTCCGGCTCGGACGGCGGCTTCGGCCAGAAGCTCTTCTGGTGGAGCCGCCATTTCGACGCGGCCGAGGAGCCTGAGCCGGCCCTCACGGTGACGGCCCGCCGCCTCGACGGCGAAGCGCCGCTCGTCGTGGAGACCCCGGGCACCAACGGCTCCCGCGCCGACATGGGCAGCTTCATGCTCGTCGGCATCGAGCTGCCGTCAGCGGGCTGCTGGGAGATCATCGGGTCGTACCGCGGTGCCGAGCTGAGCTACGTGGCGTCGGTGAGCTGAGCCGACGACGCGTCGGGCGCTGGTAGGGTCCGCCGCCTGGTTGGCCCTGGGAGGTAGGGAATGTTCGTGGTCGCGCGTCGCAGGACGCTGACCGTCGCCGCCGTCTCCGTCGTGCTGGCGGCACTCGCGGTGGTGATCCCCGCGCCGGCCGACGCGGACATCGACGTCGCAGTGACCGTGGAGAACAGTGCGCTGGCGATCGCCGAGACGTTCGTCGCCCCCGACGTGCTCGTGTCGGCGTCGTTCGTCACCAAGCCGCCCACGCCGCTGTCGACCGGCATCGGCAGCGAAGGCTTTGACAGCCCGTGGCCGACGGCCGGCAACGACTTCGCTGTGCTGTCCTCCGGCGACGTCCGTATCGCGCCGCAGGCCAACGTGAGCGGCAGCAGTGGCATCGACCTCGGCGGGCCCACCATTCGCGGCAACACCGATTTCGACGTGACGATCCTTCGGGTCGACGTGCAGGTTCCCGCCACGGTGAACTGCCTGGTGGGTGTCGACTTCCAGTTCTTCAGCGAGGAGTACCCCGAGTTCGTCGGCTCCCGCTTCAACGACGCGTTCATCGCGGAGCTCGACCAGTCGACGTGGACCACCAGCGGCTCGGCGATCAACGCTCCCGACAACTTCGCCTTCGACGAGGCCGGCGACCCGATCACGATCAACACCGTCGGGGCCACGACGATGACGCCGGCGGAGGCCGCCGGCACCACCTACGACGGCGCCACCCCCCTGCTGCGGGCCACCACGCCGATCACGCCTGGCGACCACTCCCTGTATTTCTCGATCTTCGATCAGGGCGACGGCATCTACGACTCGGCGGTGTTCATCGACAACCTCCAGTTCGGGACCGTCGCCGACGTCGAGCGCGACTGCAAGCCCGGGGCGGCGCCCGCCGAGCAGTTCGTGTACGTAGCGCTGGGCGACTCGTACTCGTCCGGCGAGGGCGCCCCGCCGTTCGAGGACGGCACCAACTACCCGTTCAACGACCCGCAGGAGAACACGCTCACCGACCGGTTCGGCGGCAACGGCTGCCACCGCTCGCTCGTCAACTACGCCAAGAACAACGACGGCCGATTCGAGCCCGACCAGCCGTTTGCGCTGGTCGACCGCACCTGCTCGGGCGCCGAGGTCGAGCCCGAGCCGGGCGCGTCGAAGCCGCCCATCGCCGCGACACGCAACACCCCGGCGCCCCAGCTCACCCAGGTGGACGAGGCGCTCGACCGCCTCGACTCGAACTTCGGCTTCACCGGCGACGATGTCGACCTGGTGACGATGTCGATGGGCGGCAACGACGCCAAGTTCGGCGAGATCGTGCAGGCCTGCCTGCTGCCCAACCTTGCCCGGGAGCTGTTCCGGGCCTACCCCGGGGAGCCGTGGGAGGTGAGGACCCTCGTGGAGCGGTTCGGCACGTGCGAGCGCATCGACGGCCTGGCCTTCAACTCCGCCGACGCGCTCGACACGCTCCTCCAGAAGGAGTTCGACGCACAGCAGGACATCCTCACGACGTTCACCGAGGCGCGGGTGCTGCAGCTCACCTACCCGTCCATCGTGCCCGCCGCCGACGACTACCCCGGCGAGGTCTGCGGCGGGTTGCTGCGCCAGGACGCCAACTACGCCCGCAGCCGGGTCACGGCGATCAACGACGTCATCCGGGAGGCCATCGACTTCAACCGATCGTTCTTCGGCTTCGACGAGCTCCAGGTCGTGGATATCGAGAACGCGTTCGGCGAGAACCCGATCTGCCCGGCCGACCCGTCCGAGGCACTGGCGGTCGGCATCGACCAGGATCGGCTGGTGGGCGTCATCGATGGCCTGCTCGAGGAGGGCACCGAGACCCGCGCCCTGCTCGACGACCTCAACGACGAGTACCGGGACTGGCGCAACTGCATGCTGTGGGACCCGCTGTTCTTCCTCGAGAGCCATTGCCGCACCGACGACCTCGAGGCGGCCGCGACGGCCATCGCGGATTACTTCCTCCAGGGCGATCGGATCGACGACCTGGTGGGGAGCCTCATGCCCGGCGCCAACCCGGACGAGCGCTTCGAGAACAGCCGCAACCTGTTCCATCCGACCGCCAAGGGGTTCCAGGTGATGGCATGCCAGGTGCTCGAGGTGTGGCAGTTCGGCACCACCAGCAACGCCTGCGCCCCGAACTCCATGCTGGTCAAGCTGTACGAGTGGGATGACGCCCCGCTCACCGGCGCGTCGCCGATTCAGCTCGTGCCGGGGACGAGCGTGTCGATCCGGTTCAACGGCTGGGACCCCGGTAGCGGCGTCGGCGTGTTCTTCTTCTCGCAGCCCGTGCAGATCGGCGACTTCACCGCCGACGCAACGGGCGAGATCGGTGGGGACATCACCATCCCGGTCGACGCGCAGCCCGGCGTCCACACCGTCGAGCTGGTGGGCACCAACGGCGGCAACCCCCGCCTCGTCGACGTGCTGGTGGAGGTACCGGGCCGGCCGATCGGCGGCCAGGTCTACGGCCTGTACCTCGACGGGTTCACGCCCGGCGAGGAGGTGGACGTGACGTTCGCCGGCGAGCACTACATCACGCAGCGCGCCGACGAGAGCGGTGGCGTGCACGTCGAGATCCCGATGCCCGACCCGCTGCAGCCGTTCACGTTCGACGTGGCCGGCACCGGCCTCGAGTCAGGGGTGACCTCGTCGCAGACGATCTCCCCGACGCCGACCTCGGCCGCCCTGTGGGCTACGTCGGGCGCCGATGACGCGATCACGCTGCGAGGCGGCCCGGAGGTCACCGGCTACGTGCATTCGGAAGGCGGCATCGACCTGGGAGGCAACGCCAGCCTCACCTCGGGCGCCGAGTACGGCACGACGATGGCGGCCGCCGGCTCGGCCTCGGTCGACCCCGCCGCCGTACAGGCGCAGCTCGACGACGTGCCGCCGGTGAGCGTCGACCCAGATGCGTGGCGGCCCGGTGGCGCGGTCGCCGCCGAGCTCGGCGACGCCTACCAGATCGTCGACGCGGGCGACTGCGAGGGCGGGACGTGGAAGCCGAAGGCCGCCGACCTGACCGGAGAGGTGATCTACGTCCCATGCGACGTGCAGCTCAGCGGCCAGCTCGGCCAGGTGGCCGCCACCGTCGTCGCCGAGGGGACGGTGAAGGCGAACGCCAACGGCGCCGAGTTCGTCCCGTCCACCGGCCGGCCGGCGCTGGTGGCGATCAGCGAGGCGCCGGATGCCCTGGAGGTGAGCAGCGCGAATGCCACCTTCGCGGGCCCGCTCGTCGCTCGTGGCGGGGCCTCCGTGTCGGGCGCCGGCAACGTGTTCTCATGCGGCATCTACGCCTCCACGATCTCGATCACGAGCGGAGGCAGTACCTTCGCCGCATGCCGGAACGACGATCTCTGAGCCGGGCGGTGCTTGCCGTCGCAATCTGCGTGGCGGCGGGTGCCTGCTCGGGCAGCAGCGGCAACGGCGACGCGGCGCCCACGGTATGCCCACCCGGTGAGCGCCGCCCGCTCGTCGCCGAGAAGCTGACCCGCGGCGAGCCGTCCTCGCCGTTCACCGTGGCGGCCGGCGAGGAGGCCTGGGCCTCGGTCGTCGAGGACGCCGACTACAACCCGTCTGCGCTCTTCCCCAGCGTGGCCACGCTGTTCCTCATCGACGCCGGCGCCGAGCCGCAGGTGCGGGAGGACGCCAACGGGCTCCCGATCATCGACGACCCGGCCGTCCCCGAGTTCGACGCCGAGGGCGAGTGGCGGCCGGTCACGGCCGAGGCGGGCGAGTACCGCCTCTGGTCGCGGCGCGGGCCCCGCATCGAGGTGGTCGCCTGCCCGGCACGGGCGGCGCCCGGCTAACTTTCGCGCCGTACGACGCGAAAGGCACGCCATGGGAATGCACGCCGACCTGCTCGCCCGCCACCGCCAGGTGCTGCCCGATTGGATCGCCCTCTACTACCAGGAGCCCATCTCGCTGGTCCGGGGCGACGGCCGGCGGGTGTGGGACGCCGAGGGCAACGAGTACCTCGACTTCTTCGGTGGGATCCTCACCACGATGACCGGGTACAACGTGCCCGAGGTGACGGCCGCCATCCAGGAGCAGGCCGCCCGCATCCTCCACAGCTCGACGCTGTACCTCATCGAGCAGCAGGTCGCCCTGGCCGAGAAGATCGCCGCACTGTCGGGCATCCCCGACGCCAAGGTCTTCTTCGCCAACTCGGGCACCGAGGCCAACGACACCGCGCTGTTGCTGGCTACCGGCTACCGCCGGTCGAACCAGATCCTCGCCCTCCGCAACAGCTACCACGGCCGGTCGTTCAGCGCCGTGGCGATCACCGGGAACCGCTCGTGGTCGCCGTCGTCGCTGAGCCCCGTGTACGTCGTGTACATCCACAACGGCTACAAGCTCCGCAGCCCGTTCGGCCACCTCGGCGACGACGAGTTCATCGAGATGTGCGTCGCCGACCTGCGGGACATGCTCGACGTGGCTACCTCCGGCGACGTGGCCTGCATGATCGCCGAGCCCATCCAGGGGGTGGGGGGGTTCGTCACCCCGCCCGACGGCTTCTTCGCCGGGATGAAGGCGGTGCTCGAAGAGCACGGCATCCTGTTCGTCTCCGACGAGGTGCAGACCGGGTGGGGCCGCACCGGGGAGAGCTTCTGGGGCTACCAGGCCCACGGCATCACCCCGGACATGATCACGTTCGCCAAGGGCGTCGCCAACGGGCTGCCGATGGGGGGTGTGATCGCCCGAGCAGAGATCATGGACAGCGTGTCGGCCAACTCGATCTCCACGTTCGGCGGCAACCCCCTCGCAACCGCCGCCGCGCTCGCCAACCTCGAGTACCTCGAGGAGCACGACCTCCAGACCAATGCCTTCAAGGTCGGGCAGCGGCTGAAGTCCGGGATCGACCGCATCGGTGACGAGATCCCGGTGATCGGCGAGGTGCGCGGCAAGGGCCTGATGATCGGCGTGGAGCTGGTCAAGGCGGGGGCGCTGGAGCCCGACCCGTACGTGACGGCGGCCGTGATGGAGGAGGCCCGGAAGGAAGGGCTGCTCATCGGCAAGGGCGGCCTCTACGGCAACGTGCTGCGCATCGCCCCGCCGCTGAGCCTCACCGAGGAAGAGGCCGACGAAGGACTGGAAAAGCTCAGCGCGGCAGTCGCCCGCGCCGCGGGCGAGCGATGAGGACCACCGGCGCCGCGCGACCGATGAGCACCACCCGCACGGCACGCGACCTCTGAGCCCAGACGTGGCGGTGTACGGGCTGCTACGCAGCGACCGCCTCGGCTGAGATCGCGCCTCGGCTGAGGGCGCCCGCTAGGCCCGCGGGTCGTCGGCGGGGATCTGGCCGAGCTTGCCGGCCTGGAAGTCCTCGAACGCCTGCATCACCTCGGCGCGGGTGTTCATCACGAACGGGCCGTACCACGCCACGGGCTCGCGGATCGGCCGGCCACCCAACAAGAGCACGTCGAGGTTGGGGCTGCGCGACTCCTGGCGCGGCTCGGCGGTGAAGGTCACCGCATCGCCCGGGCCGAACACCACGAGCTGGCCCATCTCGGCCGGCACTTCGGCCGGGCCGAACCGGCCCCGGCCGTTGAGGACGTAGCCGAGGGCGTTGAAGTCGGGCCGCCACGGCAGCCGCACCCGGGCGTCCGGGCTGACCGTGGCATGCACCATCGTGATCGGCGTGTGGGTCGATCCTGGGCCCTGCTCGTCGCCGAGCCCCCCGGCGATCAGCCGGAGCAGCGCCCCGCCGTCCGGCGTCGTGAGCAGGGCGACATCGCCGCCGCGCAGGTCCTGGTATCTCGGTGGCAGCCACTTGTCCTGCGCCGGCAGGTTGACCCAGAGCTGGAAGCCGTGGAAGAGCCCGCCCGACATCACGAGCTGCTCGGGCGGGGTCTCGATGTGGAGGATGCCGGCGCCGGCGGTCATCCACTGGGTGTCGCCGTTGGTGATCAGCCCCCCGCCCCCGTGGGAGTCGCGATGCTCGAAGGTGCCGTCGATCATGTACGTGACGGTCTCGAAGCCGCGGTGGGGATGCCAGGGGGTCCCTTTGGGCTCGCCGGGGGCGTAGTGCACCTCGCCCATCTGATCGAGGTGGATGAACGGGTCGAGGTCGGCGAGGTCGACGCCGTGGAAGGCGCGCCGCACCGGGAAGCCTTCGCCTTCGAACCCGCGCGGCGCGGTAGTGACCGACCGGACGGGGCGGTCGGCGGCCTCCAAGCCGGGCGCGCCGACCCGGGGCAGGGTGAGCGGATTGTCGACGGTGACGGCGGGCATCGGGGCGCCTTTCAGGTAGTT
>JBFJZV010000130.1:0-10300 GCA_041621915.1 Acidimicrobiia bacterium | reverse complement strand
CTGTTCCCCGAACGAGCCCTGGAACCCCGCCAGGTCGAAGAAGAACGGGTCGGACCGCAGGCCGGCGAAGAACTTCCCGCCGGTCGGCAGGTCGTAGATCGTGTTGGTCATGCCCGAGAAGAACAGCGGGTTGGAGGCCGTGGCGTGACCGTCGGCCTGGGAGCCCTCCGCCTTGAAGAGCTTGAACGGCTGGTTGCCGCTGGAGTCCGGCGGGTCGAAAACCGCCCTGTACGCCTCGTCGGCCTTGAACCCAAAGGGCGCCGAGGGGCCGCCCGTGGGTGCGTCGACCAGGTTGAACTGGTAGACCACGTCGGTCCCGAACGTCGACGGCCCGAGCGCCCCGGCCGCCGGGCTGAAGGTGCCGGCGAGCACCGTGGCGTTGGGATCGGCGCCCTGGAATACGTAGAGATCGTTGATGTCGGCGTCAAGGCGCTTGGTGCCGGCCAGCGGGTTCAAGGCCGGCGCGTCGAGGTGGTCGGCGCCGAAGGTCGCCAGCGGCATCATCGTGACCACCATCGCGATCGTGGCGGCGAGCGCAAGCACCACGCCCCAGGTCCTGCGGGTTCGCATGGTCCCTCTCCCTTCCCGGGGGCGGGCGCGGCGGCGCCAGGTCCCCTCTCAACCTCCCCGCCGAACCTAGCAACAGAATGGGCGACGCGTCGGGGGGCCGTGCCGGCCACGGCCCCCCTCGCGCGATCCTCGAGAACGGCGGCGGCCCGGGCTGCGTCAGGGCAGGAGCAGCACCTTTCCGGAGGTCTTTCGGCCCTCGAGGGCGCGGTGGGCGTCGGCTGCGTGGCTCAACGGGAAGGTGTCCCCGATCAGCACGCCCAGCTCGCCGGCGGCGATCCACCGGAACAGGTCGCCGGCGCGCCGCTCCAGCTCGGCCCGCGTCGCAACGTAGTGGAACAGGCTGGGACGGGTGACGTACAGGGAGCCGTGCTGGTTGAGGATGCCGAGGTCGATCGGCTCGACCTTGCCGCTCGACTGGCCGAACAGCACCATCAGGCCACGCGGTTTCAGCACGCTCAGCCCGGCGTGGAAGGTGGTCTTGCCTACGGAGTCGTAGACCACGTCGAACGGGCGCTCAGCGCCTAGGAGGCTGAGCGAGGCGGCGGCGAAGTCCTCCTCGGTGTAGCGGATGACGTGATCGGCGCCCGCCCCGCTGGCGATGCGCTCCTTCTCCTCGGTGCTCACGGTCGTTACGACGGTGGCGCCCCGCCGCTTAGCCATCTGGATGAGCAGCCGGCCGACCCCGCCCGCCCCGGCGTGGATCAGGCACACGTCCTCCGGCCCGAGGGGGAACGTGTCCTCGGCGAGGTAGTGGGCGGTCATGCCCTGCAGCATCACCGCTGCGCCGGTGCGGGTGTCGACGGTGTCGGGGATCGACACGAGCCGGTCGGCGGGCACCGCCGCACGCTCGGCGTACGCCCCGGGCACGCCGGTGTAGGCGACCCGATCCCCCACCGCCGGGCCGTCTACACCCTCACCGATCGCCGTGATCGTGCCGGCCGCCTCGAGGCCGGGCACGAACGGCAGGTCGCGCGGGTACAGCCCGGTCCGGTGGTACACGTCGATGAAGTTGACCCCGGCCGCCTCGACGTGGACGACCACCTCGCCCGCAGCGGGCTGTGGCTCTGGCAGATCGGCGGTGACGAGCTGCTCTGGCCCGCCCGTTGTGGAGACTTGGATAGCACGCATCAACGGCAGAGTAGGCGGACGCGGTCCGAACGCCCGCACCCCCCTCTACCCGGCCCTGCGGGCCGGGCCACTCCCCCCGCAAGCGGGGGGAGGCTCAGACCTCTTCGTCCTCCGTGATGCCCTCTTCGTAGCCCCGCCGCAGCTCCTTGCCGGCCTTGCCGACGCTGCGGGCGAGCTTCGGAAGGCGGGTCGCGCCGAACAGGAGCAGCACGACCAGCACGATGACGATGGCCTCTCCCCAGCCGAGCACTGCAGCAAGCATGGGGTACAGGGTACTCACGGGACCAGGTTCCGCGGCGCGAAGCTCATCGTGCGGGTCAGCTCGGTGGCGCCGATCCTGGTCACCCGTCCCTTGCCGAGCTTGAAGTTGTATCGCAGGTTGATCGGCTGGAGGCTGCTGTCGCCCGGCGTGACCGAGTTGGCGGGTTGGCCCGGGTAGAGGAAGTACGCGAACGTCACCCCGTCCGGCACGATGTCGCTGACGTAGGCCACCGCGTTGAAGGAGCCGGTCGTGGCATTGCCGAGCTGATCCAGCACGTCATCGGACACGATGGACAGCATGTCCCCCGAGACAACGCCGCGCGCCTCGGCATCGGCCGGCGAGATCTCGAGGAAGTTGACCGGCCACCGCTCGTTGGAGATTTCCCGCCGGGCGTGGTCGAACAGGTTGTTCCACAGCGCGTTGACCCGGCCGTTCGTCACCCACAGCTCGTCGCCCTTGGGCCCGAGTATCTCGTTGCGGGCCTTCACCTCGTCCCAGTCGGGTAGCACGAAGTTGGCCTTGCCCGAGTCGGACTTGAACTGGAGGTCGGCGTGCAGCCGGGGCGTGCCCACCAGCTCGCCGTCGACGAGGCTGAGCGGCGTCTGGATGCCGGTGGTGCCGTAGGTCTTGAGCAGGTCGTGGGCGCGCACCCCGTCGGCCTGTGCCTTCTCGATGAGGGCCGTGTAGTCCTTGCGGCCCGAGGCGAACGGGGCGGTCTCCTCGAAGATCTCGTTGGTGTCGGCCCAGTCGAAGCCGTCGTAGCCCATCTTGCGGCCCACTTCGGCGAAGATCTCCCAGTCGGGCCGGGCCTCGCCCGGCGGGTCGGCGATCTTCTCGTACAGGCGCAGCCGCCGCTCGGCGTTGTTGCGGGTGTACGTGTCCTCGCCCCAGCCCGCCGCGGCGAGCACGATGTCGGCGTAGGGGGTGGAGTCGTTGGGGTAGATCTCCTGGTGGACGATCACCGTCCCGCCCTCGTCGATGCGCGCTTTCAGCGCTGCGAGCGCCTGGTCGGGGTCGGTGGAGGGCACCACCGGCCCGATCGAGGTGAGCCGGCGGGTGGCGTCGACCAGCGCCTGGGTGGCGCCCATCGCCCCGAGCCAGTTGGTGCCGACGATGTACCGCAGCCGGGTGTTCCCCTGGACGAACCAGCGCTCGGTGTCCATCTCCACCTTGTTGCCCTGGTACTCGTCGGGCGACTTGTCCTTCGGGTAGCCGGCCGCCTTCATGCCGCCGCGCTGGTGGCCGCCCATCCGACTGATCGCCCGGCCCTCCCGCCCGGTGGAGCCGGTCAGCACCCCGAGGCTGCCGATGGCGGCGGTGTTCTCGTAGTTGTGCGACCAGTACAGGCCCTTCTCGAACAGGATCGTCGTCTTGGGTCGCTCCCCGCCGCCGCCGGTGATCAGCTCGGCGGCGCGCCGGATGTCGTCGGCCGGCACGCCGGTCTCCCGGGCCGCGCCGTCGAGCGTGAAGTCGTCGTGGGAGAACAGGTACTCGCGGTACTCGTCGAACGACAGCCCGAACAGCTTGCGGCGCCAGCCGCCCTCCTCGGCGTCCAGGTCGGCCCGGGTCGCAGCATGCTGTGCCACGAACTCCGCGTCCTCCCAGCCCCGGGTGATGATCTCCCGGGCGATCGCGTTGTAGAGGCAGGTGTCGGTGCCGGGGGTGAGCTGGAGGTGCAGCCCGCCCTTCGACTCGGCGTAGGCGGCGGTGAAGGTGCGCCGGGGGTCGACGTAGACGATCGTCGCGCCCCCCGGCTGCTGCCACGTGGTGAACCGCACCGTCTTCGTCTCGTACGGGTCGGAGCCGGCGATGAACAGCACGTCGGCGGCCTTGTCGTCCTCGAACGACGACCCGAACGCGTCGATGCCGCAATCCGACAGACCGGGGACGTCGTCGCCCTCCGCCGGAGCGTGGTGGGGCGAGAAGTTGGGCGTCGCGATGTTGAGCAGCGCCAGCTTGGAGGCAGCGTACGTGTTCTCGAAGTACTGGTACGAGTAGATCTTCATGCCCCATGCCAGCTCGCCGTACTCGTCGACGACGTGGCGGGAGAGGTCGGCGACCAGGTCGGTGGCCAGCTCCCACGAGATCGGCACCAAGTCGCCGCGCACCCGCAGCATCGGCCGCAGGAACCGGTCGCCCGTGAGGCTGCCCGGGTCGTAGAGCTTCTTGGCGAGGGCGCCGCCGCGCACGCTGTGGGTGCCGCCGATGTTCACAGCGCCGGTGTCGCCGTCGGGGACGACCAGCACGTTCTGCATCTCGCCGTCGACGAGGCTGACGGTGTGCATGTTCTCGCTGGGCCACTTGCCGGACAGCAGCGCCGTGGGGAAGTCGACCCCCAGCGCGTTGTCGGCGGCGGCGGGGCCGCCCGCGGTGCTCAGCGGCCAGGAGTAGACCTTGTAGCCGCACGCCACCGGGCAGTACTCGCAGCAGATGATCGACTCTTTGGCGTCGGGAGGCGGCAGCGGGACCGACGAGGGGACTGCGGTGTTACTCATGCGCCTGCCACCATCTCTGCGCCCTCCAGTGCGTTGGCATAGCCGTAGACGAGCCGGACCAGGCCGGTGGCGTACACGTCGTCACCGTCGATCTCCAACAGCACCTGCGGCAGGTTCTGGGTGGCCTGGCCGAGCGTGACCTGGCCGTTGTGGATGAGGTCGAACGTGGAGAAGTGGCACGGGCACGGGCCGAGGACGCCGTGCTCGTGGCGGTACTCGGTCAACTCGCAGCCCATGTGGGTGCAGATGCGGGAGAAGGCGACGATGTCCTCGCCCTCGCCGATCCCGCCAATGGCCGGCTCGCCCATCTTGACCAGGACGTTGCCCTGGCCCTCCAGCGGATAGTCGAACATCACCGGCGCCCCGTCGGTGAGCTGCGAGAGGCCGGCCACCCGGGTGCGGGGGAACAGCGCAACGACCGCCGCCGGCCCGGTGGTGGTCGACCCGGCGCCGCCGTCGACCTCGTCGCGCGAGGCGATCGATATCGGCACTACGACGCCCACGGCGACGGCGGCGCCCGAGGCGACGCCGAGCAGCAGGAACTCACGCCTCGTGAGCGGGGCCATGGAACTCCTCCGTTGACTGGCGGGAACGTACGACATGATCCGCAGGCCGGCGTAGGGACCAAAGCCCTCGCCCCCGGTGCGCATCGTCCCTAACCGCGAGCCGAGATGCCCTGGTTGGATGCCGCCTGTGACCAGCGCGCCCCCCGACGCCGAGGCCCCGGCCACCCACGACGACGACCTGCAGGTCGGCAATTTCGGGTGGTGGGCGCTCGGAGGGGCGCTCGGCACCGCACTCACGGTCGGCCTGGCGTTCGTCGTGCTCATCGCCATGACCTCCGAGACGGAGCGCACGAACGCCATGCCGGAGGGAGGCGGGGAAGCAGGGATCGAGGGAGCGGCGGTCACGGAGATCACCCTCGTGGCCACCGAGTTCGCGTTCGACCCGGACCAGTTCGTGGCGGCGCCCGAGGTGCAGGTCACGCTCGACAACCAGGGCGCCGTGATCCACAACTTCGTCGTGGACGGGGTGCCCGAAGCCGAGTTCGCCGTGGTGGCGGAGGCCGGCCAGACGGGCTCCGGCACCCTGGCGCTCGCAGCAGGCGACTACGTGTTCTTCTGCTCGATACCCGGCCACCGGGAGGCGGGCATGGAGGGCCGGCTCACCGTAACCGGCGCCTGAGCGGCCGGCAGGGGGCGTATCCTCCCGTCCTTCGACGAGCAGGGGATCCGTGCCGAAAACGCGCCGGGAACGGCCGGTCATCGGGTGGCGCGAGTGGGTGGGGCTGCCCGAGCTCGGCGTCCCCTCGATCAAGGTGAAGGTCGACACCGGGGCGCGCTCGTCATCGCTCCACGCCTTCGACCTCGAGAGGTTCGCCCGCGACGGCGCCGACTGGGTCCGGTTCACCGTCCACCCTCTGCAACGCGACTGGCGCACGTCGATCCGGGCCGAGGTGCCGCTGCTGGAGATGCGCGTCGTCCGCAATCCAGGCGGTGGCGGGCGCGAAGAGGTCCGGCCTGTGGTGCACACCGCCGTCGAGCTGATGGGCCGCCAATGGCCGATCGAGCTGACGCTCACGCGCCGCGACCGGATGGGCTTCCGTATGCTGCTCGGTCGGAGCGCGGTGCGGGGCCGGTTCGTGGTCGACCCTGGACGATCGTTCCTGGCCGGGAAGCCGCAGCAGAGAGGATGACGGGATGAAGATCGGGATCTTGTCGCGACGAGCCAGCCTCTACTCCACGCGGCGCCTCGCCGAAGCGGCCCGGGAGCGGGGCCACGAGCCCAGGGTGGTGGACTACCTGCGGTGCTACATGGACATCTCCCCAGGCAAGCCGCACGTGATCTTCCAGGGTGAGCAGCTCCACTTCGACGCGGTGATCCCCCGCATCGGCGCCACCTACACGTTCTACGGGACCGCAGTCGTCCGCCAGTTCGAGATGATGGGCGTGTTCAGCCCGGCCGAGTCGCAGGGGATCTCCCGCTCCCGCGACAAGCTTCGCTCCCTCCAGCTCATGGCCCGGGCCGGCGTCGGCCTGCCGGTCACCAGCTTCGCCCACTCCACCAAGGACATCGACGGCGTGGTCGGCATCGTCGGGGGCGCCCCGCTCGTGGTGAAGTTGCTGGAGGGGACGCAGGGGGTGGGGGTGGTGCTCGCGGAGACCAAGAAGGCCGCCGAGTCGGTGATCGCCGCCTTCCGCCAGCTCGACGCCAACATCCTCGTGCAGCAGTTCATCAAGGAGGCTGGGGGCACCGACATCCGGGCGTTCGTCGTCGGCGAGAAGGTGGTGGCGGCCATGCAGAGGATCGCCGCGCCAGGCGAGTTCCGGTCCAACCTGCACCGCGGCGGCCGCGGCGAGGCGATCAAGCTGACGCCGACCGAGCGCCGCACCGCCCTGAAGGCGGCCAAGGTGATGGGCCTCGGGGTGGCCGGCGTCGACATGCTGCGAGGTAGCGAGGGGCCGCTGGTGATCGAGGTCAACTCGTCGCCGGGCCTCGAAGGCATCGAGACCTACACGGGCGTCAACGTCGCCGGCGCCATCGTCGAGTTCCTGGAACTCAACGCCAAGCCGGGCCGCACCCGTGACCGCGCGAAGGGCTGAGCGCCGCCCGCCGCTGACCGTGGCCGGGGTGACGGTGAGCGCGGGCCGCCGTAAGCGCTTCGAGGTGCCGGTGGCCCGGCTCGCCACCGGAACCGACCTGTCGATGCCGGTGACGGTGCTGCACGGGCGCGAAGATGGACCGCGGGTGTGGGTGAGCGCCGCGATCCACGGGGACGAGCTCAACGGCGTCGAGATCGTGAAACGGGTGCTGGACCGGGTCGACGCCCGGCGGCTGCGCGGCAGCCTGGTGGCGGTGCCGGTGGTCAACGTGTTCGGCTTCGTCAACGAGTCCCGGTACCTGCCCGACCGCCGCGACCTCAACCGCTCGTTCCCTGGCTCCCGGCGCGGCTCGCTGGCGTCCCGACTGGCCCGCCTGTTCCTGGATACGGTGGTCGAAGGCTCGCAGTACGGCATCGACCTGCACACCGGCTCGAACCACCGCGACAACCATCCCCAGATTCGCGCCGACCTCGGCGACGGCGAGACCCGGCAGCTCGCGGAGGCGTTCGGCGCGCCGCTGATCGTCCACTCGTCGCTACGGGACGGCTCGCTACGGGAGGCGGCGACGTCGCGCGGCATCAGGGTGCTGCTCTACGAGGCCGGCGAGGCCTACCGCTTCAGCTCGGAAGCCATTGCACTCGGCACCGCCGGGGTGCTGCGGGTGCTGGCGTCGCTGGGGATGGTGGACGCCGAGGCCGTCGAGCCGGCGCCCCCGCCCACCGAGATCTCCCGGTCCACATGGGTGCGGGCCCGGCGCAGCGGGCTGGTGATCCTCACCACCGACCTCGGCGAGCGCGTCGCCGCCGGCGAGGAGCTCGCCACCATCTCGGACGCCTCGGGCGGGCGGGCGGCAACGCTGCGGGCGCCGTTCGACGGTTGGGTGATCGGCATCAACCGCCACCCGCTGGTGCACCGGGGCGACGCAGTGACCCACGTCGGCGAGGCGGTAGCCACGGACTGACGCCGGACCGTCCCCCGCGGTCCAAACATCCGCACCCCCCTCGTCCGCCGGCTACGCCGCCGGACACTCCCCCCACAAGCGGGGGGAGAAGCTACAGGTCGTAGCGGAGGCGCTTGCGCATGCGGACGACCGGGCGGCCGCGGGTGGCCCACGCCTGATCGGCGGCGGCGGCGTGGAAGCCCATCGCCTCGTGGAAGCGGCGGGCGCCCTCGTTGTCCTCATCGACGATCGCCTCCACCCACCGGTTCTCCCAGGTGCGGGCCTGCCGCTCGAACCGCTCGTAGAGGTCGCTGGCGATGTGGCCGCCGCGCCGATCGGGATGCACCGCCACCAGGTGGACGAAGGCCACGTCGGGGTCCTGGTCCGAGCGAAAGCCGAGCAGGAAGCCCACCAGCTCGCCGCCCTCGTCACGCACCACGTACCCGCCGAGGTGGTGGAAGAAGACCGGGTCGAGCCGCTCGCGCACCTCGTACTCCCGCCAGGCATCCACCAGCGCCTCGGCGTCGGCATAGTCGGTGCCGCGCAACGGCTGGATCTCCACGTATGCCTCCGAATCGTCTCGTGGACTCAGGCTACCCGGCAGCGGCCGCGCGGGCGGCGGCGATCACCTCCAGGGCCTCGTCGACGCTTCGCCATCCCAGCGTCGCCGTCTTCTTCTCCTCGAGGTCCTTGTACACGGTGAAGAAGTGGTCGATCTCGGCCAGCAGGTGGGGCGGCACGTCGTCCAGGCTCGTGGCGTTGCGCCAGACGGGCTCGCCCAGAGGCACGGCGAGCACCTTGTGGTCGGGCCGCCCCTGGTCCTCCATCACGAACAGCCCGATGGGCCGCACCCGGATCCGGCATCCGGGGAAGGTCGGCTCGCTGGTGAGCGCCATGGCATCGAGCGGATCGTCGTCCTCGGCCAGCGTGCCGGGGATGAAGCCGTAGTCGGCGGGATACCGGGTGGCCGTGAACAACATCCGGTCGAGGAAGATCTCGCCCGTCTCGTGGTCGGTCTCGTACTTGTTGCGGCTCCCCTTGGGGATCTCGACGATCATGGTGACGGGCTCGATCATGGCCCGAACGATAGGAGCGGCGTGATGCCCGACGATGCGCAGCAGCGGTGGGACCGCCGCTACCGGGAGGAGGACGTGCCGGCGCAGCCGTCGGTGCTGCTGACCTCGCTCGACGGGGTCCTCCCCCGGCACGGGCGGGCGCTCGACGTCGCCGGCGGGGCCGGAAGGCACGCGGTGTGGCTCGCCCGGCGGGGGCTCGACGTCTGGCTGGTCGACGTGTCGCCCGTGGCGGTGGGACGGGCCGCAGCCGTGGCGGCTGCGGCCGGAGTGAGCGTCCATGCGTCGGTCGCCGATCTCACGGCCGGCCCCCCACCATCGGGACCCTGGGACCTCGTCGTAGTGTTCCACTACCTGCAGCGCGACCTCTTCCCGATCCTCGCGGCCGGCCTCGCAACGGACGGGATGCTGGTCGCCGTCATCGCCACGGTGCGCAACCTCGAACGCCATTCCCGGCCGCCACCCGCCTACCTGCTGGACGAGGGCGAGGCCCCCGCGCTGGCCGGCGACCTCGAAGTGGTCCGCTACGAGGAGGGCTGGCTCGCAGAGGGCCGCCACGAAGCGCTGCTCGTAGCCCGCCAGTCGGTTGCTCCCCCCGCATAGCCTCAATTCACGAACGCTCGGCCCGCAGAGCCGAGACGAGGGGGTGCGGATGTTCCGGGTGCAACCCGCGACCGCTGGCCGGGTGCCGCGTTTCGCCGGTCGCAGCCTGGTGTGGAGCAGCGTCGGCGCGGTCCGAACACTCGCACCCCCTTTCCCCCGCAAGCGGGCGAAGAATCCCGCGCGGGGAGGCACAGCGGCGGACCCGGGCTAGGGGAGGCGGGTGAGGCCGGCAGCCGCCCGACGGCACGAGGGGTTGAGCGCCACCGCCTGCTCGTACGCGAGCCGCGCAGAGATCGGCTGGCCGTTGGCCTCGTGCGCCCGACCCCGCAGGGCGAGGGCAGCCGCGGCCACCTCGGCATGGGCGGGATGGCGCATCGCGGGGTCGGACAGCACCGCGTCGAGGTGCGCTAGGGCCTCGCTCAACTGTCCCTCGCCGATGGCCACGTGCGCCTGGTAGATGCCCGCCTTGGCGACCCCCGTCGTCAGCGCAGCCTGCGGGTCGCCGGGGGACATGTCGAGCGGGATCCCGTACTCGGCGAGCACTCCAAACACCGTCTCGTCGCCGCCGTGGCTCCCTCGCCGCCGCAACCAGCGCACTCGTCCTCCCCCGTTCGCTCCGAGCCGAG
>JBFJZV010000129.1:0-10398 GCA_041621915.1 Acidimicrobiia bacterium | reverse complement strand
GACCAGCCTTTCCGCACCGTCGCGCGCGCCGGCGATGCCCCCAGGTTCGGGTGGGCGTGGTACGACGTCGCCAACCGCTTCATGCGGCTCGGCGACGACGGCGGCTACGAGGAGTTCATCCCGTAGGTGGAGGCCGCCGGGTGGCCCGCCCCTATCATCCCGGCACTCATGCCCGCCGACTTCGACACCACCGTCAACCTCGCCAAGCGGCGCGGGTTCGTCTTCCAGGCCTCCGAGATCTACGGGGGGCTGCGGTCTGCGTACGACTACGGCCCGCTGGGCGTGCTGATGCTGCGCAACGTCAAGGAGCAGTGGTGGAAGTCGATGGTGCAGGCCCGCGACGACGTCGTCGGGCTCGACTCGGCGATCATCCAGAGCCGGCAGGTGTGGCAGGCGTCTGGCCACGAGACGGCGTTCCACGACCCGCTCGTCGAGTGCACCAACTGCAACAACCGGTTCCGGTACGACAAGCTCGACGACACCGACCAGTGCCCGTCGTGCGGCAAGCGGGGGACCTTCACCGAGCCGCGCGAGTTCCATCTCATGTTCCGCACCCACATGGGACCGGTCGGCGAGGATGACGCCAGCCTCGTGTACCTGCGGCCCGAGACCGCGCAGGGCATCTTCGTCAACTACGAGAACGTGCGGCGCACCGCCCGCATGCGCCTGCCCTTCGGTGTCGCCCAGATCGGCAAGGCGTTCCGCAACGAGATCACCCCCGGCCAGTTCGTGTTCCGCACCCGCGAGTTCGAGCAGATGGAGATGGAGTACTTCGTGCGGCCCGAGGAGGCCGACAAGTGGTACGAGTACTGGATCGGCGAGCGGTACGAGTGGTACATCGACCTGGGCATGACCCGGGAAAATCTGCGGACCCGCCCCCACGCCGACGACGAGCGGGCCCACTACGCGGCCGGCGCCACCGACGTCGAGTACCTCTACCCGTGGGGCTGGGATGAGCTGGAGGGCATCGCCAACCGCACCGACTACGACCTGCGGGCCCACGCCGAGGCCAGCGGCGTCGACCTCACGTACTTCGATGAGGAAGCGCAGGAGCGGTTCTACCCCTACGTCATCGAGCCCGCCGCCGGCGCCACCCGCAGCACCTTCGCCTTCCTGATGGACGCGTACCACGAGGAGGAAGTGCGCGGCGAGACGCGGGCCGTGCTGCGGCTCGACCCGCGGCTGGCGCCGATCAAGGTGGCGGTGCTGCCGCTGTCGAAGAAGCCCGACCTGGTGGAGACCACCGAGCGGGTGGCGGGGCTGCTGCGGCCCCACTGGCAGATCGAGGTCGACGTGACGCAGTCGATCGGCCGCCGCTACCGCCGCCAGGACGAGATCGGCACGCCGTACGCGGTGACCGTCGACTTCGATTCGCTCGACGACCACGCGGTCACCGTGCGCGATCGGGACACCATGAGCCAGGACCGCATTCCCATCGACGGCGTCGTCGCTTACCTCCGGGAGCGACTGGCCGGCGTGTGACCGGCGGCGTGCGTCCGCCGTGGCGGCTGCTGGCGCTCACGATCCTCGTCGTCACGCTCAGCACGCAGCCGGTGTTCCTGCTGGGTGCCGGGTTCCTCCAGATGGGCGACGACCTGGGGTTCGGCGCCACCGGCCTCGGGGCGCTCACCGCGCTGTTCTTCCTCACCGCCTCGGCGTCCTCGGCTCCGTTCGGGCGAGTCGTGCAGCGCGTCGGCTGGCGGACCTCCATCCGCGTGAACGCGGTCGTGTCCGGTGTCCTGCTGCTGGCGATCGCCGCCGGCGCCCGCCATGTCGCAGTGCTCGCCGCATTGCTGGTCGCGGGCGGCGTGGTCTACGGCCTCGCCAACCCGGCCGCCAACCAGGCGCTCGCCGAGCACGTCGACCCGAACCGCCGGGCGCTGTTCTACGGGCTGAAGCACGCCGGGATCCCTTCGTCGACGCTGCTGGCCGGGCTGGCCGTGCCGGTGGTGATCGTCGGGGCGGGCTGGCGGGTGGCCTATGCCGTGGCCGCTCTCCTCGCCTTTGTCGTGCTGGCCCTCGTCCCCGCCGACCTCGCCCCGCGCCCGTCCGCACGGCAGATGGGAGACCCGCGGCGGCGGGTGGCGCCGCTGGGTGCGAGCCGCCTCGCCCTGCTGTCCGCCGGGGCGGCGCTGGCGACCTGGGCGGCGGTCGCCCTCGGCACGTACCTCGTCGCAGCGGCGGTCGATGTTGGATTCTCGGAGTCGGCGGGCGGGCTGCTGCTGTTCGCTGGATCGGCCGCCAGCATCATGGGCCGGGTGGGGGCCGGGGCCGTCACCGACCGGGTGGGCGGGCGCGGGTTCGCCGGGATGGCGCTGCTGACCGGCGTCGGAACCTTCGTCTTCCTGGCTCTGCCGCTCGCCGAGGGCGCGGTGTTCGCGTTGCTGGTGCCCGTGGCGTTCGCCACCGGGTGGGCATGGCCCGGTCTCATGACGTACTCGGTGGTCAACGCCAACATCGGCACGCCGGCCGCCTCCTCGGCCATCACCCAGGCCGGCATCTTCGCCGGCGCCGGCCTCGGCCCGCTGGTGCTGGGCTGGGTCGTGAGCGCGCACTCGTTCGATGCGATGTGGCTGGTCGTGGCCGCCGCTCTGGCCGGCGCAACGGTCGTTGTGGCCTGGGTAGGTGTAACCGCGGTGCGGCGGTGACCCGCGCCGGCTGCGCGTGGAAATAGCTATTGTCGAATGGCGGCCGAAGGCGACGACACGGTGGCGGTGTTCCGCCCCGCCGCCCGGTTCGGGCCGACTGATCGACCCCTTCGGAGACCCCGACTGGAACCCCGTCCACGGCAAGTCCGGCCTCGACTAGGGCCGACGGGGAGGGGGCAGGTTCGAGCGCGTGGTGCACTCGGCGCGTTGCGTCGTACCCAGCGCAGTATCGATGAACTGCCGCGGCTGAGCTGGCGCCGAGACCCGGCGCCGATCGCGCCCGCAATCGCCCCCTCCGGCCCGGCTCCGGCGGCGCCGGGTCAAGCCCTACGCGAGTCTGCCGTTGGCCACGAACAAGTTCCGCATGAGCGGGTCGATGCGCACCAGCGTCCCCGAGAACCGCACGCGCTGTCCCCGCCGCTGCTCCAGGTCTGCCGCTGCGGCGGGTGGGAGCTGTACGACCGCCTCCACGTCCCGCCCGGCGTAGAGGTCGTTGGCGAGGGTGTGGACCCGGATCAGCGCCTTGACCCCCGGGCCGTCGCGGAAGTCGAGGTCGCTGCGGTACCCGGACGCCCGCACCAGGATGCCCTCCCACCGCACCGGCATGCCCTCGTAGCGCTCCTCGAAGATCCGGGTCGTCTCGAAGCTCAGCAGCTTGGCGTCGAACAGGGCGTCGGCGACGGCTCCCGGGTCGGTGTCCGGCGACCGGTCGGCTGCGGGCGGCACCACCGGCTCGGCGTCCCGGCGGGCGGCGGCGCGCTCCCGCCAGCGGTTCACCTGATCGTCGAGCGGCAGCTCGCGCTCGAGGTCCTCGAACGCCTCCGCCGACTCGGCGTACCGTCCCGCGGCGTACAGGGTCTCGGCCTCGGTGCGGCGGGTCTCGACGTCGGCGGAGCGGCGGGAAGCCGCCCGCAGCCGCTCCGCCGACTCGCCGAGGTCGCCCCGGCGCTGCCGTGCCAGGGCCTCGTCGACGGCCGGGCTGCCGCCGGCGATTGCCTGAGCTGCGGCGACGATCCGGCGGACGGTGCCGACGAGGGTCTCGGCGCTGCTGGCCACGCCCTTGCGGCGGTACACGATGCTGTCATCGCCGATCCGGCACCCGGCCAGCTCGGTGAGCAGCCGGTCGATCGTCACCCGCCGTGACGGGGTGAGGAACGCCGCCACTTGCTCGGGGTGGTCGCCCTCGATGCGGTGCGCCTTGTCGAAGTCCGAGTCGCCGACCTCGACGTCGCGCCCGGTCAGCCGGCCGACGATGCGGCCCATCAGCCCCTCCCGGTACACCGTGAGCCCGAGGCCGAGCGGCGGCATCGCCACCCAGTAGCCGGTGTACGTCGTCTTGTTGTTCCCGGAGCCCTGCCAGAAGGTGTTGACTCGCACCGGGCGGCCGGCGATGGTGCCGGTGAGGATCCGGTGCTGCTCGGGGGCAGAACGCCAGAACTGCAGCGTGCCCGCCCGCCGCGGTTGGAACCGCAGGCCGAGCTGGTCCGCCGCTTTCTGCCAGGCGGCGTCCTGGGCGCGCCGGTAGCTGCCTGTCAGCTTGATCACGATGAACACCGCCAGCGCGATCACGAACAGCACGAAGATGCCGCTCGGCATCAGGCTGGGAGGGTTGCCTGCATGGCCGGGGATGGTACCGACGCAGGTGCTGGCCCCGCGGAGCCGTCGGGACCACCGGCCCTACGGGCGGCGCCGATACGGGCTACCAAATAATGGCGGGACCGGGGCTGGCCCGGCCCCGGAAAGCGGGAGTCATGGACTGCCGGCTGTTGTTCGAGACGTTGAGGGACGACGTCAACCTGCCGTTCGCGCCGCCCGCCTGTCTCTGGACGCTGTCCACGGACCTGGAGGGCACCCTCCACACCGAGATCGGCCGCGAGCCGGACCTCGGTGGACTGTCGCCGTGGCCGCTGACGCGCATCGAGCGGTGCCGCAGGCACGAGTGCGGCGTCGCGGTCCGCGACATGACGCTCGATCTGAGCGCCACATCGTTCCGGTGCGACTCCGACATCGGCCGCCTGTTCGACGGCGACATGCAGGGCATGGTCGTCGCCGCGCACGGGTGGCATGCGGAGGCGGAGCGGCTCGGCCGCGACGTGCACTGTGGCGGCTTCAACTGGAGGACCGAGGCCTGGTAACGGACGCGGCGGGTTGCACGGCGTTTCGGAGGCGTGCACTCATGCCGCTCGCGAGGAGTGCGTCGTGCCGAACCACTGGGAGGGGATGCTGTTCGGGAAGTTCGAGGACGTGACCAGGTTTGAGGGCGGCACCGCCCTGGTCGTCGCCAGCTACGTGCTCGACGTCGTCTACTTCGAAGAGGAGGCACCCGACCCAGAGCGCCGGCTCGTCCCCGTGAAGGGCGCGCTGGAGGGCGTGGTCATCCAGCGCTGAAGCGAGGCACATAGCGCCGGATAGGCCGGCCGATACACTCCGGCCATGGCCTACCGGCGGGACGACATCGAGCGCGTCAGGGCCGCCACCGACCTGGCCGAGCTGGCCGCCGAGGTCACCAAGGTGCAGCGGCGGGGTCGGTCGACGATGGCGATCTGCCCGTTCCATCAGGAGAAGACGCCGTCGCTGTCGCTCGACGCGGCCCGGGGGCTATACCACTGCTTCGGCTGCGGCAAGGGCGGTGACCTGTTCCGGTGGGTGCAGGACACGCAGAACGCGGACTTCACCGAGGCCCTGGAGCTGCTGGCCCGCCGCGCCGGCATCACCCTCCACGTCGAGCCGGGAGCGGCGAAGCGCCGCGGCGAGCGGGAGTCGCTGATCGGCGCCGTGAGCGTGGCGGTGGCGTTCTTCCAGGAGCGGCTCCGGTCGGGGAGCGACGCCGGCCACGCCCGCGCCTACGTGCGGGGCCGCGGCTACGACGCGGGCACGGTCGAGCAGTTCTCGCTGGGCTACTCGCCGGCAGGCTGGGACGAGCTGGTGGGCCACCTGCGGGACGGCGGCGTGCCGGAGAAGGTGATGGTGGGCGCCGGCCTGGCGATCCGCAGCAGCCGGGGCCGCCTCGTCGACCGCTTCCGGGGCCGGCTGATGTTCCCGATCTTCGACCTGCGGGGCGACCCGGTGGGATTCGGGGCCCGGCTGCTGGAGGGCGACGGCGCCAAGTACCTCAACTCGCCGGAGACGCCGCTGTACCACAAGTCCCGGCTGCTGTATGGCCTCAACTGGGCGAAGGGCGACATCGTGCGGGCCGGCCATGCCGTCGTCGTGGAGGGCTACACCGACGTGATCGGCATGGCCGAAGCCGGCATGGGCGTGTCGGTGGCCACCTGCGGGACCGCCCTGGGCGTGGAGCACCTCGACCTGCTGCGCCGCTTCAGCGAGAAGGTGGTGCTGGCGTTCGACGCCGACGCCGCCGGGGCGGGGGCGTCGCTACGGGGCTTCGAGCATTCCGTGCCTGGCGACCTCGACCTGCGGGTGGCCCGCCTGCCCGAGGGTCGCGACCCGGCCGATCTCGTGGCGGCCGGCGAGGCCGAGCTGCTGGCGAAGGCGATCGGCGAGTCCGACCCGCTGCTCCTGTTCCGCCTGGAGCGCGAACTCGATCGCTTCGAGCTGTCTGAGCCCGAAGCGAGGGCCCGGGCGGTGCGGGCCGCGGCCGCTGTCGTGGCCCGCCACCCCGATCCGGTGGCCCGTCACGAGTACGCCGTCGTGGTGTCGCGCGAGACCGGCGTCGACCTCGGCGTGGTGGAGGCCGCAGTCCGCGATGCCGGCAGGGCCGCCGAACCGCCAGAGCGCGACCCCGGCCGGCCCCGGCCCCAGCTCACCGGTTCGGAGAAGGCCGAGCGGGAGCTGCTCCGCCTGCTGTGCGCCAACCACCCGGGACTCGCAGGCGTGGAGATCGAGCCGGACGCCTTCACGGTGGCGGAGCACCGGGCGGCGTACGACCTGGTGGCGCCGGCCGTCGCCGCGCTGGCGCCCGGCGAGCCGCCCGACCTCGGCTCGCTCGCGGGAGACGACGAGGTCGGATCGCTGCTGAGCGAGCTGGCCACCGACCCCCGGCCGCTGCCCGAGCCGGCCGAGACCAGCCGCCGGGTGCGGGTAGGGGCGCTCGACCGCCGCATCGACGAGCTGGAGCGGCGGCTTGCCCGCATCGACGGCGACGCCGAGCCGGAGGCCCACGCCGACACTTTTCGGGAGTTGGTAGGTTTGCAGAGGACCCGCAAGCAGCTCGGAGGCCCGTCCTGAATCAGGTGACCGCCGGCGTCGTCGAGCAGCTCCGTGCCCGGGCCAGGCAACGAGGTTTCGTGCTCATGGCCGAGGTGCTCCAGGAGCTGGAGGATGCGCGCGCCCCTGCTGAGTCGTTTGACGAGGCGTTTGACGGCCTGCGCTCCGCCGACGTGCAGATCGTGGAGGGCCAGCCGCCGGAGGCCGAGCTGGCGCACCGCCTTGGCGAGGACGAGATGGCTGTGTCCGACCCGGTGCGCATGTACCTGCAGGAGATCGGCCGGGTGCCGCTGCTCACCACCCAGCAGGAGGTCGAGCTGGCGATGCAGATGGAGGCCGGCCTGCGCGCCCAGGACAAGCTGAAGGTGGCGGGGGAGGAGCTCGACGACGTCGAGCGGCTGGTCCTGGAGCGCAGCTCGCGGGAGGCGGAGCGGGCCCGCAAGCGGCTGGTGGAGGCGAACCTGCGGCTGGTCGTGTCGATCGCCAAGAAGTACGTGGGCCGGGGCATGTCCCTGCTCGACCTGGTGCAGGAGGGCAACCTCGGGCTGATGCGGGCGGTGGAGAAATTCGACTATCGCAAGGGCTTCAAGTTCTCGACCTATGCGACGTGGTGGATCCGCCAGGCGGTGACCCGGTCGCTCGCCGACCAGGGGCGCACGATTCGGGTGCCGGTGCACATGGTGGAGACCATCAACAAGCTGGCCCACGTGCAGCGGTCGCTGATGCAGGAGCTGGGGCGGGAGCCATCGATCGGCGAGATCGCCGCCGACCTGGAGCTTGCGCCGGAGAAGGTCACCGAGCTGCGCCGCATCGCCCAGGACCCCATCTCGCTGGAGGCGCCGCTGGGCACCGAGGACGACTCGACGCTGGGCGACTTCGTCGAGGATCGGGACGCCGAGGTCCCGGTGGAGGCGGCGTCGTTCAAGCTGTTGCAGCAGTACCTGTCGCTGGCGCTGGAGGAGCTCAATGAGCGGGAGCGGCAGGTCATCGTCATGCGCTTCGGCCTGCACGACGGCAAGGTGCGCACCCTCGAGGAGGTCGGGGCGCACTTCCGGGTGACCCGGGAACGCATCCGCCAGCTCGAGACCAAGGCGCTCGCCAAGCTGCGCCAGCCTGCCCGGGCCAAGCGGTTCGAGGGGTACCTCGAGGACGGGTAGCCGTTCCTCAGGCGGTGCCGTCGACGACGTTCCGCAGCCGCTCGGCCGCGGTGTCCAGCCCCCCGCTGATAGCGCCCCGGGCGCGGGCAGTGGTGATGTCGACCACGGCCTTGCCCTTGGAGGTCACGTCCTGCACCCGGCCCCCGGTGACCCGCTGCCAGTGGCCCACGATCTGGTCGTAGCGCTGCCGTCCGGCCTTGGCGCCGAGGATATAGCCGATGCCCAACCCGACGACGATCCCGTGTCTGAACTTCATGGCCCGATATTGTGGCACGCCGGGCCGCTGGTACCATCCGGCCCCCGCAGCGCCTGGCCGCTGTGGCTTTCCGGGGTAGCTCAACCGGCAGAGCGGCGGACTGTTAATCCGTAGGTTGTGGGTTCGAGTCCCACCCCCGGAGCCCTCGACTCGTCAATGTTTGCTTGGCTTTTTCGCCCCTCAGCCGCCGAGCTCGATCGGCTCCTGTCCACCACCTGTCCACATTCTGTCCACATGACTTCGTGCCAGATTCTGGTGTCGGGCGTCGAGACGGGCCGCCAGCTCGTCCTGGTCGGAGGGGAACAGGTGGGCGTAGACGTTCATCGTGACGGCGATCGTCGCATGCCCGAGCTGCGCCATGACGGCCCGCGGATGGGCCCCGACGCTGACCAACAGGCTGGCGCAGGTGTGCCGCAGGTCGTGAGGGGTGAGCCCTTCGAGACCGGCCGCCTTCGTCGCCGGCAGCCAGACCGTCTGGCGGAAGTTGCTGTGCCGGAGCGGCTTGCCGAGCGGCGACGTGAACACCAGGCCCTCCCGCTCCGGGGTGTGAGCGGCGATGTGGGCGGCGAGCTTGTCCCGCACGAACCCCGGGAGGACGACCTCTCGGGTCTTGCCCGACTTCGGGGAGACGCAGTGCAGCTCGCCACCGACCTCTGAGAGCGACTCCACGATCTCGAGCCGGGAGCGGAGGAGCTGGCACCGGTGCCGGCGCAAGCCGACCGCCTCGGCCCACCTGAGGCCGCCGTAGGCCAGCGTGGGGATCATCGCCTCGTACCGCGGGTCGACCGCCTCGGCGAGCCGCGCGACCTGCTCAGCGTCGAGGAAGCGTTTCTCCTTCGGCTGGACGCGGGGCAGCGGCGTGCCGTCGCACGGGTTGCGCCCGATGTACCCGTTGTTCACGGCGCTGCTCAGGAGCGCGCGGAGGAGCTGGTGCGCCTGCCGTACCCGGGACGCCGACAGGCCGCCGGTGGTGAGCCCGGCCACCCACTGCCGCACGTCGACCGGCTGAATGCGGTTCAGAGGGACGTCGCCGAACGCCGGCAGCACCTTGAGCCGCAGGAGGCTCTCGTACCCCGCCCGCGTCTTCGGCTTCAGGTGAACCGTGGTGGCGAACCACCGCTCGGACCACTCACGCACGGTCGTCTTGCCGAGGTGCGGATCGATCCACTCGCCCTGCAGCTTGCCCGCCTCGATCAGCACCGCCCACTTCTCGGCGTCGGCCTTCCGGCCGAAGCTCTTGGTGCGCTGGCGCCCGGTCGGGTCCCGGTAGCGGACCTGCCACCGGCTCGGAGCATTCGGGTGGCGACGGATCGAGGCCATGGGCGCAGTTCCTTCCTCCGGCTGCGGGCGCTGGTCCGCACCGTATCAACCGAGGGTGACGTTTTGAAGGGGAGCGGCGCTGGCGCCTACCAGGGTTCCAAGCCAGCGACGAGATCCCCGGCGTCGACGCCCAGCCCGGCGGCAAGCCGCAGCAGGCTCGCGACGGTCAGGTTCCGCTGTCCGCGTTCGACCTGACCGACGTAGGTCCAGTGGAGTCCCGACCGCTCTGCGACCTGCTCTTGCGTGAGGCCGAGCTCGTGCCGGCGCGCACGTACTCGCGCCCCAAGCTCGGCGAGAGCAGGCGACAGCGGCTTGGGCATTCCGCCTGTCTACGGCCATAGTGACTATCAGTCCAGAGACGATAAGTACTACTCTGACGCCATGGATCGACCAACTGCCAGCTACGGGCTCGACCCTCGTGTCGAGGATCTCGTCGGGAGCTTCGCCTCTGCAGTCGTTCGAGGCGCCCAGGGCTCCAGCCTCGACATCGCCGATCTCGCGCTCCTGCTTCGCGACCTCGAGGAACTCGTCTGCCGCGCCCGGGAGGCGGAGGTAGGCGCGGTCGAGATGATCGAGCGTGACGGCTGGCCCTATTCGACGCCGCCAGCCGAGCCGTCGTCAGTGGCACGCAGTCATCGAAGAACTCGCCGAGGCAGAGTGGCATCAGCTCCGTGCTACACGGCGCTCTCCCTAGGTCCACGCTGCCGAGAACGCCCCCATTTCGTGCGAGGTCGGGCGGGTGGAGGAGGCGAATCGCCTGTGTGTGCTTGAGGCGATTTGTGCGGTGCGGGCACGCGTTTGTTGCGACCTCGGGGGGGCAATCCGCAATCACAACGCGAGCACCTCCGGG
>JBFJZV010000128.1:0-10455 GCA_041621915.1 Acidimicrobiia bacterium | reverse complement strand
GCGACCCAGTCCAGGCCGGCACGCGTGGCTCACGATCGCCGCCGCCGCCGTGGCGCTCGTCGTCGGGCTGCTGATCGGCTTCGACATCGGATCGGACCCGGAGGTGCCAGACACTCTGGCCGGGACGCTGGCCTCCCAGCCGCCCGACCTGGCCGGTCCCGGATTCGTCGAACCGGCCAGCACCGCCTCGACCTCTCCACCGTCTTCGACGACGACGACGACCACCACCACCACCCGCCGAGCCTGAGCCGCCGCCGACGCTCGGCGAGATGGTCCCCGGCCTCGACGGCACGATGCTGCTGGCGTTCCTCGGCGAGAACGGCGAGGTGGCGCGGTGGCGGATCGATGACCCGTGGCCCGAGCGATTCGCCCTGCCCGCGTTCACCCACGCGGCCGGCTTCGACGCCGCGGCGGACTGGGTCGCGGCCCTCGGCGCCTCAGCCGCCCCGCTGCGCCAGGGTGAGACGCTCTGGCTGGCGGGACGCGACTTCCAGTTCCAGCCGTTCGAGAGCGGCGTGACCAGCTTCGTCTGGCACCCGGCGACCCCCGGCCGCCTCGCCTGGACCCGCACGACGCTCGACGGCGCGGTCGAGCTGTGGAGCGGTGGGTTCCCGGGTCCGACCGAGGAGATACGGCTGGTGGCGAGCTTCGAGGACACCGGTGTCGGCCTGGCGGCGTGGGGCGACTGGGGGTACGCGCTGCTGGCGGCCGGCGCCGAGGTGGCACCCCGGCTGATCACGCTGGGCCCGGAGGGCGAGGTCCTGACCGAGGAGAGCGGGACCGAGTTGTGGGGCGCGTCGGCCGGCGGCACGCTGGTGGTGGCGAGGTACGCCGCCGCGCCGGTACCCACGGTGTGGCTCGTGGGCCCGTCGCTGGCCGGAGGGGAACAGGTCGACTGGCTGGTTGGCCCGCCGGCCCAGTGGTCCGCCGACGGCGCCCGGGCGGCTTCGGTGACGATCGCCGGGGTCGGGGCGGTGCTCCAGATCTCGGGCGAGGGCAGCTTCCAGAGCGTGCTCGACACGCAGTTCGCGATCCCGGTGGCGTGGACGCCGGACGACCGCTTCGTGGTCGCGTGGGCCTCGGGGGTGCGCACCCGGTTCTCGGCGCGTCCCGGCGAGCCACTCTCGGCACGGGAGGGCCGCCGCCCGGCGCTGGTGTTCACCGACCTCGCCGACCGCTCGACGAGCGCCATCGCGATCGACGGGCCGGTCGGCGCGATCGCGTTCCGGGTCGCCGGCTGACCCGCGTGTAGGTTGAGGTCACGACCGAAGGGGGAGTCATGGAACTCGATCTCGACTCGCTGCACGGCGACCAGGGGATGACCGACGAGGACCGGGCCTACGCAGGCTCGCGCTACGCCGACGTGCGGGCCGCTGCGTTCGCAAACCCGTACCCGCGGGACGCCGACGGCAACCTGCCGGTGTTCCGCTCCACGCTTCGCAACGCGTTCAGCGGGATCCTGCCCTTCGGCCGGCCGGAGCAGGCCCGCATCGCGGCAGCCCGCACGGTCGACTCCCGGGCCGACCTGCGGTGGGGCGAGGACGGCAAGGGATACCGCAAGATCCTCCACCCCAACGGCATCGTGCTGTTCGGCATCTGGGAGATCACCGAGGACAACCCGTACACGGGCTACTTCGCGCCGGGCAGCCGGGGCCTGCTGGTGGGGCGGTGGTCTTCGCACGGCACCGAGACCCGCCGCAGCCAGGTGCGGTCGATCGGGCTGGTCGGCAAGCTGTACCCGACCACCGAGACCGATCACGTCGAGCTGCTGCAGCCGGCGGGGTTCATCACGCAGCAGGACCTCGGCGGTGAGCGCACCCGCTACGCCAACGACGTGGAGCTCACCAACACGCCCAGCAACCACTCGTACCGGCGGGGCATCATGACGCCGGTGCTGCTGCGGGCGGGACTCAACTTCATCCACCACGACAAGGTGCCCGACAGCCGCCAGCTCCACGAGGTCGCGGAGTTGGGCAAGCGGGACGGGACACCCACGGAGGCCCCGGAGCACATGAAGCTGAAGATGGCGCCCGGCCAGAAGCACGTCGAGGGCGGCGACGTCGACTACCGCGACGAGCTGCTGGCGCACCTCGACGGCGATGGGACCCTGACGTTCGACGTTTCGGTCTCCGACGAGAGCCGCGTGAAGGGCCGCGGGCCGCTGCGGGTGGTGAAGGTGCGCAACTGGCGGCGGATCGGGTCGATCTCGTTCACGGAGGGTGTGGTGTCGTACAACGGCGACCACGTCCTCCACTTCCACCACCCCGGCTGGCGCGAGGACCGCAACGACCCAGGAACCGCGATCCGGGTAGGCGAGCAGCGGGTGCGGTAGGCAACTCAGCCCACCGCTCGGCGGAGCTCCTCCGCCAAATCGCCCTTTTGGCCGACCTCGACCTCGTCGAGGCCGAGCCAGCCCGCCATCGAGCGCAGCTCGGCGGCCAGCTCGCCGGCGACATGGCGGGGGTCGGCGTGGTCCTCCAGGAACGCGCCCTTCGCCAGCAGGCGGCCGGCCTTCCGGTCGGCCTTGAGGTCGACCCGGGCGGCGATGTCCTCGCTGAGGAGGAACGGGTACACGTAGTAGCCGTACGTCCGCTTGGGCTCGGGGACGTAGATCTCGATGCGGTAGTCGAAGTCGAACAACCGCTCCGTGCGCTTGCGCTCCCAGATCAGCGAATCGAACGGGCTCAGCAGGGCTCGCGCGGCCACCCGGCGGGGCCGGGCCGCTTCGGGGTCGAGGTAGGCGGTGACGCCCCAGGCCGACACCTCGACCAGCTCGCCCGCCTTCACCAGCGCCGCCACGTGCGGCCGGATCGACGCGTTGCGGACACGCCAGTAGTCGGAGAGATCGGCCAGCGTCGCGATGCCGAGGTGGCGGGCCGCCCGGCGGGTCAGCTCGCGCAGCGTCTCGTCCGGTGCAGGGGTGGGTGCCTCGAGCACCTCCCGCGGCAGCCAGCGCTCAGCGAGGTCGTACACACGGTGGAAGCTGCGGCGGTCGGCGACCACCAACTCGCCTTTGGCGAACAGCCACTCGAGGGCGGTCTTGCCCTTGCCGTGGCCCCACCAGTCGCCCTTCCGCTCGCCGGGGTCCTCCAGCTCCCGCACCCCGAGCGGGCCCCGCCGCCGCACCTCGTCGAGGACCGCCTCGACATAGCCGGGGTGCTCCTCCATCATCTGGCGGGTGCGCGGCCCCGGCGTGATGGCGTCCATGCGGCGCCGGAACAGCGGCCGGTCCTCCACCGGAACGACCGACACCATGTGCGCCCAGTACTCCACCAGCTCACGCCGCCGGTACGCGAAATCGTCGACCATCGCGAAGGGGTACGGGCCCAGCCGCGAGAAGAACGGCATGTAGTGGGTGCGCACCGCCACGTTGACCGAGTCGAGCTGCACCACCCCGACCCGCTTCATCACCCGACGGAGGTGGCGGACGTCGACCCGGCCGGCCGGGCGGGGATCGGCGAAGCCCTGGGCGGCGAGCGCGATGCGACGGGCGGTGGCGGCCGGGATCGTGCGCACGAGGAGGGCTAGCCTACCGGGGGTGGGTCGGACCTTCCTTGCCGCCATCCGCACTGCGATCGCCGCTCCGATCGTCGTGCTGGACCTGATGATCCTCGGCACCGGCATGGTGCTCGCGTCGCGTCGCAACCCCGCATCCCCCGCAGTGCAGAGGTTGATCCGCTGGTGGTCGAGGATCTTCCTCGTCGCCGCCGGCGTGAAGCTCGACGTGGCCGGCAAGGATCAGCTCGAGCGCGGCCGCTCGTACGTGTTCGTCGCCAACCATGCGTCCAACATCGACATCCCGGTGAACTTCCTCGTCGCCGACCCCGTCCCGATCCGCTACCTCGCGAAGAAGGAGCTCTTCGGGGTCCCGGTGCTCGGGTGGGTCATGCGGGCCGTGCGCATCGTCCGCACCGACCGTCAGGCCGGGCGAATGGCACACGAGGAGATCAACCGTCAACTCGACGAGATCATCCCGATGGGGCTGTCGCTCATGATCTACCCCGAAGGCACCCGCAGCCGAAGCGGCGAGCTGGGGTCCTTCAAGCGTGGCGCGTTCCGCATCGCGATCGACAACGGGATGGACGTGGTGCCGGTCTCGATCTCGGGCACGCGGGAGATCTTCCCGCCCGGGTCCAAGCTGATCTACGGGGGTCATGCCAAGGCGATCGTGCATCCGCCGATCCCGGTGGCCGGGCTGGAGCGCGCCGAGATCGGACGGGTGATGGAGGAGGCACGCGAAGCCATTGCGAAGGGGCTCGCCGCGCTGGAGCCGGTGTGAGGGCGATCGTCAAGGGTGCCGCCGGCCCCGGCCTCGAGCTGGTGGAGCTGCCCGACCCCGTTCCCGGCCCCGGCGAAGTGCTGCTGGAGGTGAAGGCCACCTCGATCTGCGGCACCGACCTCCACATCCGCGACTGGGACCCGTGGGCCGCCACCCGCGTCCGCCCGCCACTGGTCGTCGGCCACGAGATGTGCGGAGTCGTGGCCGCCCAGGGCCCGGGCGTCACCGAACCGGCGCTCGGCCAGCTCGTGTCGGTCGAGTCCCACGTGATCGACAACCGGTGCGCGTTCTGCCGGACCGGCAAGGGGCACCTCTGCGAGAACACCTCCGTCCTCGGCGTCGACCGTGACGGCGTCTACGCCGACTACGTGGTGGTGCCCGCCCAGAACGCCTGGCCGGACCCCGCCGGCATGCCCTACTCGATCGCGACGCTCCAGGAGAACTTCGGCAACGCGGTCCACACGGTGTCGACGCCGCAGGTCGCGGGCCGCAAGGTGCTGGTGACCGGCTGCGGGCCGGTCGGCCTCATGGCCATCGCGGCCGCCAAGGCGTTCGGCGCCCGCGCCGTCTACGCCACCGACCTGAGCGACTACCGGTTGGAGATGGCGGCGAAGATGGGCGTCGACCTCGCCCTCAACCCGATTCGCGAGGACGTGGTCGCCCGCCTCGACGAGGCCACCGAGAGCGAGGGCGTCGACGTGCTGTGCGAGATGTCCGGCGCGGCGGCCGCCATGCGGGACGGCCTCACCAGCCTGAAGCCCGGCGGCGAGGCGGCGCTGCTCGGCCTGACCTCCGGGCCGATCGAGCTCGACATCGACGCCAACGTGATCTTCAAGGGAGTCACCGTGCACGGCATCACCGGCCGGCGGCTCTGGGACACGTGGTACCAGATGCGAGCGCTGCTGAGAGCCGGCGCCGTCGACCTGGCGCCGCTCGTGACCCACCGCTTCGCGCTGGACGACTACGAGCGGGCCTTCGACCTCATGGCGTCCGGCGAGTGCGGGAAGGTGGTGATGTTCCCCGACCCGGCCGACGCCGACGGCCCGCTCTGTTGAGGAGGCTCCGATGGACAAGACCGCGTTTCTCGCCGACGAGCTGGCCGCGCTGCGCGCCCAGGGCCTCTACAACACCATCCGCACGCTGGAAGGGCCGCAGGGCGCCTGGCTGACCGTCGACGGGCGGAGGGTGCTGAACTTCTGCTCGAACAACTACCTGGGGCTCGCCAACGACCCGCGGCTGGTGCAGGCGGCGAAGGACGCCCTCGACCGCTACGGCATCGGGCCCGGCGCGGTGCGCACCATCGCCGGCACGATGAGCATCCACGACGAGCTCGAGGCGAAGCTCGCGGCGTTCAAGGAGGTCGGCGCCACGATCTCGCTGCAGTCGGGGTTCACCGCCAACCTCGCAGTGATCCCGGCGCTCGTGGGGGCGGAGGACGTCATCGTCAGCGACGAGCTGAACCACGCGTCGATCGTGGACGGGGTGCGGCTCGCCAAGGCGAAGCGGGCGATCTACCGCCACGCCGACGTCGAAGACCTCCGCGCCAAGCTCGCCGAGGCACGCGCCGGCGGGGCGCGGCGCATCCTGGTGATCACCGACGGCGTGTTCTCGATGGACGGCGACGTGGCGCCGCTCGACGCGATCACCGCGGCCTGCGACGACTACGAGGCGATGGTGATGGTCGACGATGCCCACGGCGAGGGCGTGCTCGGCAAGGGCGGGCGGGGCATCGTGGACCACTTCGGGCTGCAGGGCCGGGTGGACGTCGAGGTCGGCACCATGTCGAAGGCCTTCGGCGTCGCCGGCGGATACGTCGCCGGGCCGGAGAAGCTGGTGGAGTGGTTGCGGCAGCGGGCCCGCCCGTTCCTCTTCTCCTCGGCGGTGACCCCGCCCGACGTCGCCGCCTGCATCGCAGCGATCGACATCCTCGAAGCCTCCACCGAGCTGGTCGATCGGCTGTGGGCCAACGCCGAGCGGTTCAAGGCGGCGATGGCGGGCGCCGGCTTTGACATCGGTCACTCCGACACGCCGATCACGCCGGTGATGCTCGGCGACGAGCAGGTGGCCCAGGAGATGAGCCGGCGGCTGTTCGACGAGCACGACGTCTTCGCACAGGCCATCGCCTACCCGACGGTGGCGCGCGGCAAGGCCCGCATCCGTGTGATGATCTCCGCCGCCCACAGCCACGACGACCTCGACCGTGGCGCTGCGGCGTTCGCGGCCGCCGGGCGGGCGCTGGACGTCGTTGAATGAAGGTGGACCCGGCGATCGTCACGGCGCTGATCGGGGCCACGATCGCGGTCGTGTCGATGATCCAGAGCTCCCGCGTCAGCAAGCGCGAAGCGAAAGGCCGGGAGGCCGAGAGCCTGCGACGCGAGCAGGCTGAGGAGCGACTGCGGCAGCTCGAGGTCGACCTCGACGCGATCAGAGGCGAACAGGCGGCGCGGATCTCGTACGAATACGAGGCGCGCAAGCGGTTGTATGCCGAGGTCGGGGCTCTGCAGTTCCAGCTCGGCGAGGCCGCGGAGGATGCACGGCAGCGGGTCGTGAGCCTGGCGAGGTCGGCGCGGAAAGGCGCGCTGGCACCTGGGGACAACTGGCTGGCTGCGGACGACTACTACATGCGGACGACCGTCTACTACCTGTTCGCCCCGCTGGCGATCCTGCGCCTGATCCAGCGGCGGCTCACCAGCATCGACCTCGAGCTGGACCATCGGGTGAGGGCGCAGTACCACCTGCTGCGCGTCCTGTCGTGGTCGTTCAGCGAGGGCCACGAACTGGCCGCGGTGGAGGGCCGCCGGCTGAAGTACGACCCGGACTGGGAAGAGTCCCGCTGGCGGGACCTCGACGACGAGGCCAGACAACGGCCCCAGCACCTGCCGCTCGGCAACATCGCCAAGCCGGTGGAAGCGCTCATCGTGGACGGCACGGCGGAGGCAGCGCCCCGCATCGTGAGCTACGGCGAGTTCGTGCGCGAACTCGACGACGACCAGTCCGAGATCAGCCAGCGGTTCCGCACCTCGGTGGACATCAACCCGTTCAAGCTCTTCTCCCACTTCCACCCGGAGCGCCGCCCGGTGCTCTGGCGGGTCCTCGCGTACCAACTCTTGCTGTACGACGCGCTGATCACCGTCGGGCGCCTCGACGAGTTCGACGCCGCAAGCCTCGCGAGCTACCTCGAGCCCAGCGACGCAGTCGCCGAGCAGTGCAGGTGGCGGTACGACCAGCCGGTCGAGGAAGCTCGCCTTCCGTTCGACGCCGCCCACACGCTGCTGGCCACCAAGCTGGAGGGCGTGCGGAACCCGCTGCTGCGGCGTTGAGTAAGCTCCCGTCTCCCCGCCCGCAGTAGGGGACATGCGCAGCGAGATCAACGGACAGCATCACGACGTCGAGCCCAGGTTCGACGAGACCGCCATCGAGGTGCTCCGCGACCGGCTCGGCCTCACCGGAACGAAGCTGGTGTGCGGGTCCGGGGTATGCGGCGCCTGCACCGTGCTGGTCGACGGCACCCCGGTGGTGTCGTGCCTGCTGCCCGCCGCCCGGCTGGCCGACGCCCCCGTCACCACGATCGAGGGCTTGAGCGGCGGCGGGCTGCACCCGGTACAGCGGGCCTTCATGGCCTACGACGCCCTCCAGTGCGGCTACTGCACGCCGGGGTTCGTCGTCGAGGCGGCGTGGTTCTGCGACCGCTGGCGGGCCGAGCACGGCACCGCCGAGCCCAGCCGCCGCCGGATCGCCGAGGCGCTGGCCGGGCACCTGTGCAGATGCGGCGCCTACGCCGGGATCTACGCAGCCGTGGCGGCCGCGTGCCGCGGCGAGCACGACGCCGGGGACCCGGCGCCCACCCGGGTCGACGCCGAGGAGAAGGTCACCGGCCGGGCCGTGTACGCCGCCGACGTGCGCCTCGACGGCCAGCTCGAGGGCCGCATCGTGCGCTCCCCCCATCCTCACGCCAAGGTGCTGGAGGTGGACACGGCGGAGGCCCGCGCCGTCGACGGGGTGCTGGCGGCCGTCGCCCTCGTCGAGCCCGGGCACGAGGTCCGCTATCTCGGCGAGGAGGTCGCCGCGGTCGCCGCGGTCGACGCCGCCACCGCCCGCCGGGCAGCGGAGGCGGTCCGGGTGCGCTACGAGACGCTCCCCCACAGCCTCGTGTTCGATCCCGAGCAGGCGCCGGACGAGCCTCCCGTGTACGGCAGCGGCTGGGACGCGCTGCGCAACGCCCCCAACTCGTCGGAGTTCCCGAACCTGCCCGCCCGGCTGCAGGGCAACCTGCGCGGGCCGCTGTTCATCGGCGCCCTCATGCCCGGCACCGCCCGCCGCCGCATCCGCGCCGCCCGCACCGAGGGCGACCCCGAGCTGGCCGAGGCCACGTTCACCTTCGAGCCGCAGACGCACACCCCGCTCGAGCCGCACGCCGCCGTCGCCGAGTGGGTCGCAGGGCAGGTGACGGTGCACCTCTCGACGCAGGCGGTGGCCCACGTCGCCGAGCAGATCGCCGAGCGCTTCGGCCTCGAGCGGGACCGGGTGACGGTCCTGGCGGACCACGTCGGCGGCGGCTTCGGGTCCAAGCTGATCCTCACGCCGGAGACCGTCGCCGCCGTCGAGTTGGCGCGGACGACCGGCCGGCCGGTGCGAGTGGCACTCGACCGTGCCGAGGAGATGACCCACGGCGGGTATCGCCCCGGAGGGCGGGTGGAAGCCACCGTCCTCGGCGGCGGCGACACGATGCGGGCCATGGAGATGAAAGCCTGGGGCGACGCCGGCACGGCCGGCGGCACGATGGTCGCGTCGTTCGGCCGGTTCGTCTACACCTACACCACGAAGTCGCTCCAGGACTTCGACGTCTTCACGCACCGCCCGCCGGCGATGCCGTTCCGGGCGCCGAACGGCCCGTTGATGACGGTGGCAGTGGAGTCGCTGGTCGACGAGATCGCCCACCGCCGCGGCGCCGACCCCGTCGAGCTGCGCCGCGCCTGGGACCGCAACCCTGGACGCAACCGCCTGTACGACTGGGCTGCGGCGATCCCGGCGTGGCGGGACCGCGCCCCGGCCGGCACCCAGTCGGGGCGGCTGCGCCGTGGCATCGGCGTGGCCGCCGGCAACTGGTACTACTTCCTGATGCCCGACGCGCAGGTGGAGGTGACCGCCGGGCCCGCCGGGCTCTCGGTGGCGTCGGCGATCCAGGACATCGGCACGGGCAGCCGCACCGTGCTCGCCAACGCGATCGCCGAGGAGTTCGGCGTCGACCCCACCGATGTCGAAGTGCGCGTCGGCGACAGCCGGCTTCCCATCGGACCCACCTCCGGCGGCAGCCGCACCACCACGTCCGTCCGCCCTCCTGCCCGCGAGGCGGCATTTGCCGTCCGGGAGGCGCTGGTGGCGCAAGCAGCCGAGAAGCTGGGCCTCGCCGGCGCCCGGGCCGTGCCAGGCGGCATCGAAGCGGCCGGCGAGTTCGTGCCCTGGGCCGAGCTGCTGCCCCGCCTCGACCCCGTCGCCGTCACGAAGGAGCGCAGCCGCGACAAGGGCCGGCCGTTCATCACGCCGTTCGCCACCAGGGGCGTGAAGATCGGCTGGGGGATGTCGTCGGCGGTGCAGCTCGCCGAGGTGGAGGTCGACGTGGAGCTGGGCAAGACCCGGGTGCTGCGGATGTGGGGCGGATTCGGGGTGGGCCAGGTGGCGGCCCCCGCACCCGCCCGCAGCCAGGCCGAGGGCGGCGCGATCCAGGGCGTCGGCTACGCGCTGTACGAGGCGCGCCGCACCGACCCCGCCACCGGCCACGTGCTGTCGTTCGGCCTCGAGGAGTACGCGATCCCCGGCATCGGCGACGCGCCGGAGATCGAGGTCCACTTCGACGAGGGCACGCTCACCCACGCCGGCTCGGTGGGCCTCGGCGAGGTGAGCACCGTGGCGGCGGCGGCCGCGGTCGGGAATGCGATCTTCAACGCGACGGGTTGGCGCCCCACCGACCTGCCGATCACGCCGGCCCGGGTGCTGGCCGGGATGGGGGCGTCGTGATCACCGTGCCCGGCTCGGTGGACGAGGCGGCCGCCGCCACCGGCGAGTTCCGCGCCGGCGGCACCGACCTGCAGGAGCGCTACCGGCGGGGGATCTCGACCGGGCCCATCGTCGATATCGCCGGGCTGCCACTCGGCGGGGTCGGCTGGCGCGACGACGGC
>JBFJZV010000127.1:0-10542 GCA_041621915.1 Acidimicrobiia bacterium | reverse complement strand
CGAGCAGGACCAGGCCGCCGAGGCGTTGATCGGCCGGGCGCTGATCGCAGTCGCCGACTACTACCAGGACACCGGCACGTACGTCGGCGTGACCTCCGCCGCCTTCGAGGCCACCGGCGTCGGCGTCGACTTCACCAACGACCTCGACCTCTTGGTGCCTGGCGTGGTCGCCTGGGACGCACTCGACCCCGACTTCGTCGTGCTGCTCACCGAGAGCGAGTCCGGCCTCTTCTTCTGCGCAGGGAGCGAAGCCTTCGGCCCGACCACGTTCGCGTCAGGCGATGTTGCGCTCGACACGGCCTCCACCTGCGTGATCGAAGAGGTGCTGCCGGAGTCCGAGCCGGAGGCCGAGGAGCCGGCGCCCGACGACGCCGCGGCCGACGGCAGCTAACCGGCGCGGCGTAGGTACGGGTCCCAGGCAGGGTCGGGCACTGCGCCCAGGCTCACGAGGATCCATCCGTGGTGGCGCGGCGCCGTAGGAGTGCGGCGCAGCGACAGCCCGGCCTCATGGGGGGTCCGGCTGCCCTTTCGGGTGTTGCACCGGCGACAGGCGGCAACCACGTTCTCCCACGTGTGCGTGCCCCCCCGGGAGCGCGGCAGCACGTGGTCGAGGTTCTCGGCTTGCGACCCGCAGTACTGGCAGCGGGAGGCGTCCCTGGCGAACACGGCCCGGCGATTGAGCGGCACCCGGCGAGCGTACGGCACCTTGACGAACGTCCGCAGCCGGATCACCGACGGGACGGTCACGCTCGACCGCTCGGAGCACCACTCCTCGGACGTGCCCTCGATGACATCGGCCTTCTCCCGGAGGACGAGCACCACCGCCCGCCGTCTCGGCACCACCGACAGCGGCTCGTACGTTGCGTTGAGCACGAGAGCCCGGGCCATGGCGACCGAGATTACCACCGAGCGCGATCCCGACTCACGCGACCACTCTGGGTCGGGTCCTTGACACCGAAAGTGAGCAGCGCCAAACTGGGCCCACGCCCGGTGTGCTGTCGGGCACGAGCGAAGGGGACACGTGCGCGTCGTCGGATACGTCCGGGAGGCCCAGGGGCCGCAGGACGGCCTCACGGCCTACAGCCAGGCTGAGGCAATCCGCCGGTGGGTCGCCGAGACGGGCCACCAGCTCGTCGCGGTGTGCCAGGACGCCCGCCAGGTGGGGTACGCCCTCGGTCGGGAGGGCTTTCGGGCGCTGCTCGGGATCATCGGCGCCGGGCAGGTGGACGCGGTGATCGTGGCGACCCTCGAGGCGCTGGCCGCAGACAAGATCGTCCAGGAGGTGATGCTCTGGGACGTCCGCAGCCGGGGCGTGACCGTGCTTTCGGCCGCCGAGGACGACCTCGCCGATCTCAAGGACCCTCCCGCCGACCGTACCCGGCTGCTCATTCGCGACGTCCTCGCCCGGGTCACCGAGTACGAGATGTCGGCCCGGCTCGACCGGCCCCCGATGATCGTCGTCGACGACGCTCCGGCCGACGTCGTCGTCGAGCTGCTCCCCTCTGAGAGCCCCAGCGACTCCGGCGAGCAGAGCCGCGCCGTCTTGAGCTAGCGCCGGCTACTCGCCCTCCAGCGCAGCCCACACCGCACGGGCCAGCGCGAACGGGGCGCCCGCCTCCACCACGGCCGCCCCGGCGAGCCGCCGGCCGTTGACCCGCTCCAGCACCACGACCACCGCAGCCGTCCCCTCGACGTCGATCTCCCGGGTGCCCACCAGCACCGGCGGGGGCTCCTGGGCCGCCAGCGCGGCGACAGCGCCGACCACCGCGTCCTCGAGCCCGCCGTCCGTCCAGCGGGCGCGCCGCGCCTCACGGCGCCCGTCGGCGGCGGTGACCGTGACCACCACGCCGTCGCGGGTCTCCTCGACCGCCACCCCCGCCAGCGACGCCCCGGCTACCGGCTGCAGCCCCGGGGCGGGCCCACCGTGGTCGAACGCCACGGGGACCCCCCCGCGGCGCGTCCCCTCGGCGTCGGCCAGCGCCAGCACCGCGCCGGCGCCCGGAGGTGGCGGCGGCCCGGCCCTCCGGCGCGGCTCGGCGGCGGGCGGCTCCACTTCTTCGTCGGCGCCGCCCAGCCGGGCGCGGATCCCGTGAGCTGACAGGACCTGCTGCACCTGTTCGCCTACGGCGTCACGGTCGGCTTCGGGGTCCAGCCGGATCCGGACCCCGGTCGGCGTGCCGTCGGTGACGTCGACCTCGGCGCCGGCAACCCCCGCCACTTCCTGGAGCGACTCGCGGAGGGACGTGCGATCCACGGCGGCGCTCACGCGCGGCGCTGCCGGGCGCGCCAGCGCAGGTAGGCGAGAAGGTCATCGGCAGCGACCGGGGCGTCAGGGCGGCCGTATGCGGTGGCGACCCGCCAGGCCAGGTACCGGCGATCGGGAACCGGCAGGAACGGGGGCTTGCGCCACCAGCGACGCGGGGTCAGCGCGGCGCCCGCACGAAGAGCCTCCCCCCACAGGCCTGGATGCCGCAGCAGTGCCCGCAGCGCGGCGAGCCGTCCTTCGTTCATGTGCTGCGTCCGATCATACCCTCCGGCCGTCCTGCAAATCCTGCATGCTGATAGTCTGATCGCACCCCCGAGCGGAGGAGCCGACGCTTCGATGACCACCCAGACCCTCGGCGAGGCCGACCTCAGCTGGTTCGCCGACCGCTTCGAGTCGATCGCCTCCAACATGGAGCGCGTCATCCAGGGCAAGCGCCACGTGATCGACCTCGTGATCCAGGTGCTCCTCTCCCAGGGCCACGCGCTCATCGAGGACGTCCCGGGCGTCGGTAAGACGCTGCTCGCCAAGTCGCTCGCCCGGTCGATCGACTGCTCCTTCCACCGCGTCCAGTTCACGCCCGACCTGCTGCCCTCCGACGTGACGGGCGTGTCGGTCTGGGACCGTGATCGGGGCGACTTCGTGTTCCGGGCCGGGCCGGTGTTCGCGAATATCGTGCTCGGCGACGAGATCAACCGGGCGAGCCCCAAGACCCAGTCGGCGCTGCTGGAGGCCATGGAGGAGCGCCAGGTCACGGTCGACGGCGTCACGCGCACGCTGCCGCCGCCGTTCATGGTGATCGCCACCCAGAACCCGATCGAGCACGAGGGCACGTACCCGTTGCCCGAGGCCCAGCTCGACCGCTTCATGATGCGGCTCGAGGTCGGTTACCCCGACCGCACCAAGGAGCTGGAGATGCTCGACACCCACGGGGTCAAGTCGACGTTCGACGACCTGGCGCCGGTACTGGGGCCGGACGAGATCACCCGCATGATCGCGATCGCCAGGGCGGTCCACGTCTCCGACGTCGTGAAGGGCTACATCGTCGACGTCGTCGAGGCCACCCGGTACGACCCCGACCTCATGCTCGGTGCCTCGCCCCGTGCGACGCTGTTCCTGCAGCGGGCGGCGCGCACCCACGCCGCCACCCAGGGGCGCCACTACGTGGCTCCGGACGACGTGAAGGCGGTCCTCCATCCGGTGCTCGGCCACCGCCTGATCCTTCGACCCGAGGCCCAGATGCGCGGCGGCGACGTGCCCCGCATCGTCGACGCCATCGCCCAGGGCGTGCCGGTGCCCGGCACCCGCACCGCAGCCACCCCGGCGGCCACCGGGCCCGGTCGCTGATGCCGACCGGCCGGGGCTGGGCCGCGCTCGGTGCGGCGGCCGCCCTGGCTGTCCTCTGGGTCGGGTTCGGAGAGCGCGAGCTGCTCGTCCTGGCGCTGTTCCTCGCCGGCGGGACCCTCGGCGGGATCGTCTTCGTCCGCTCGGTGGCGCCGCGCCTCCAGGTGAGCCGCCGGGTGGCGCCAGCCCAGGTGCACGAGGGCGACCGGGCGATCGTCGAGGTGACCATCCGGGCGCTGCGGCCGGTGCGCAACCTGGCGATCGAGGACGAGGTCGGCGGGCTCGGCGCGGCCCGGTTCGCTGCCGCGGCGATCGACCCGCAGCAACCACTGACGGCCCGCTACGAGGTGCTGGCACGGCCGCGAGGCATCTACAAGGTGGGCCCGGCGCAGGCTGTGGTCAACGACCCGCTCGGCCTCGCCGAAGCGCGCGCCTCCCTCGGCCGGGCCGACCGGTTGGTCGTCTACCCGGCGGTCGAGGATCTGGAGGGCTACCCCGTGGTGCGGGGTCACGACCCGAACGTGCAGACCGCCAAGCCCGCGTACCACCAGCAGGGCGGCGAGGACTTCTTCACCCTGCGGGAGTACCGCCCCGGCGACGACCTGCGGCGGGTGCACTGGCCGAGCACCGCCAAGCGCGACGAGCTGCTGATCCGCCAGCTCGAGGTTCCGTGGCAGTCGCGGGCGCTGGTGCTCCTCGACCACCGGACCCGGGCCTTCCGCAGCCCCGATGCGTTCGAGCACGCGGTGCGGGGCGCGGCGTCGGCGCTGCGCCACCTCTACCGGGCCGGGTTCAGCCCGGCGCTGTGGACGCTCGACGGCGCGACGCCGGCTCGGTCACGTGATGCGTTCGCCGCGTCGATGGAGAAGCTGGCGACCGTGGCCCTCGTCACCAGCGTCGACCTCCACAGCATGGTGGTGCGGATGCGGCGCCGGGCGGCGGGTGGCGGGGCGCTGGTCATGGTCACCGGCACCCCGGACGAGGAGGACGTGGCCGCCTTCCGCAGCCTCACCCGTGACTTCAACCGGACCGTCGTGCTGGCGGTCGACGAGACCTTCGAGGGCGGCACCGCCCCGTTCCGGCGGGCCGGCGCGGTGACCGTGGTCGCCGCCCCGGGAACGCCGTGGGCGCCCGTCTGGCGAGACGCAATGGAGCTGACATGGTCTACCGTTACGGCTGGGTAGCCGCCACCGGCGGCATCGCCCTGGCGCTGGTGCGCCTCCAGGACCTGGTCCAGTCGTCGTCGACAGGCGCGCCCTGGCAGCTCGTGGTGATCGCGGCCGCGGTGCTGGGAGGCGTCATCACCTGGACCGCGCTCGCCTACCGGCTCAACGCCGTGTTCCTGGTGCTCCTCAACGCCGCTGCCCTGGTGTTCACCTCGATGCGGATCGCAGTGCCCGACACCACCGCGTTCCTGCTGCCCACCGGCGAGAGTTTCACTGCCCTGCGCGCCGAGCTGGGCTACGCGGTCGACGTGATCCGCAGCGGCGTCGCCCCGGTGATCCCTGCGTCCGGCCTGGTGGTGGTGGTCGCGGCGGTCTTCTGGGGCTTGGGCGCGCTAGCGGTGTGGGGCCTGCGATCCGGGCGGCCGTTCGTGGCGCTTACCCCCCCGGTCCTGCTGTACCTGCAGCTCGCCACCGCCGACCGCGGGTCGTTCGCGGGCGTCGCATGGGCGGTGGGCTTGCTGGCGTTGGTGGCCGGCAGCCTGCTGGCGGTCACGCTCGACGAGCGGGCCACCACCGGGCGGCTCAGCCGCACCCGCGCCGCGGCGGCCGGCGGCGTCGTCTCGGGGCCGTCGCTGGGCACGATCGGATTCGCGGTGGTGGCGGCGCTGGTGATGGCGACCGGGTTCGCCGGCACGGTGCCGGCCACGGGGTTGCTCGACTGGCGGCAGTCGTCAGGCCTCACCGGCAACTACTTCGGCAGCGTGTCGTACAACCCGTTCGTGTCGATCCAGAAGAGCCTCGTGAGCCAGCGCGACATCCCGGTGTTCGAGGCGACGATCAGCGGCGATGCCGATCCCAGCCGCGTGTACTGGCGGCTGTTGTCGCTCGACACCTTCAACGGCGTCTGGTGGTTCGCCCAAAACCCCGAGGTCGACCGCATCGAGGAGACCGATTGGGAGGACAGCGGCCATCGCTTCGCCGGCCAGCAGGACGGCGTGACCGCCGACGTGACGATCCTGCAGCTCCGCAATGACTGGCTCCCGACCGTGTACTCCACCAGCGGCGTGACCGTCGACGAGGAGGAGATCGAGCGCAACCTGCGCATCGCGCCCGACGGGTCGGTCCGGTTCGGTTCGGGGAGCTTCCGGGGCATGCAGTACTCGGTCGCCGCGCAGGTGCCCCAGCCGGACCTCGGCGTCATGGCCACCACCGCCGACGGCGCCCCGACCAGGGTGTTCACCGACGCGGTGACGGCCGGGGCCATCGACGTCCCCGATGCCCGCCCCCCGGACCGGGAGCTGCCACCCGACTCCGAGCGGCACCTCGAGCTCCCGGAGGACCTCGAGCCGGCGATCACCACGCTCGCCACGGACATCACGTTCGGCCTCGAGTCGAGCTACGAGCGGGGCCTGGCGATCGAGTCGTTCCTGCGTAACCCCGTCAACGGCTTTACCTACTCCACCGAGGTGCCTCCCGGCGACAGCCGCAACGATCTCGCCGCCTGGCTGCTCGATCCGACCAGCTCCGAGTACCGGGTGGGCTACTGCGAGCAGTACGCCACGGCGATGGGCGTGCTGGCGCGGGCAGCCGGGATCCCGAGCCGGGTGGTCCTCGGCTTCACGCCGGGCCGCTCGCTGGGCGACGACCGGGTCGTCGTCCTCGACACCAACGCCCACGCCTGGGTGGAGCTGTGGATCCCCGAGCAGGGCTGGGTCCGCTTCGACCCGACCCCCCGGTCCGACGGCGTCAACCCTTCGACGATCGACGACCTGGAGTCGGCGCTGGGCCTCGAAGTGCGCGCCCTGCTGGAGGTGGAGCGCCCGGAGACCCCCGACATCGCGGGCTCGCCGCTGCCGCCGGCGCTGTTCCCCGAGGACTTCCCGGAGCGGATCGCACCCGGCGCGGGCGGGTTGGAGGAGGAGACCGGCGCCTCGCTGCCGGGCTGGCTGCCCGGCCTGGTCGTGGTGCTGGCAGTGCTGTTGTTGCTGTTCGCCACCGTGCCCGCCCTGAAGGCGTGGCGCAGGCGGCGCCGACTGCGCCGCCTGCGCGACGGCGACATCGGTGCGGCGTGGGCGGAGATCACCGATCGCCTCACCGACCTCGGCGAGCCACCCAGCCCGTCGCAGACGCCGCTCGAGTACGCGGCCCGCATCGACGGCTCCCTGCAGCCGCTGGCCGAGGTCTACTCGGCATCCGTCTACGGAGCGGACGGCGTGTCGGGCAGCATGGCGGCGGTTGCCGAGCGGTCGCTCACGGAGACCGAGGCGACCACCACGCTGCGCTACTCCCCCGCGCAGCGCCTAATGGCGCGCTACCGGCTGCGGTCGATGCTGCCGGCATGGGCCCAGCCCGAGCGGCTACGCGCCCTCATCACCGGCCGGAACGGGCGGAACGGCCGCAACGGCGCCGGCGGCTGACCCGCCGGCTAGCTCGTCTCCGAGGCGCTCGGCAGCCTGCACGAGCGCCGCGAACGCGAGGCCCTTGCCCTCGGCCCAGCGATCGTCGAACTCCCCGCCGAGGTCGTCGCGGAGCCGCTCGATCAGGCGGGTACGGTGGGCGACCTCCACCCGCAGTCCGGCGACGCCCGTGTGCTCGGCCCGCATCCGCGCCGCCCCCGCCAGGAGCCGCACCGCCTCCTGGCGGCGCCCGGCACGCACCGCGTGGCTCGCGATCGCCTCGATAGCCGAGCAGCATGCCCGGTGGTCACCCACCTCGTAGGTGAGCCGTACGGCCGTCCCGAACTGGCCCATGCCGCGCCCCGGGTCGCCCAGCAGCAGCCAGCAGTAGCCCCGGTGCAGCGTGGCGGCCGCCAGATGCCAGCGGGCGCCGGACGCGCTCGCCATGGCGACGGCTTCGTCGAGCAGCTCGAGGGCCCGCTTGGGGTCGACCGCCCGCTTCGCCACCCCGAGGCCCATGAGCGCGATCGTGAGCATCGACTCGTTGCCCGTGTCCCTGGCGAACGGCAAGGCTTGGGCTGCGACGCGGTCCGCGTCCTCGAACCGGCCCACGCTCACGTAGGCCCACACCAGCGCGAACGTCGCCGCAGCCACCTCCCCGGCCCCCTCCCGGCTCGTCGCCCGTGCCAGCGCTTCCGATGCGAGGTCGATGGCCCGCTCCGGCTGGTCGTCGAACGCGGCGACCACCGCGAGCACCGCGATCCCTTGCAGCGGCAGGGTGAGCCCGTGAGCCGCGGCGATCTCCTGCGCCTCGCGCACCATCGAGGTCGCCGCCTTGGGATCGCCGAAGGACCACTCCAGCCACGCGGCGCTGCACAGCACGACGAGACGGTGCCCGGGCTCCAGCCCCGGCATGGCGAGGATGCGCCGGTACCAGCCGAGCCCGTCGCGGTAGGCCAGCCACTGCCAGACGGAATTGAGGCCCGCTGCGAGCTGCGCCGCCCCCGGAGCATCACCGCGCTCGATCAGCCACTCGAGCGCGCCGTCGAGGTTGCGGCGCTCCCGGAGCCGGGCCGCCCACGCCGCCTGCTCGGTCTCGAGCAGTGCGAGGTCGTCGCCGACCAGCCGCTGTGCCCAGCGCGCCTGCGCATCCATCGCGGCGGCGGTGGCGTCGATCTCCTCCAGGCGCGCCCAAGCGAACCGTCGCAGCGTCTCGAGGTACCGGTACCGCGAGTCGGCGGCGCCGGCTTCGGCGACGACGAGCGACTTGTCGACCAGCGACGCGATCAGATCCACGACGTCGGCTGCGTCGACTTTGGCGACCTCCGCCATCTCCTCGGCGGCGGCCAGGTCGAACCCGCCGGCGAAGACCGCCAGCGCCGCGAACAGGCGCGCCTCGCCGGGCTCGAGCAGGTCGTGGCTCCACTCGATCGCGGCGGCCAGCGAGCCGTGGCGCTGCCGGTCGCCGCGGCGGCGCAGGATGCGGAAGCGGCTGTCGAGGCGCTCCCGGATCTGCGCCGGTGAGAGCGCCGAGGTTCGGGCCGCGGCCAGCTCGATCGCCAGCGGGATGCCGTCGAGGTCTCGACACAGGCCCTCGATCGCGTCGGCGTGCGCGGCGAGGTCGAGGTGCGGGTTGACGGCTTCGGCGCGGGCGACGAACAGCTGCACGGCCTCGTCGCCGAGGGCATCGCCGGGGCCGAGCGGCCCCACCAGCCACACGCTTTCGCCCGCCGCCCCGAGGCGTTCGCGGCTGGTCGCCAGGATGCGCAGCTGCGGGGCCGCCCGAAGCCACGCCGTCGCGGCCTCGCGCACGGAGGCGAGCACCTGTTCGCAGTTGTCCAGCACGAGCAGCACCGTGCGGCCGGCCAGGTAGGCGCCGATGCCGTCGGCGAGGGACCGGCCCGGCTCTTCGATCACACCGAGCGCCCCCGCCACCGCCTCGACCACGTGGTCCGGGGCCGTCGACGCCGCCAGGTCGACCCACCAGACGCCATCGCCATGATCCCCGCCCGCCTTGCCGGCCACCTCCAGCGCCAGCCGGGTCTTGCCGATCCCACCGGGGCCGGTGATCGTCACGAGCCGGCTCGAGGCGAGGAGGCGGACGCCGGCCTCGACGTCCCGGGCTCGGCCGATGAAGTCGGTCGGCGGCGCCGGCAGGTTGTTCGGGAAGCCACGGCCTGCATCGAGCGGCGCGAAGTCACGCGGCAGCCCGGGGGCTGCGACCTGGTGCACCTGCTCGGGCTCGGCGAGGCCGCGCAGCCGCACCTCGCCCAGCGCAATGGTCTCCCAGCCCCCGGTGCGGGCGATGAGCGCCGTGCCTCCGGAGACGAGGATCTGGCCGCCGGAGGCTGCGCCCATGATCCGGGCGGTGCGGTTGACCACCGTGCCGAGGTAGTCGCCGTCGCGCTCGTAGGCCTCGCCCGTGTTGATCCCCATCCGGACTGCGAGGCGGCCGAGCTCGGGGAACTCGCGTCCAGCCAGCGCCAACTGTGCTTCCACCGCGGCCGCAACTGCTGCCGTGGCGCTCGTGAACGCGGCCAGCACACCGTCGCCGGTGGTCTTGATGACGTGCCCGCCCTGGCTTGCGATCACGTCCGCCAGCAGGCCGTCGTGCCAGTTCACCGCGGCGCTCATTGCTGCCGGGTGCGCCTCCCAGAGGCGCGTCGAACCCTCGATGTCGGTGATGAGGAACGTCAGCGTCCCGCTCGTCTGCACCGCAGGCAACCTAGCGAGGCCGCCGGCGGGAGTTCAGCTGCCGGACGCTTCGGAGAGGACGTCGTCCTCGACGCGGCGCAGCATCTCGAGGAACCGCTCCCGGTCGAGCTCGAAGCGGGTGACGTCTTCCTCGACCTTCTGGGTGATCTCGTTGATCGCCACGAAGAAGGCGAGCTGGCCCTCTCGCAGCGCGTCGAGCAGCTCGTCCTCGTCGGAGGCGACACGGAAGATCGACTGGCCGTCGGTGACGAGCTGGACCTCGGCCAGGTGCCGATCCATGTCAGCGGTGCGCCGCAGGTAGTCCCAGGCCCGGCGCACCCGCTGGACTGACATCCCGTTGTCGAGGAGGCTCTTCACCACCCGCAGCGCCACGAGGTCGCGGAAGGCGTAGAGGCGCCGCCGCCCCGGACGGCCACCGGTGCCCTGGATGCTCGGCTTGACGAGGCCGACGCGATCCCAATAGCGGAGCTGATGTGCGGTGCAGCCCGTGAGGCGTGACGATTGCTGCGCAGTGAACGCTTCCAAGGTCAATTCCATCTCCCGTCCGACCCGAGCCGCCGCACCCCCACGGGCGTCGATCGAGGTCCCACTCCCGTCGCCTGAGCGGCGATCTTAGCTACTTCGGCGCCAGCGCTGCCGGGCCCGTTCCAACCAATGT
>JBFJZV010000126.1:0-10622 GCA_041621915.1 Acidimicrobiia bacterium | reverse complement strand
CAGCACCGGGGACACCAGCCGTACTGCGTCTACGCCCTCCTGGATGGCGTCGTGCTCCGACTCCTCCCGCTGCGCTTTCTCGCCCAGGGTCTCCGTGGCGGCCTTGTCCATGACGAGGCCGTGGAGCCGGGCAACCTGCAGGAGCTGCAAGGCCAAGCCGGCCACCTCCCACGGATCGGTCGTGTCGACCGCCGGCTCGATGAACGCCATCGCGTCGTCGACGGCGCCGGCCACGTGGGGCTCGGAGCGCTTCTGGATGCGCTCCCGGGTGTCGTACCCGCCGGCCAGCATGAAGCACGCCAGCGCGAACTGCCCGAGGGGCCGGGCCTGCGCCATGGCGCCGGGCAGCGACGCCCGGTACAGGTCGGCCAGCACCGAGCGGGCCCCCTCGTACGCGGCGAACATGGCGCGCTCCTGCCGGGCGTCCTCCAGTGCGAAGAACATCGCCTCGCCGGCCGGCCCGCCGGCGCTGGTGAGCGCGTCGAGCAGGTGGACGGGGTCCTCGCTCAGCTCGCCCTCGTAGTCGTCGGGGAACCACTCCGGCGGCACCGGGCGGCGCTCCTCGAAGTCGGTCGCCACCAGGTGCACGACCTCGTGCAGCGCCGAGGCCAGCGCCACCTCCGGCGGGGTGACGGGGGCGGCGCGGGCGTACGCGGCCTGGAACACGCCGGGGTCGATCACCACCTCGCGCTCCGACGAGGAGGCCTGCGACCCCAACCGCACCTGGAGGCGGTCGTCGCCTGCGAGGCTGCGCGCGAAGCGGGTCACGGCGGGCGCTACCCGCTGGTAGCGGGAGACGACCGCCTCGATCACCCGCTCCTCGGGAGGCAGCACCTCCTGGAGCACCGTCTCGCTTCTGCTGCGCATAGCCGCCCATTGTCGCGCAGTCGCAGGCCTCCGGGAACCCCGCGCCCATAATCGGCCGATGGACGACGACCTCGACGTCGGGCGGGGGCTGGTGATCCCGGCCGCCGAGCTGCAGTGGCGCTTCACCACCAGCGGCGGCCCCGGCGGCCAGCACGCCAACAAGGCGGCCACCCGGGCGGAGCTGAGCTGGGACCTGTCCGCCAGCGCCGCGATCGACGACCGCGTGCGACAGCGGCTCCTGGACCGGCTTGGCAACCGCGCGGCCGGGGGAGTGGTGACGGTGGCCGTGGACGAGACCCGCTCCCAGTGGCGCAACCGGTCGATCGCCCGCCGCCGCCTCGCCGAGCTGCTGTTCGATGCGCTCCGGGAGGAGGCGCCCCGCCGCCCGACCCGTCCCACCCGGGCGGCCCGCAAGCGCCGCCTGGAGTCGAAGAAGCGGCGCGGGATGCTGAAGCGGCTGCGCCGCCCGCCCGACTCCGACGGCTAGGGGGTGCCTAGCGCTCGCTAGAGGCCCGAAGTGTCGGGCGCCGGGGCCGGGTCGATCACCACGTCGGTGAAGCCGAGGCCCTCGAGGAACGCGGTGAGGGTCTCCTGGGCGTTCTCGGTGGCGGCCTCGAGAATTCCGGCCCGCAGCGCCTGGCGCTCCAGCTCGTCGGCGGCGGCGCGCCGGGCCTCGGTCTCCAGGTCCTTGTCACCCGACGTGAGGATGCCCGTGTCGCGGTCGTACACCTGCGTGGCCTCGTCGTCGACCTCGACGTACAGGATCGCCGGGGGCGGCAGCGTGATCCGCAGCCGCTCCTCGTCGACGTGCACGTCCTCGGGTGCGATGGCCCCGAGGTCGATGCCGGCGCCGATGCGCGCCAGCGCGAACAGGTAGATGCGCTCGCCCTTCGCCCAGTTGAGGAGCCCGCGGTCCTTGCCTTTCTCGATGGTCGTGTACTCGACGTACTCGACGGACGTCAGCTCCGACAGCGCCTGGATGCTCTCGACCACGGTCGGCCCGTGAATGGTGTACGGCGTGGACTTGAACGGGTTCAGCGCCGAGAACCCGGTGATCACGAGGAAGCCGCCGCCGACGATGACGGCGGCGAGCACCCACGGCCCCAGGCCGCGAAGGAATCTGGACACGTTCGGGGATCCTCTCTCGGAAGGGCGCCTCACCAGGTAGGACCCGGCAGAGGCGGCGAAGTTCCCCGACCGTAGGGGCCGCCGCCTGCTACCCCAAGGCGAGGCTCGCAGCCCGTCGTGCGGCTACCGTCGCCGGTCATGGAGTTTCACGATGTCCACGCCAACGGGGTGCGGCTGCACGTAGCCACCGCCGGGCCCGCCGATGCACCGCCGCTGCTGCTGCTGCACGGCTGGCCCGAGTCGCGGCGCGGCTGGGACCCGCTGATCCCGTTGCTCGAGGACGGGTTCCGGCTGGTCGTGCCGGACCAGCGGGGCTTCGGCCGCTCCGACCGCCCCGAGGGCACCGCCGCCTACGCGATGACGACGCTGGTCGCCGACGTGGCCGCCCTCATCGACTGGGCGGGCGGCGGCCCGGCCGGCGTGGTGGGCCACGACTTCGGCTCGGCGGTGAGCTGGGCGGTGGGGGCGCTCATCCCCGATCGGGTGACGCGGATCGTCGCCATGTGCGCACCGCACCCGCTGCATTTCCGCCGGGTGGGCGCCGGCAACGTGGGCCAGATCCACCGCGCCTTCTACGTCTGGCTGATGCACGCCGGCAAGGCGGGGGAGCGGCTGCTCTCCGCCGCCGACTTCGAGCTGCTCGCCGGCTGGGTGTTCGCGGGCAGCGGTGTGGCGGCGGAAGCCATAGAGGCGTACAGGGAGGAGTGGCGCCAGCCCGGCGCCTTCCACGCCATGGCCGAGTGGTATCGAGCCAACTACTCGCCGGACATGTTCAACCCCGACCTCCAGGTCCAGCTCCCCCCCGTCCGGGTGCCGGTCCGCTACGTCCACGCCGAGCGCGACATGGCCTTCGTGCCTGAGATGGCGTCCGGTTCGGGCGACTTCGTCGCCGCCGAGTACGACGAGGTGCTGCTCGAAGGCGCCAGCCATTGGGTGGTCCACGAGCGCACCGCCGAAGTGGCGGACCTCGTCCGGGATTGGATGGCCAGGGACTGACCGCGGCGAGCTGACGGGGCAAGCGGAGGCGCGCTCCCTATCATCGCTCGATGCACTACGACCTGACGATCCTCCCCGCGGGCGTGCGCGTCATCACCGAGCCGATGCCGGAGATCCGTTCGGTCGCCGTGGGGTGCTGGGTCGACACGGGAACCCGGGACGAGCGGCCCAACGAGGCCGGCACCTCGCACTTCCTCGAGCATCTGCTCTTCAAGGGCTCCGACCGCCTGACGGCCCGGCAGATCTCGGAGGCCTTCGACGCGGTCGGCGCGCAGTCGAACGCGTTCACCACCAAGGAGTACACGTGCTTCTGGGCGCGGCTGCGCGACGCCGACCTCACGCTCGGCCTCGGTCTGCTGGCCGAGATGATCCGCCGGCCGGCCTTCCGCACCCACGAGATCGACTCCGAGCGCCAGGTGGTGCTGGAGGAGATCAACATGAACGAGGACGACCCGGCCGACGTCGCCCACGAGGAGTTCTCCCAGGCCCTGTTCGCCGGGCACGACCTAGAGCGCCCGATCCTCGGGAGCCGCGAGTCGATCCTCGGCCTCGACCGGGACACGATCCACGCCTACTGGCGGCGGCGGTACGTGCCCGGGTCGCTGGTGGTGGCGATCGCCGGCAACGTCGACCACGAGGCCGTCGTCGACCGGGTCGAGCTCGAGTTCCGCGGGTGGGCCGGCGCCACCGAGCCGCACGCCCGCCGCGAGCCCGAGTTCACCACCCGGGTGGCGGTGCGGCCCCGCGACACCGAGCAGGCCCACCTGGTGCTGGGCGGCCCCGGCCTCCGCCGCGACGACAAGCGCCGCTTCGCGGCCTCGCTGCTCAACCACGTGCTCGGCAGCGGCATGTCGTCACGGCTCTTCCGGGTGATCCGCGAGGAGCGGGGCCTGGCCTATGCGGTGTACAGCTTCCGCCTCCCCTACATGGACACGGGTGGCTGGGGCGTGTACGTCGGGACCACGCCCAGCCAGACCCACGAGGTGCTGCGGCTGGTGCGGGCCGAGATCGCCGAGGTGGCCGCCCGCGGCATCACCACCGAGGAGCTGGAGCGCGCCAAGGGCCACGTCAAGGGCAGCCTCGCGATCTCCATGGAGGACGCCAACAGCCGCATGACCGCCCTGGGCCGAGCCGAGCTGACCGGCGTGGAGCACCTCGGCATCAGCGACTTGGTGGAGCGTTTCGACGCGGTCACCGAGGACGATGTCGTCGAGGTGGCCGCCGAGATCTTCGCCGGCCCGCTGGCACTGGGGGCGGTTGGGCCGTTCGACGAGGGCGACCTGGCGGAGTTCGTGCGGTGACCCGGGTGGCGGTCTCCGGCGCCGCCGGCCGGATGGGCCGGCTGGTCGCCGAAGCCGTCGCCGCGGCGAGCGACCTCGAGCTCGCCGTGCTCTACGACCCGGGTGGGGCGGGCGAGACCGTGGCAGGCCTCGAAGTCGCCGCTGATCCCGACGGGGTGGCCGGCGCCGACGTCGTCGTCGAGTTCACCCACCCGGGCGTGGTGCTCGACAACCTGGAGCGCTGGCGACAAGCGGGTGTTCACGCGGTGGTCGGCACCTCGGGCTTCGACGCCGCCCGCCTGGCCGAGGTCCGGGCGGCCTGGGGGGGCGGCCCCCCCAACTGCCTGGTGGCCCCCAACTTCGCCATCGGCGCGGTGGTCCTGATGCGCCTGGCCGAGCTGGCCGCCCCGCACTTCACCGCCGCCGAGGTGGTGGAGCTGCACCACGACCGCAAGGCCGACGCTCCGTCCGGCACCGCGCTGGCCACGGCCGAGCGGATCGCCGCTGCGGCCGCCCAATCGCGCGAGGTGGCGTCGGCGGAGCTGGTGGCGGGCGCCCGCGGCGCCGACGTCGCCGGGGTGCCGGTCCACGCGGTGCGGCTCCCCGGCCTGGTGGCCCACCAGGAGGTGCTGTTCGGGGCGGAGGGCCAGACGCTGGCGATCCGCCACGACACCGTCGACCGCCGGGCGTTCCTCCCGGGGGTCCTCCTCGCGGTGCGCCGCATCGCCACCACTCCCGGCGTCACCGTTGGCCTGGAGGCCCTACTCGGCCTCTAGAGCCGGAGCGGTCAAGTACGGCGCCCCTCGTGCCGAAACCATCCCTTGCCGGCTCGGGCGGCCGGCCACGTCGAACAACGAGGGAGAGAGACCGTGCGTGCCCGAATCGTGACCATCCTCGCCGGCCTGGCCGTGGTGGCGGCCGCCTGCGGCGGCGGCGGCGGGGAGACCGTCGTGGCGAGCGGAGAGGCGCTGGCCGCCCCGCTGGCCTACGAGTACGTCGGCGGCGAGCAGCTCACGTACGCCTTCACCGGCTCCGTGGACATGCAGATGTCGGGCGAGGGCAGCGGGGCGCTCGGGGCCGGCGCGGGGGCCGGCGACATGGACGCCAGCATCGACATCGCCGGTGACTTCACCGTCAGCACGGCCGAGGGCGAGGAGCCCGGCACCACCGAGCTGACGATCTCCATGGACGTCGCCGGCTTCGACGTGAACCGACTGGAGATGGACGGCGAGGACATGTCCGGCGCGGCCGCCGGGTTCGTCGACCAGGGCGACTTCGACTTCCCCGACACCAAGATCGTCGTCGACGAGCAGGGCAACGTGGTGTCGGTCAACGTGGGCGGCGAGGAGCTGCCGGCCGCGTTCGCCGCCGCCAGCGGCAGCTTCGGCCCCGCCGGCGCCGGCCTCGACCCGACGATGTTCCTCAACCCGTCGTTCCCGTCGGGCACCCTGACCGTGGGCAGCCAGTGGGACACGGTCGACGCGATCGACATGCCCGGCATGGGTCGCCTGTCCGTGCAGACGTCCAACGCCGTCACCGAGACCCACTCCAAGGACGGCCACGACCTGTTCCTCATCGAGTCCACCACCACGATGGGCGCCGTCGAGGTCGACCTGTTCGACATGATCGGCGAGCTGGCCGCCGCCGACCCGGCCGCCGCCTCGGAGTTCGGCGACCTGGGGGCGATGTTCCCACCCGGGATGGAGATGAACATGTCGCTCGTTCCCGGCGAGATCACCTCCAGCACGTGGTTCGACGCCACGAGCGGCATGGTTGCCCACGGCCAGGTGCGCATGCCGATGGACATGACGATGGAGATGGTCGTCCCCGGCGAGGGCGAGGCGAAGATCGACATGTCGATGGAGATGGCCTTCGAGCTCACGTTCGTGGAGCGCACCCGCACCGCGTAGCCGCCCGGTAGCGCCCCCGAATCGGCGGGCCTGGCGCTGCGGGCGTGCTGGCGCTCGACACGCGGCTGCCTCGCCCGGCGCCGTTGGGCGACGGCCCGAAGCGCCGGTATCGTGACCGGCGCGCCGGGCGAAGGGACCCCGTCCGATGGCCGAGATCCGAGAGACCTCACTGCCCGGAGTGGGCGTTCGCGTCGAGTTCACGACGGAGGCCGGCGAGCAGATCGGCGCTATCGTGCACCGTGGCGGCCGCCGCGAGCTCCTCGTCTACGACGGCGACGACCCCGACCGCTGCACGACCCTGCTCACGATGACCGAGGACGAGGCGCGCACCCTCGGCGAGATCCTCGGCGTCCCGCCCGTCAGCAAGATCAAGGCTGCGATCCAGCACGACATCGAGGGGCTCGCCATCGACTGGTTGCCGGTGGCCGAGGGGTCACCGTTCGCCGGCCGCACCATCGGTGAGGGCATGCTCCGGAGCCGCACCGGCGTATCGATCGTCGCCGTCGTGCGCGGCGCCGACACCGTCCCGGCGCCCGGGGCCGACTTCGAGTTCGCGGCCGGCGACGTCGCCGTCGCCGTGGGGACGCCCGAGGGCATCGAGCAAGTCAGGGCGATGTTCACGGCGTGACGCCCGTACTGGCTGCCGTCGGGGACGAGATCGCCCGGGCGTTCGTCGAGATCGGGCTGCTCGCGGTCGGTCTGGCGGTGCTGGCGCGGCTGGCGGCGCGGCTCGGCATCAGCGCCGTCCCGTTCTACCTCCTGGCCGGGCTCGGCCTGGGCGAGGGGGGGATCGCCGACATCGGCGTGGCGGAGGACTTCGTGGCGCTCGGCGCCGAGATCGGCGTCCTGCTGCTGCTCCTGACGCTGGGGCTCGAGTACACGGCCAGCGAGCTGCGGGACGGCCTGCGCACGGGCGCGGCGCCGGGTGCCGTGGATGCGGCGCTCAACTTCACGCCGGGCTTCGTCGCCGGCGTGCTGCTGGGCTGGGAGCTCCCCGCCGCCGTGCTGCTCGGCGGTGTCACGTGGGTCAGCTCGTCGGGTGTGATCTCGAAGGTGCTGACCGACCTGAACCGGCTCGGCTACCGGGAGACGCCGTCGATCCTGAACCTCCTCGTGATCGAGGACCTCGCCATGGCCGCGTACCTGCCGGTGGTCGCCGCGGTCGTGGCCGGCGACGACGCCGCGGCCACGCTCGCCACCGTCGCGATAGCCCTGGCCGTGGTGGCTGCCGTGCTGTGGGCGACCATGACGTGGGGCGAGCACATGAGCATGCGGCTCGACCGCGTCAACGACGAGGCGCTGCTGCTGGCGGTGTTCGGGCTCACGCTCCTCGTCGGCGGGCTGGCGCAGCAGCTCCAGATCTCGGCCGCCATCGGCGCCTTCCTCGTGGGGCTGGGCCTCTCCGGGCCGGTGCAGCACCGGGCCGGAGCGCTGATCGCGCCGCTGCGCGATCTCTTCGCTGCGATCTTCTTCCTGTTCTTCGCGTTCCAGGTGGACCCGGAGACGCTCCCGGCCGTGATGGTGCCGGCCCTGCTGCTCCTGGTCGTGACGGCCGCCGGCAAGCTCGGGTCGGGTTGGGTCGCCGCCGGCCGCATCGGCGCCACGCCGGCGGGACGGGTCCGCGCCGGCGCAGCGCTGGTCGCGCGCGGCGAGTTCTCGATCGTGATCGCATCACTCGGCGTCGCCCTCGACGACGGCGGCGAGCTCGGCACGCTCGCCGCGGCTTACGTGTTGCTATCGGCCGTCGTGGGGCCGATCCTGGCGAAGAACGCCGACCGCTTGCACCTGTCAGGGCGCCGCGAGGCGGCGGCGGCCGCTCGGGAGCGCTGAGCGCCGGAGTGGATCGGTCGGCCGGCGCGTTGCGGCCCCTAGAACAGCACGTTGGCGAGCCGGCGCCGGTAGCCGGTCGTCAGGGGGTGCTCGTTGCCCAGGAGCCCGAACACGTCGAGCATCGCCTGGCGGGCGTCGTCCTGGCGCTCGCCGCGAGCCGCCACCACGGCGAGCAGATGGTCGAGCGCCGGCTCGTACTCGCGGCGGGCGGCCAGCGCCTGCGCCAGCTCGACGCGGGCGTCCTCGTCGTCGGGGTCGGCGGCGAGGCGGGCTTCCAGCGCCGGGACGTCGGTGTCCTGCGACGCCGCCACTCGAGCGGCCGCCTGGAGCCGATCCACCTCCGCGGTGGGGCTGAGCCTGCCCAGCACGATCAGCGCCTCGTCGGTCTCCCCGCGGGCGATGAGCAGCGACGCGAGGGTGGTCCCGGCGTCGTGGTGGTCCGGGTCGGCGGCCAGCACCTCCCGCAGCAGCCGGTCGGCCTCCTCCTCGTCGCCGTCGAGGAGTGCGTCGCGGGCGGCGTCGACCAGGCGGTCGGCTTCGGTGGGCAGGATGCCGTCGAGCCACTTGCGCACCGCGGCCTCCGGCAACGCGCCAGTGAACCGGTCGACCGGCTGGCCGTTGCGGAAGGCCAGGACGAGCGGGATGCCCTGCACGCCGAACTGGCGGGCCAGCGCCTGGTTGGCGTCGACATCCACCTTGACCAGCTCGAACTGCCCGCGGTACTCCCCGGCGAGCTTCTCGAGGATGGGCCCGAGGGTGCGGCACGGAGCGCACCACTCGGCCCAGAAGTCGACGACGACCGGCACCTCGTGGCTGCGCTGCAGCACGGCCGGCCCGAATGCCTCGGTATCGATGTCTCTCACATAGCTCATGACGGGCCGAGGATACCGGGCGTCGCTCTCAATCCCGGGCCCGCTGCTACCGTCGGGACCGCCTCGAGGAGGTGCACATGGGCCCGTTCGGCGAAGTCCTCACTGCCATGATCACCCCGTTCTCGGCGGACGGCGCCGTCGATCACGGCCGCGCCGCCGAGCTGGCTCGCCACCTAGCGGCTCACGGCTCCGACGGGCTCGTCGTCGCCGGCACCACCGGCGAGTCGCCGACGCTGAGCTTCGACGAGAAGGTCGCGCTGTTCCGCACCGTGGTCGACGCGGTCGAGGGCGTCGCGTGCAAGGTGGTGGCCGGCACCGGCACCTACGACACCCGGGAGTCGGTGGAGTTGACCAAAGCGGCGGGCGACGCCGGCTGCGACGGGGTGATGGCGGTGACGCCGTACTACTCGAAGCCGCCGCAGGAGGGCCTGTTCCGGCACTTCACCGCCATCGCCGACGGCACCGACCACGTCAGGCCGGTGCTGCTCTACAACATCCCGGGCCGGACGTCGCGGCTGATCGAGGTCGAGACCCTGGCCCGGCTCGCCGAGCATCCCAACATCGTCGCCGTGAAGGACGCCGTGGAGTCGCTGGCGTTCACCGCCCGCACCATCGACGCGTGCGGCGACCGCCTCGCGGTGTATTCCGGCAACGACGAGCTGACCCTGCCGATCATGGCGGCGGGCGGCGTCGGCATCGTGTCGGTGGCCTCCCACCTGGTGGGCCCGCAGATCAAGCGCATGGTGACCGCGGCCCGCATGGGCGACCTGGGCACCGCCACCAAGCTCCATCAGGCGATGGTGCCGCTGTTCGGCGCCCTGTTCGTCGAGCCCAACCCGATGCCCGTGAAGGCGGCGCTCGGCGAGCTGTGGCAGCCGGTGGGCGAGCCCCGGCTGCCGCTGGTGCCCGCCGCTGCAAAGACGATCGCCAAGGTCAAGGAAGCCGTGACGAACGCCCAGCAGGGGTAGGTCTCAGCCCTCCAGCAGGGTGAACTGCTGGGCCGCGCCCAGCTCCGGCCAGTACCACTGCCGGGTGTTCTCGAGGATCTGGCGCAGGTGGTCGCGGTCGTGGAAGGGCCACTCGTGGACGACATCCCGGATCGCCAACTCCCCGACCAGCGGGTGGGTGGCGGTGCGGTCGAGGTCGCCGTCCGTCAGCTCGTCGAAGATCTCCAGGCTGTCGGCGCGGGTCTCGGCGAACTCGGCGAGCAGCTCGGTCCAGGGCCGTCCGCAGTCGCCGCGCAGCACCGCCACCTGCGGCTGGTCCCACGCCTGGATCGGCTCCCCGGCGAGCATCTGGCGGATGCGGCCGGCGAAGCCCCGCAGGTCGGCCTCCACCAGATGGCCGACCACCTCCTTGGCGCACCACTCGCCCTCGGCGGGGTGGTACGACGCTCCCGCCTCGCCGAGCGCGGCCAGCTCGGCTCGCACCTGCACGGTGGTGGCCCGGAGCGCGGCGGCGATGTCGGCTAGTCGCACCGGCGACAGCTTATCGGCCCATCGTCGGCCCCGGTATCGTTGGTGGGGCGCGAACCCCGGGGTAGAGTCGCCACGAATGGCAACGAGGACACCCACCCGCGGTAGGGCTGCGGGGCGGAAGCGGGTGTCACGGAAGAAGAAACCCAAACAGAGCCGCCGGATCCCTTCGCTGGGGGACCTGCGGCGCCGCATCTCCGGCTCCCTGGGCCGGCACGCCGACGACGTCTGGGGCCTGGTCCTCGTCGTCGCCGGGCTGCTGGT
>JBFJZV010000125.1:0-10636 GCA_041621915.1 Acidimicrobiia bacterium | reverse complement strand
GAGGGCGAGATGTTCATGACCGAGGCGACCTTCGCCGCGCTGTTCACGACGCTCGACACGGCGCAGGAGCTGGCCGGGACACCGGGCCTCGTCAACAACCTCGTGCTGGTGCTGGCCGACGGCGCCGACCGGGACGCGGCCGCCGCGAACCTCGAAGCGGCGCTGGCCGGGCTTCCAGCGGGCGCCACCGTTTCGACCCGCGACGACAACCTCTCGTACACGAGCCTCACGACCGACGTCGACAGCGACCAAGCCGTGTTCAACGCGCTGGCCTTCCTGCTCTTCGCGGGTGCCGTGGGCGCCGCGTTCAACCTGATCCACCGCCTCGCCGAGCAGCAGCGGCGCGAGATCGGCATCGGCATGGCGCTGGGCGCGCGCCGCTGGCTGCTCGCCGTGCGGCCGCTGCTGGTGAGCGCGCAGATAGCCCTGCTCGGGGTGGCCTTCGGGGTGGGGGTGGGGGTGCTCATCGGGCAGGCGATGGGTGGCCTCTTCCGTGACTTCGTGCCGCTACCGGTGTGGGACATGAGCTTCCAGACCGGCGTCTTCGCCGGGGTCGCCGCGGTCGGGCTGGTGGCGCCGTTCCTGGCCGGCGCCATCCCGGTGTGGCGGGCGCTGCGGGTCGCGCCGGTCGACGCCATCCGCCCCGACCTCACCGGCAGGGGCGTGCGGGTGCGGCGCCGGCGCCGCGCGGCCGGCACCTTTGCGGTGATGCCGTTCCGCAACCTGCGCCGCTGGCCCCGCCGCACCGCCCTCACGGTGCTCGGCGTCGCCGCTTCGATCACGGTGCTGGTCGGCTTCCTGGGGATCATGGACTCGGTGTTCGACGCCGTGGACACGGCGGAGGCCGAGGCGGCCGGCGAGGCCCCGGCCCGGATCGCCGTGGGGCTCGACACCTTCCGCCCGGTCGCGTCGCCGGAGGTGGCGGCAGTGGCAGCAGCCGAGAGCGTCGCCACGTCCGAGCCGGTGCTCCGGCTGGCGGGCAGCGTCCACACCTCCGCCGACGACGTCGACGTCGTCATCGAAGTGGCCGACCTCCAGGGAGGCATGTGGCGGCCGACGATCTCCTCGGGCGCGCTGGGCGGCGACCCCGGCTTGGTCCTCGCCGAGAAGGCCCTCGACGACCTCGGCGTGGAGGTGGGGGACTCGGTCACGCTCCGCCACCCGCGCCGCGAGGGACTGACCTCCTACACGTTCGTCGACACCGAGCTGCCCGTGCTCGCCGCCCATCCCAACCCGGTGCGGGGCTTCGCGTACGTCGATCTCGACCACGCCGGGCTCTTCCGGCTCGAGGGCGTGGCGAACGGGCTCAACGTGCTCCCTGCGACCGGGTTCGACACGAGCGACGTGCAGCGAGAGCTGTTCGGGCTCGGTCAGGTGGCGGCCGTGCAGTCGGTCACCGCGGTCACCGACGCCGTGCAGGAGGCCTTCGACGAGTTCCTGGGCATCATCCAGGTCATGGTGGCGGCGGTGCTGCTGCTGGCGCTGCTGATCGCGTTCAACACGGCAGCGATCAATCTGGACGCCCGCAGCCGGGAGCACGCCACGATGTTCGCCTTCGGGGTGCGGGTCCGCACCGCGCTTCGCATGGCGGTGACGGAGAGCTTCGTGATCGGCGCAGCCGGGACGCTGCTGGGCCTGGCGGGCGGGCTGGCCATGGTGTGGTGGATGGTCGACAGCCTGATCGCGAACACCCTGCCCGAGTTCGGCCTCGAGGTGCTGCTGGGAAGGGGCACCCTGGTGCTGGTGGTCGTGATGGGCATCGGAGTGGTCGCCGCCGCCCCACTGCTGGTGGTGCGCCGCATGCGCCGCATGGACCTCCCCGGCACCCTGCGCCTGGTGGAGTGAGGCTCCCGGCCTTTGCTTCTACGGGTTGGTGTGCGGTTGGGTTGCTCCGGCCGTAGGCCGGAGGGGAGGGGGGCAGGTCCGCGCCCGCAATCACCGCCTCCGTCGCGGCGCCTGCGGCGCCGGGCCCTACGGCCACGGCACAAGCCCGCCGGAGCCCGTGGATTCAGGCCCCGGGTGGGGGAGCTGAGCGGCGGCGGCGCTGGCGCCACCACCACAGGACCCACAGCAGCAGCGGCACCCACAGGAACGGAATCACCGCGCCGGCGGCCAGGATCACCACCTTGCCGATCGTCACCAGCACGTCCCATGCGCCGGCGAGGCCGTCGGTGAAGCTCGGCACCCCGCCCGGGTCGACGGCGTTGACCAGCACCGACTGCGTCTGGGCCAGCTCGCGGGCTTCGATCGGGTCGCCGTCGGCGTCGACGGGCAGCGCCGTCACCCGGGTCTGGGTCCGCAGGTCGCGGTCGACGGTCACCTCGTGGGCGAGGATCAGCTCCTGGCCGGGCTCCAGCGTCCCGGTGGGGTCGCCGAAGACCAAGAGCAGGTCGTCGAGGGTCACGTCGAGCACCCGGTCGTCGACCGTGAAGCCGGTGAGCGGGGTGTCGCCCGCGTTGCGCAGGCTGAAGCACAGGGTGACGTCGTCACCCTGGTCCACCGCCAGCCCGCCTCCGCCGGGGCACGACGCGCCGTCGTCGCCGTGGCCCGGGTAGGCGGTGACGCCGAGGTCCAGCGCCGGCGAGGCCAGCGCCTCGGTGAGCGTGAGGAAGATGGTCGCCAGGTCGACCCGGTCCTGGAGGGTGCGGAGCTGGCCCCGCAGCGTCTCGAGGGTGGTCTCCCGGTCGAGCAGCTCCGACTCGAGCTCGGCGATCGCCTTGATGTCGGTGGCGTCGGCCAGGAAGCCCTTGAGCCGCTCCACGCTGGCCTCGGCCGTCTCGATGCGGCTCTCCAGGTCGACCACCGCCTCGGTGACGTCCTCCGCCGAGACGCTCTGGGTGCGCAGCTCGCCGACTTCGCCGAGCCGGCGCATCGTCTCCTGGAAGCGATCCGGCGGCACCTTGAACGTGAGGGTGCTGAACGGCTCGGGGTCGCCGGCCGACTCCTGACCAAACAGGAACCCGCCCAGCGACTCCACGATGCGGGTGGCCTCGTCGCCGGCAGCGGGCACGTCGGTGACCGACAGGGTCAGGTTCCCGGTGAAGACGATGTCCCGACCCACGTCGACCTGGGCGATCGCCGGAACGGCGGTGACGCCGCCCTCCCCGCCGACGAGTGCGCGGCCCCCGTCGTCACCGTCGGCGGCGGCGAATTCGGCGGGCGGCTCGGCAGCCGGCGCCTCCTGCTCGGCCTCGACCGGTAGGCCGGCCTCGTCGGCGGCCGTGAGCTCGGCGCCATCGTCCCCGCCGGTGCACGCCGCGGCCAGCAGCATCAGCGCCAGCACGAGCACAGCTGCCCATCGTGATCGGAACCTGCTCATCTCGACCCTTTCCATGTCGTGACTGTACGACGCCGCCGACCCGTTGCGGCGTTCCCCGCCGGAGGAATGGAACCTCCGGCTCTTTCCGGGCAACCAGCGGCGGTAGGAGCGGCCGGGACGATCCCGGCCTGGAAGGAGGGTCAGCATGAAACGGGCGCTCAAAGCGCTGGCTGTCGCCGGGCTCTGGGTGGTGGTGACGGCGACGATCGCGGTGGCGGCCACCAGCAACAACGTGCAGACGCGGTCCCATTCGGGCTTCCCGTCCCGCCCCCACGGCTGGTCGGCGATCACCAACCAGTTCGGGGACCCGTGCAACTGGGAAGTCAACGAGAACGTGACCACGTACTACGCGGTCGACGTCGGCCAGTACTACAACGTGTTCTTCCACCGCGACCTGGGGCTCGACAGCGGCTCGACACTCGGCGCCAACATCTGGACGCACCAGAAGTTCGGCGGGCACAACGGCAACATCCTCGAAGGCTGGTGGGGGTACGACTGCCGGTACATCAGCGGCACCACGAGCTGGAGCCTCCACGCGCTCGGCATCGCCATCGACGGCAACTCGGGACCGGAGGTCCTCGCCGGGGCCGAGGTCACTGGGCTGGTCACCGCCGACGGCACCGCCGCCCGGCTGTTCGAGATTCCGGGCACCGCCACGCTCATCGCCGCCATCGACGTCGAGCCCACCGACGACTGTCCGCAGTACACGGTGGTCGCCGACGGCCTCGGTCACGACGAGATCACGGTCCTCGTCGAGGGGCTGGAGTTGGCCGGCTGACCCCGCTCAGTTGGTGCGGGCCACGCCGGCCTCGACCTCGGCCCGCAGCGCGTCGAGGCGGTCGTACGCATCGTCGAAGCCTTCGACGGCGCCACGCGGTGGGCACTCCTGGAAGATCTCCCGCGCCTGCTCCAGCCACGCTTCCACGGCGCCGTCGAGCACCTCGTCGGGGGTGGGGATCACGTCGTCGTTGGCGTCGCGCACGATGACGAGGGCGTCGGCGCACAGCTCCTCATCCGGGCCGCCGACGAACGCCGCCCGCGTCGGGATCCCCTGGGACACGCGGTCCCAACCGGGCTGCCACTCGGCGAGCGACGGACGACTGTCGCCGCACGCCGCCGTGACGAGTGCGACCACGACGGCGACGAGGAGGAGGCGGCGTGGCATGTCACCTGCAATCTATCGGTGCCGCCGGGCGACCAGCGCGACTTCCCGGGGCGCGACCTGCCGCTCGACCGCGGCGGCGTCCGGATGGTCGTGCCAGGCCCGCCGCACCGGATCGGCGGCGACGTAGCCCGGCTCCAGCACGTGCCTGGGGGTGAGGTGGTCCAACACGGCGACGCCCCCGGGGACCAGCGCGGGGACGAGCACGTCGGCGCGTTCTTTGGCGGCGGCCGCGTCGACGAACAGCAGGCCGAACGGCCCGTGCGCCATGATCGCGGTCCAGTCCCCGGTGATCGCCTCGACCCGCTCGAATCCCGCCACCACGGTCGGGGCAGGATCGATGTCGACCGTCACCAGCCGCTGATCCGGCCGGATCCCGCTCGCCAGCCAGGCGGTGCCGTGGCCGCCGCCGGTGCCGATCTCGCCGATGGTCCCGGCTGGCGCGGCGCGCACGAGCCGGGCGAGCATCCGGCCCACCACCGGCGCCGACGCCTGCGGATGGTGCGGCAAGTCGAGCAGCGGTGCGATCCGCTCCACCGGCATCGCGGCTGGCAGCGCGAACGAGCCGTCCGGCAGGCACGGGAAGTCCAGCAGCGCCGCGACCGCGGCGGGCGGGATCGGCGAGTAGACGTGCGGGTACGGCTCGCCGATCTCGTAGCAGTCCTCCACCACCACGGTCAGTCCCGCCTCGTCGATCCCGAGCAACACCAGGTCGGCGCGGCCCCGGTTCAGCGCCGTGGCGGTGGCGGTGACCTGGTCGACGTACGAGCAGTGAACGAAGCCGTCGGCGTCGTATTCGGCCGGCACGTAGGCGTCGCCGGCCGGGGGCCAGGCCGCCCTGGGGCACCAATGGAAGATCAGGCGGGATGCTTCCGGAGCAGGAATCGCTGCACCTTGCCCGACGGCGTCTTCGGCAGCGCGTCGACGACGTGCACCCGCCGCGGGTACGCATGGGCGGCGTAGGTGTCCTTCACGTGCTGTTGGAGCTCGGCCTCCAGGCCGGGCCCGGCCCGGTGGCCGGAGCGGAGCGTCACGAAGGCCTCCAGCACCTCGCCCCGCAGCTCGTCCGGCACACCGACCACCGCCGCCTCGGCGATCGCCGGGTGGGCGAGCAGCGCCGACTCGACCTCGAAGGGGCCGATCCGGTAGCCAGCCATGATGATCACGTCGTCGTCACGAGCGGTGAAGAAGTAGGCGCCGGTGGCGTCGCGGCGGGCGGTGTCGCCGGTGAGGTACCAGTGGCCGTCGTCGCTGAACCGCTCCTTGGTTCGAGCCGGGTCCCGGAAGTAGCCGGAGAAGAACATCGCTTCGGAAGCGGGCACGTCGATGGCCAGCCGCCCCATCTCGTCGACGTCGGCCGGCTCGTCGGCCTCGTGGCGCAGCACGTTCACCCGCCATCCCGGCAGCGGGTAGCCCATGGATCCGGGCTTGAGCGGCCGGGCGACGTCGGGGTCGTGGGCGTTGGCGAGCACCATCCCCAGCTCGGTCTGGCCGTACTGGTCGAGGATCGGCACCCCGAGCTGAGCGACCGCCCAGTCGATCACCTCGGGGTTCAGCGGCTCTCCCGCCGAAGAGCAACGGCGCAGCGCCAGGTCGGAGGGCATCGACGCGTCGGCGGCCCGCAGCGCCCGGTACACCGTGGGAGCCGCGGCGAAGTTCGTCACCTGGAAGCGGGACAGCACCTCCCAGCAGAGGTCGGGTGAGAAGGCGGCGTCGAGCAGGATGGTGCGCTGGCCGGTGAGCAGCGGGCCGACGACCGCGTAGTACAAGCCGTACGCCCAGCCCGGGTCGGCGATGTTCCAGAACACGTCGTCGTCGGTGACGTACAGGCCCCGGCGCATGTACATCTCGAAGGCGGCCAAGGCCTTCACCGGCACGACGACGCCTTTGGGGTCGCCCGTGGTGCCGGAGGTGTAGAGCTGGATGAGCGGCGCCTCGCCGCCCATCGCTGCGGCGGGGAACCCGGGCGGGTTCCCGTCGACCAGGTCCGCCCAGCGATGGTCGCCGGGCTGGGCGACGCCTGTGGTGACGATGTGCCAGGGCGGGTCGGCGGGAATGGCGCCACCCGGGTCGAGCTTGGGCCGCTGAGTGGGGTCGGTGACGACGAGCTTCGCGCCGGAGTCGAGCATGCGCATCGCAATGGCGGGCGGGGCGAAGGCCGTGAAGAGCGGCACGTGGACGGCGCCCGCCCGCCAGATGGCGACGGCGGTGGCGAGCAGCTCTGCCGACTTAGGCATCAGGGTTGCGACGCGGTCGCCGGGCCCGACGCCCAGCTCGGAGAAGGCGGCGGCGAGACGCTCGGAATGGTCCCGCAGCCGCACGAAGGTGACATCGAAGTGGCGTAGCTCGCTGTCGAGGACGGTGGCCGCCACCGCCAGCGGGTCGTGGCGGTCGCACAGGAATTCGGCGGCGCACGCGTCGTCGGCGCCGTACGTCAACAGGGTGGGCAGTTCCAGCATCGGCCGCTCCTCGAGCCGTCCGCTCGATACTACGTGCCGTGGGCGCCGACGTACATCGCCACTCCCTTCTGCCTCGTCGGCTCAGGCCACCACCTTCGCTCGGAGCTGGGACGGGGTAGGGCCGAACGTCCGGTTGCTCTGCGGGCTACCGCCGGCCCCTGCGCTCGGTCGGCTCGGAGTGGCCGGCGGCCGGCGAGTCGAAGTAACCGGCCGCCAGCGCCGCGTCTGCGGCCGCCAGCTCTGCGAACGAGGTGGCGGCCAGCTCCCGCACCAGGGCGCCCTGCGCTCGGGACCATGCCGGGTGCAGAGGGCAGATGCGCTCCCAGTCGCATGGCCCGCCGCGGAGCACGCACCGGTCGATGGCGATCGGGCCCTCCGCGGCCTCCACGACCTCGAGCAGCGAGACGTCGCCGGGCGTGCGGGTGAAGGAGTAGCCGCCGTCGGGGCCCGCCACCGCCGCGAGCAGCCCGCGGCGGACGAGCTCGGCGAGGATCTGGGTCAGGTAACGCTGCGGAATGTCCATCGCCTCGGCGATCTCCCGTGCTTTGCGCCGGCCCTCGCCGTGGTGGCGGGCGAGGTCGACCATCGCCCGCACTGCGTAGTCGCCGCGCCGCCCCAGGGTCACTTGCATGCGAGCTACAGCATGCCAGAGATAAACGTCTATTTCAACACTTGACGTTTAGTTGCAAAGTGGAGTATAAGGGGGCTTGAGGTTCTCGACATGACCGTGCAGGTCGCCGCCAGCCGAATGGCCGCCCGCCGCCTTGCGGTGCGGGACGTGGCAGTTGGCCTCACGGTGGCGGCCGCGTGCTTCGGGGCGGCCGAGGTGCTGCTGCAACGCATCGCCGCTCCGTTGTCGGCCCACGTCGCGCTGCCGGGCGGTGCCTGGCTGCAGCACTGGGGCGACTTCGCCGCCGGCGCTACGGCCGCGCTCGTCATCACGGCGAGCGCGGCCCTGACCATCGCCCTGCGGCGGCCTCTGCTGGCCGGGGTCGTCGCCACCACCCTGGTGGCGCTGGCCGCCCCCGAAGCGAGGCCGGCGCTGTACGCAGCGGTGGTGCTGGCGATCGCGTCCTCGATGCTGCTCCCCCCGCGTATGCGGGGGGAGTCCCTGGGCGGAGCGAGGGTGAGGGGGGCAAGCGCGGGCGCGCCTGCGACCGCCCTCGCCGCGGCAGCGATCGCTGTGGCCGCCGGCTTGTGGCCGCTGGTGTTCTCGTCGGGCGTCGCGGAGGCGCGCACGGTCGCCGAGGTTGCGTTGGTGGCAGCTCCGGTGCTGGCGGCGATCTGGGTGGTTGGCACCCGGCGCACCGGCGCCGGCGCCTGGCTCGCAGCCGCTGCCGTCGGCGGGCTGGCCGGCATCGCCCTCACCGTCCGTCTGGACACGACCGCGATGGCCGCTACCTGGGCGCTCGGGATCACGCTCGCGCTTCCCGCGGCCGCCTACGTCGCCGCCGCCGCGGCTGCAGGCCTGGTCGTGGCCACGTGGGCCGCCGATCCCGCCCGCCGCCTCCGGCTCGCCGGCGTGGCGCTGCTGGCGGTCGCCGGCCTCCAGCCCGCCGCCGTCCACCACTGCCTCACCGCGGTCCTGGCGGTCGTGCTGCTGTCGCTGCCTGCCGGTGCCCTCGACGAAGGAGCCGCCCGATGAGCCCGCTGTCCCGTCGCGACTTCCTGAAGCTCGGCCTCGTCGTCGGTGCCGGCACGGCCGCCTACCCGCTGCTGCAGAACCTCGCCGCCGTGGAGATGGTCGGCAACCCGATGGACGTGTACCCGTACCGGAACTGGGAGGAGGTCTACCGGAACCAGTACGCCTACGACGACAGCTTCACGTTCATCTGCTCACCCAACGACACGCACGCCTGCCGGCTGCGGGCGTTCACGCGCAACGGCGTCATCCAGCGCATCGAGCAGAACTACGACGTGGGCCGCTACGCCGATCAGCTCGGCAACACGGCATCGGTCAAGTGGCATCCCCGCGGTTGCAAGAAGGGCCAGACCTTCCACCGCCGGGTGTACGGCCCCTACCGGCTCCGGTTCCCGCTCGTCCGGGCAGGGTGGAAGCGGTGGGCCGACGACGGCTTCCCCGAGCTGACCCCGGACAACCGCGACGCCTACCAGTTCACCAGCCGGGGCACGGACACCTTCGTGCGGGTGAGCTGGGACGAGATGTACGACTACGTCGCCCGCGGCCTCGTCGCCGTCGCCACCGCCTACTCGGGCGACGAGGGGGCCGCCCGCCTCGAGGCCGAGGGCTTCTACCAGCCGGAGATGATCGAGGAGATGGGCGGCGCCGGGACCCGCACCATCAAGCTGCGGGGCGGCATGGGGCTGCTGGGCGTCCTCGGCAAGTACGGCATGTACCGGATGAGCAACACGCTCGCCCTGGTCGACGCCAACGTGCGGGGCGTCGTCCCCGACGAGGCGAGGGCGGGCCGCAACTGGTCGAACTACACCTGGCACGGCGACCAGGCGCCCGGCCACCCCTTCGTGCACGGCCTGCAGACGTCGGAGCCGGACTTCAACGACCTCGCCAACTCGAAGCTCACGATCCAGGTGGGCAAGAACCTTGTCGAGAACAAGATGCCCGAGTCGCACTTCTTCTCGAACATCATGGAGCACGGCGGCAAGATCGTCACGATCACCCCGGAGTACTCGCCGCCCGCGACCAAATCGGACTACTGGGTGCCGGTGCGGCCCGGCCTGTCCGACACCGCGCTGTTCCTCGGCATCGCCCGCCTGCTCATGGAGAGCGGGATGTACGACGAGGAGTTCGTGCTGCGCTACACGGACTTCCCGCTGCTGATCCGTACCGACACGCTGGAGCGGCTGCGGGCCAAGGACGTGTTCCCCGGATACGAGCCCGGCCTCGACCCGGACGGGCCGAGCTTCACGGAGCAGAAGCTCACCGCCGAGCAGTACGAGGCGGTCGGCGGCGACTTCGTCGTGTTCGACTCCGAGCTCGGCGAGCTGCGGGCCATCACCCGCGACGACCTTGGGGAGCGGATGGAGGCCAAGGGCATCGCACCCGACCTCGGGTACCGGGGCACTGCGACGCTGGTGGACGGCACCGAGGTGGAGGTGCTGACCGTCTGGGAGGCGTACCGCGACCACCTGGAGGACTACGACCTCGACACGGTCCACGAGATCACCGGCACGCCGATCGAGCTGATCAGGCGGCTGGCCGAGGACATGGCGACGATCAAGCCGATGGCGATCCACACCGGGGAGGGGATCAACCACTGGTTTCACGCCACCCTCCACAACCGGGCCACGTACTTGCCGTGCATGCTCACCGGGAACATCGGCAAGCCCGGCGCGGGCAGCCACACCTGGGCCGGCAACTACAAGGCGGCGCTGTGGCAGTCGACCGAGTGGTCGGGCCCCGGCTTCAAGGGCTGGGTGGCGGAGGACCCGTTCAACCCGACCCTCGACGAGGGGGCCGACGGCAAGGACGTCGCCGTCCGCAACTACGCCAAGGACGAGGAGCCGGCGTACTGGGATCACGGCGACCGGGCGCTGATCGTGGAGACGCCCAAGTTCGGGCGCCGCAACTTCACGGGCCAGAGCCACATGCCGACCCCGACCAAGGTCATCTGGACCACCAACGTCAACCTCATCAACAACGCCAAGCACGCCTACCTGGTGATCCGCGACGTCAACCCCCACGTCGACATGATCGTCACCCAGGACATCGAGATG
>JBFJZV010000124.1:0-10944 GCA_041621915.1 Acidimicrobiia bacterium | reverse complement strand
GAAGCGCGGCTCGCACCTGGCACTCAGCCTCGAACGGCTCCAGGAGATCACCGAGACGGCGCCGCAGCGGATCGGCCTCTCGGCCACCCAGCGGCCGCTGGACGAGATCGCCCGCTTCCTCGGCGGCGGTGAGGTCCGCGGCGACACGTGGGAACCGCGGCCCGTGACGGTGGTCGACGCCCCTCGCCACAAGCAACTCGAGATCGAGATCGTGGTGCCGGTGGAGGACATGACCCGCCCCGACGAGACGCTCGCCGCCCAGGGGGACGGCGACCGGCCCGCCCGCCGCTCGATCTGGCCGGCGGTGTACCCGCAGCTGCTCGACCTGGTGCGCCGCCACGACTCGACCATCGTGTTCGCCAACAGCCGCAGCCTCGCCGAGCGGATCGCCGCCGAGCTCAACGGCCTCGCCGAAGAGGAGGTGGCGCAGGCGCATCACGGCTCCGTGAGCCGGGAGCAGCGGCTCGATATCGAGGACCGGCTCAAACGGGGTGAGCTGCCATGCGTGGTGGCGACGTCGTCGCTGGAGCTGGGCATCGACATGGCCGCGGTCGACCTGGTGATCCTGGTCGAGTCGCCCACGTCGGTGGCCCGCGGCCTGCAGCGGGTGGGCCGGGCCGGCCACCAGGTCGGCGCGGCCAGCCGCGCCCGGGTCTTCCCGAAGCACCGCGGCGACCTGCTCGAGACCGCGGTGGTCGTGGAGCGGATGTACGGCGGGGCGATCGAGGCGACCAAGGTGCCCCGCAACCCGCTCGACGTGCTCGCCCAGCAGGTGGTGGCGGCGGTGGCGATGGGCGACCGCACTGCCGACGACCTGTACGCCCTGGCGCGGCGCGCGTACCCGTACTCGCAGCTCGGTCGCAGCTCGTTCGAGTCGGTGCTCGACATGCTGTCGGGCCGCTACCCGTCCGACGAGTTCGCCGAGCTGCGGCCGCGGGTGGTGTGGGACCGGATCGATGGGACCATTGCGGCTCGCGGCAACGCCCGGATGCTCGCGGTCACCAACCCGGGCACGATCCCCGACCGGGGCCTCTACATGGTGGTGCTGCCGGAGGGCGGCAAGGTTGGCGAGCTGGACGAGGAGATGGTGTACGAGAGCCGCCCCGGCGACACCTTCGTGCTGGGGTCTTCGGCGTGGCAGATCACCGACATCACCGCCGACCGGGTGGAGGTGATCCCCGCCCAGCCCGGGGCGCACGCCCGGATGCCGTTCTGGCACGGCGACTCGTTGGGCCGGCCCCTGGAGCTGGGCCGGGCGCTCGGCGCGTTCGTGCGGGAGGTCGGCAAGCTCGACCGGGCCGCCGCCGCCCGCGTGCTCCAGGAGCAGTACCGGCTCGACCCCTGGGCGGCAGGCAACCTCGCCGGGTACCTCGAGGACGAGAAGGAGGCCACCGGGGCGCTGCCGACCGACCGCACGATCGTGGTGGAGCGGTTCCGCGACGAGATCGGCGACTGGCGGATGGTCGTGCTGGCGCCCTTCGGCAGCCGCGTCCACGCTCCGTGGGCGCTGGCCGCCAAGCGCCGCATCCGCCAGCGGCACGGCATCGACGCCGATGCCATCTGGTCCGACGACGGCATCGTGTTCCGCTTCCCCGACGCCGACGAGGCGCCGGCTGCTTCCGACCTGTTGCTGGAGCCCGAGGAGGTGGAGGAGATCGTGGTCGACGAGGTGGGCGACAGCGCCTTGTTCGCAGCCCGCTTCAGGGAGAGCGCAGCCCGGGCGCTGCTGCTCCCCCGCCGCCGGCCCGGCAAGCGGACGCCGCTGTGGCTGCAGCGGCGCCGCTCGGCCGACCTGCTGGAGGTGTCGAAGCGGTATGGCTCGTTCCCGATCATGCTGGAGGCGTACCGGGAGGTGCTGCAGGAGTACTTCGACCTCCCGGCGCTGCGGGAGGTGCTCGGCGACGTGCGGGCCCGGCGGGTGCGAGTCACCGACGTCACGCTCAACTCCCCCAGCCCGTTCGCGTCGTCGCTGCTGTTCGACTTCGTGGCGTCGTTCATGTACGAGTACGACGCCCCCGTCGCCGAGAAACGGGTCGCCGCGCTGACGCTCGACCGCAACCTGCTGCGGGAGCTGCTCGGTGAGCCCGAGCTGCGCGACCTGCTCGACCCGGAGGTCGTGGAGGCGATCGAGTTGGAGCTGCAGCGCCTCGTCCCGGAGCGCAAGGCGAAGTCGGTCGACGCCGTTCACGACATGCTGCGCGACCTCGGGCCGCTGGCGACGGGCGAGGTGGCCGCCCGCATCGAGGAGCCGGGCCTGGCCGGCGAGTGGCTGGCTGCGCTGGACGCTGCCAGGCGGGTGGTGTCGATGCGCGTCGGCGGCGAGCAGCGCTGGGCGGCCGTCGAGGACGTGGCCCGGCTGCGCGATGCGCTGGGGGCGGCGCCGCCGCCCGGGGTGGCCGAGACGCTCCTCGAGCCGGTGGCCGACCCGCTCGGCGACGTGGTGGGCCGCTACGCCCGCACCCACGGCCCGTTCACGCCGGCGCAGGCGGCTGCCCGGCTCGGCCTGCCGCCTGCCGTGGTCGAGGGCACGCTGGCCCGGCTGGAGGCCGACGGCCGGGTGGCCCGCGGGGCGTTCCGCCCCCAGGGCGAGGGCCACGAATGGGTGGACGTCGAGGTGCTGCGCCGGCTGCGACGCCGCTCGCTGGCGGTGCTCCGCAAGGAGATCGAACCGGTGGAGGCTGCTGCGCTGGGGCGCTTCCTGCCGCAGTGGCAGGGGCTCGGCGGCGGCCCGGGCCGCCTCGGCCGGCTGCTGGAGGTCGTGCGGGGCCTGCAGGGCGCCGCGATCCCGGCGTCGATCCTCGAATCCGACGTGCTCCCGGCCCGGGTCGACTACACCCCTGCGCTGCTCGACGAGCTGACCGCCTCCGGCGAGGTCGTGTGGGTGGGCCGCGGCCCGCTCGGCAACCGCGACGGCAAGCTGGCGCTGTACCTGCGCGACCAGGTGGCCCGGCTGCACCTGCCGCCCGCCGACGACCCGCCCGCCGGGGGGTTGCACGATGCCATCCGCGACCACCTGCAGCGGCGGGGGGCGTCATTCTTCCGCGACCTGTACGAGGCCGCCGGCGGCGGCGACCCGGAAGCGGCGCTCGCAGCGTTGTGGGACCTGGTGTGGGCGGGGGAGGTCACCAACGACACCGTCGCCCCACTGCGAGCGTTCCTGTGGGGCAAGGCCCGGCGCCGAAGCGGCGGCAAACCACAGCTCTCGTCCACCACGCCGCCTTCCGCCACGGGGCGCTGGTACCTCGCCACCGACCTGCTGGGCGAGCCGCTTCCCGCCGAGGTGCGGGCGACCGCCTGGGCCGAGCAGCTCCTCGAACGCTACGGCGTGGTCACCCGCGACGCGGCGCTGGCAGAGGGGGTGCCCGGCGGCTTCGCCGGGGTGTACCCGGTGCTGGCCGCCATGGAGGACGCGGGCCGCACCCGCCGCGGCTACTTCGTCGAGGGGCTGGGCGGCGCCCAGTTCGCACTGCCCGGCGCGGTCGACGTGCTGCGAGCGGCGCCCGGCGACGGGGGCGGCATCAGGATGCTGGCTGCGGCCGACCCGGCCAACCCGTACGGGGCGGCGCTGCCGTGGCCGGAGGAGGCGGGCGGGCGGGCGAGCCGCTCGGCCGGGGCCTACGTCGTGCTGCGGGAGGGGTCGCTGGCGGTGTTCGTCGAGCGGGGCGGGCGGCGGCTGGTGACCTTCGTCGCCGACCCGGACGAGCTGGCGGCGGTGGCAGCGGCGGTCGCCGACCTGGCGCGCCGCAAGTTCCGCCGCGCCGAGATCGAGACCGTCGACGGGCGCCCCGTCGCCGAGACGCCGCTCGGCGAGGCGCTGCGGGAACAGGGCTTCGTGACGTCGTACAAAGGGCTGATCCTGCGGGCGGGCGCCCGTGCCTGAAGGCGACACCATCCACCAGGCGGCCGAGCGGCTGCAGGCGCTGGTCGGCGAGACGGTGGAGCGGGTGGAGGGGTCGCACCGGGCCGTCGTGCGGGACGGGAAGCGGCTCGCCGGCAAGAAGGTCACCGAGGTCGAATCGGTCGGGAAGCACCTGTTCGTGCACTTCGACAACGGCTGGTCGGTGCGCACCCACCTCGGGATGCCCGGCGTGTGGCGGCTGTACCGCCCCGGGCAGCGGTGGTCGAAGAGCCCGGGCATGGCCCGGGTGGTGATCCGCACGCCGGAGCACGTGGCGGTCTGCTACTCCGCGCCCAGCGTCGACGTGCTGCCCCGCCACATGGCCGAGGAGAAGGTCGGCCACCTGGGCCCCGACCTGATCGCCGACTCCGAGCCCGCCTGGGCCGACATCGTCGCCCGCGCCCGGCGCCGGGCGCCCGCCACGGCCGCCGACCTCGCACTCGACCAGCAGGTCATGGCCGGCATCGGCAACGTGCTCAAGTCGGAGGTGCTCTTCTTGGAGGGCATCCACCCGCAGGCCGATCCGGCGACCCTCTCAGACGAGCAGGTCGCTTCGATCGCCACGCGGGGCCGCCGGCTGCTGCTCGCCAACCGCCGGCCCGGCCCCCGCAACACCACCGGCGACCGGGGGCGGGGACGGGGCATGTGGGTGTACGGCCGCAGCCGGCAGGCCTGCCGCCGCTGCCGGGCCGAGATCCAGGAGGCAGAGGTCGGGACGTTCCCGCGCATCACCTACTGGTGCCCGAGGTGCCAGCCGGCCCCGTAGCCCGGCTACTCGGTCTCGAACTCCACCTCCGTGATCGTCTGGTTGCCACTGGCCTCCACGGCCAGCACCTCGTACTTGTAGGTGGCGTCCGGCTCGAGGAACTCCGGCGGGATCGTGACGCTGCGAGCGGTGGCAGGCATGTCGATGCTGAGCTCCCGCAGCACGGGCTCCTCCTGCGCGACGATCACCTCATAGGCAACGACGTCGACGGCGCCGGAGCCGTCGAACCCCGCCGTCACCTCCTCCCACGTGATCTGCACCGGCCCGCCCGCGTCGACGACGGCGCCGTCGGCGGGCGACGTCACGGGCCCGGCCGGCAGGTCGTGGGTCAGCTCCGCCGACCCGGTGATCTCGTCGCCGTCGACGGTCTCGCCGACGAACGTGTACTCGCCCTCCGGGAAGCGGGCGAGCAGCTCCGCCAGCGGCTGCTCGTCGAAGGAGGGCTCGGCGCTCTCGAAGAAGAACTCGGTGAGGCCCTGCGCCCCGATGCCGGACTGGGCAGCGAGCTCGAGGTGCTGGGTGCCGCCCGGGTCGATCACGGTCATCCTGTTCCATCCCTGGCCATCGAGGAAGATCTGAATCCCGGCGTCGCCGTCCGTCGAGTTGATCTCGATGAGGATCCTCGCCTCGTCGAGCTCCTTGCCGCCCGCGCCCTGGAACGCGACGACCCACACGACCGGGGCCGCCACGACCGCCAGCACGACCACCCCCAACAACACGATGCGGTTCATCGGGGCCTGCCCTCCCTCTCGGCTGCTGGCTCCACGATGGACCGGTGAACCTGAAGGGGAGCTGAACGCCGGGCCAGAGGACTAGTCACCACGGGCGCGCCCCGCATGACCCGAACGCGCTAGCGCGCTCGCGCGTCCTCAGGTTGACACCCAAGTTGCGCGCCCTCCGGTGTCGATACGGCAAGCGACGGCAAACCACGAAGTTGGAGGACCTGACGATGCCAGGACGGCCGGCCCGCTTGCGGGCGACGACCGCCGAGTGCCCCCGCCCCCCGGGCGGGCTCTCGTGGATGCAAGGCGGGGCCCTGCCCACGGTGCGGCGCGGTCTCTCGTGGATGCAGGGCGGAACCCTCGCACTGGGACGGAGGGGCCTGTCGTGGATGCAGGGTGCGCTGGCGACGCTCGCCGCGCTACTGCTCCTGATGACGGTCATGCCCACCGCGCAGGCCGCCGAGACGACGGCGCCCTCCGCAGCAGGCGAGTACGTCCTGCAGGCAGCCGACCTCGGGGCAGCGCGCGTGGCGATCGCGGCGGCCGGCGGCACGGTGCTCGACGAGCTCCGCACGGTCGGCGTGATCACCGCCGACCTCCCCGAGGGTGCCGCCGACCGACTGGCAGGCGACCCGGCGATCGGGTCGCTGTCGCCCAACGTGCGACTCCAGCTTCTGGGCTGGGACGGCCGCGAGTCCAGGAACGACAAGACGGGCGAGCTGCAGAAGGTGCGTGGCACCGTCACCAAGGCCACCGAGATGTGGAAGGCCGGCTACGACGGCTCCGGCATCGACGTTGCCCTCATCGACTCCGGCGTGGTGCCCGTGGACGGCTTGACCGTGGCCGACAAGGTGCTCCACGGCCCCGACCTGTCGTTCGAGTCGCAGGCGGACCACCTCCGCCACCTCGACACGTTCGGGCACGGCACCCACATGGCGGGCATCATCGCCGGTCGCGAGGACGCCGTTTCGGTGATCACCCAGCCCAAGGCCACCAGGCAGTTCATCGGGATGGCGCCCGGAGCCCGCCTCGTGAGCTTGAAGGTCGCCGACGCCAACGGCGCCACCGACGTGTCGCAGGTCATCGCCGCCATCGACTGGGTGGTGCAGCACCGCAGCACGGATGGCTTGAACATCCGGGTGCTCAACCTGTCGTACGGCACCGACAGCGCGCAGAGCTACCAGATCGACCCCCTGAGCTACGCCACCGAGGTGGCGTGGCGGCACGGGATCGTCGTGGTGGCGGCGGCCGGCAACGACGGCAACGGCCATGCGCTGCGCAACCCGGCGCACGACCCGTTCGTCATCGCGGTGGGCGCCGACAACGCAGGAGGCACGAGCAGCGTCGACGACGACTCGATCCCGAGCTTCTCCAACTGCGGAACCGCAGCCCGCCACGTCGACCTCGTCGCTCCCGGCAAGTCGATCGTCAGCCTGGGCGCACCCGGCTCGGCAGCATGGAAGGATCACCCGGACGCTATCGTCGGCGACCGGTTCATGAAGGGCAGCGGGACCAGCCAGGCGGCTGCGGTCGTCTCCGGCGCCGCCGCCCTGCTGCTCGACCAGCGGCCCGATCTGACGCCCGACCAGGTCAAGGCACTGCTGATGGAGACGGCGGAGCCGCTGCCGGCGGCCTCGTCGCACTGCCAGGGTGCGGGGCTGATCGACCTCGGGGCCGCCCAGGCAGCGCCCACCCCGCTGCTGGCCTCCCAGGCGCACGTCCCCTCCAACGGCCTCGGCTCGCTCGACGCCGCTCGCGGCACGATGCGGGTGGTCGACGACGGCGTGACGCTCGACGGCGAGCAGGACATCTTCGGCCGGGTGTGGGACGGCGCGAGCTGGTCGGTGGCCGCCAACCTCGGGGCCAGCTGGAACGGCGGGTCGTGGAACGGCTCGATCTGGACCGGCGCATCGTGGAACGGGGCCTCGTGGAACGGCGCATCGTGGAACGGGGCCTCGTGGAACGGCGCTTCTTGGAACAGCGCGTCGTGGAGCGGCCAGTCCTGGAACGGTGGGTCCTGGAGCGGGGGCTCGTGGAGCGGCCGATCCTGGTCGGGCGGATCCTGGAGCACGGGGGTGTGGCTCACCGCCCTCTGACCCTCAAGTCGTGACCCAAAACGACCGTTGTCTGAGGTGGCGCGCCCCCGAGGCGCGCCACCTCCCGCGCGAGGAGCGAGGACGATGAGCACCGCAGCAGGCGGCACCCGTGGATTGCGGTCCCGCGCGCGTCGCCTGAGCGGCACCCAGAAGGTGTGGCTGCTGATCGCCGCCACCCTCCCGGCGACCGTCGCCGTGGCGGCGATCGCCGACCGGCTCCCCCATCCCGAACCGGTCTACCGCATCCCGTGGCCCGCCATGGCGCTGCTGTTCTACCTGGCGGAGCTGGCCGTGGTGCACTACCAGTTCCGCCGCGACGCCCACTCGTTCTCGATGAGCGAGGTGCCGCTCGTAGCCGGCCTCTTCTTCATGGCGCCCATCCCGCTCATCCTCGCCCAGGCGGCAGGATCCATGATCGTGCTCACCGTGCACCGCCGGCTGCCCGCCGTCAAGGTCGGGTTCAACCTCACCCAGTTCGCCCTCCAGACTGGAGCGGCCGCCGTCGTGTTCCGGCTGGTGGTGGCGATGGGCGAGCCGCTCGGCCCGGCCGGATGGGTCGGCGCGCTGCTCGCCGGCCTGATGGCGCTGCTCGTGGCCGACCTGCTCATCAACGCTGCGATCCGGCTGTCCGGCGGCCGCCTCGACCGGACCCAGATGCTGGAGGTCCTGATGCACAGCGCCATGGCGGCCGCCATGAACGTGGTCCTCGGGCTGGCAGCCGTCACCATCCTCGCGACGGCCCCGGAGTCGGCATGGCTGGCGCTGGCGCCGCCGGTGGTGCTGTTCGTCGCCTACCGCGCGTACATGGCGCAGCGCGAGGAAGGGGGACGGCTCCAGTCGCTGTACGAAGCGACTCGCGCATTGCACCGCTCGCCACAGATCGAGAGCGCGCTCGTCGCGTCGGCTGAGCAGGCGGTGGCGATGTTCGACGTCGAGATCGCCGAGATCTACTTGTTCCCCGACCCGGGGAAGGAGAAGTCGTACCTCACGGCGATGGGCCCGGAGGGGCGGCGGGTGGTCATGCGCCCCTGTGACCTCGACCTGCGGTCGGGCGCCTGGCCCCGCCTCATCGATGACGGGCGGTCGCTGCTGGTCGCCAGCTTCGCCGACGCCCACCTGCCCCGGCCGGACGCAGGCGAGTACCCCGCCCAGGAGGCCGCCGCGGTGCCGCTGGCCGGCCCACACGGCCCCATCGGGGCGTTCCTGGTGGCCAACCGCCTGGGTGACGTCAGCTCCCTCGGCCCGGACGACCTGCGGCTACTCGAGGCGCTCGGCAGCCAGGTCGCCGTGTCGCTCGAGAACGGGCGGCTGGAGGATTCCCTCGCCCAGCTCACCGAGCTCAAGGAGCAGCTCGAAGCGCTGGTGGCGTCGAAGGACCAGTTCGTGGCGTCGGTGAGCCACGAACTGCGGACCCCGTTGACGGCCATCTTCGGGCTCTCCCACGAGCTGCGCAACAACCGCGTGACGCTGAGCGCTGCCGAGCTCGACGAGTTCATCGGCGTGATCGCCAGCCAGAGCTCGGAGCTGTCGGACCTGATCGAAGACCTGCTGGTAGCCGCCCGCGCCGACGCCGACTCCGTCCGGGTGTACCCGGTGCCGACCGAGGTGGGCGACGTCGTCCGGTCGAGCCTGGAGGGCCTGGCCGACGCCGCCGGCGTCGCCGTCCCGGTGGGGCGGCCGGTGCACGCGCTGGCCGACTCGCTTCGGCTGCGCCAGATCATCCGCAACCTCGTCACCAACGCACACCGCTACGGGGGCGACCACGTCACGGTGGAGATCGAACGGCGCGGTAACCGCGTCTCGATCGCCGTGGTCGACGACGGTCCCGGGGTCCCGCCCGGCGAGGCCGAGGCGATCTTCGAGCCCTACCAGTCGGCGCACCCGGCGGGCACGCAGCCGGCGTCGGTGGGCCTGGGCCTGGCGGTGTCGCGAAGGCTGGCACGCCTCATGGCCGGCGACCTGGTCTACCACCGCCGCCGCGGCCACACGGTCTTCGAGCTAACCCTTCCTGCGGCGTAGCCGCCGGATCCGGCACCCTGCGCCGAGCAGGTCCTCGGCAGCCCGCTGGACCAGCTCGAAATGGCGGGCCGCCGGCGGCTCGGCCGGGTTGTTCATCACCCCGGCGCCGGAGGTGAACGGGGAGGGCCATTCGGTGCCGTCGACGACGAAGTACTCGTCCCGGGCGCCGATCATCCGCCCGAACTCGTCGGCGAGAGAGCCGGCGTCGCCGCGCCCCCAGCTCCCGAGGCCGGCCGTGTCGACCCCGGCGTGCACCACGTAGTGCTCGCCGGAGTCGACGAAGACCAGGTTGGCGGCGATCGTGTAGCCGCCCCGGCAGCAGCAGCCCCACACCAGCGCGGCTTGCCCTCCCCAGGCCGCCTCGATCGCTCGCTCCCACCCGTCGCGCTGCGCCTCGTCGATGGCTCCGACGACCCGCACCCGGACCGTCACGATGACCCGGCAGCGGGCTTCGTCGACGCGCACCCGGAACCGGGCGCGCCAGGCATACGTGCCATTCCAGGCCTCGAAGCCGGGAGGGGCGCCGCCGATCTCCTCCGAGCATGGCTCGTCGACGTTGCGGGTGAGGAGGCGCTCGCATCGATCCCGGGTGAACAGCCGCCGCAGCGGGCACACCGCCGCGCCGGTCAACCGCCGCCACCACGGCACCGCGGGCAGGAGCGCGGGCAGCGGCGCCGGCCGCTCGGCCGCCTCGGCCGGCGCCGCCACCTCGACGTCGACCCACCCGCTCAGGAGGGTCTCGCCGCCAACCGCCCCCTGCGGCGGGAGGTCGCCGCGGTAGCGGACGCGGTAGCGGCCCGGCCGCTGCGCCTGGTCGAGGAACCCCGCGTACCGAACGCGGAGCGCCTCTCCCGGTCCGAGCTGCATCCCACGCTCAGCGTCCTGAGGCCTCGGCGGGTCGGGCGGCCGCATCGGCACCGGCCGGCCCTCGGCGTCCTCGACGTCGAGAACCAGCGGCGCCGCCGCCGCCTGCACCCGGTCGAGCGGGACCGGCTGGTCGCCGTCGTTGGCGACGGTGGCGGTCAACGCGAGTTCCGCGGCGGGAGCCGGGCCCGCCCGTTCGAGCCGCAGATCGACACTGAGCGCCCTGCCTGCGCTCACTCCTTCGGGGCGAGCTCGTCGAGCATCTCGCGGCGCCAAGCCTCGAAGCTCGCCACCTGGTTGAACGTGTACACGTGCAGCGCCTCGATGCGGGCGGACGGGTCGAGCAACACGGGCGCCAAACCGGTGAGGAACTCGTCGGGTGCATAGCCACCCGGGCGGGCGAGAGCTCCCAGCAGGCCATGCTGGCGAGTGACGAAGCGGATCGAGTCGCCGATGCCGATGCGGGTCGCGATGCGGGCGAGCTTCAGCAGCGGTGCAACCCCGGCGGTGCCGACGTGGACGGGCAGCGTGATGCCGGCGGCGCGCGCCCGCACGATCCACGCCGCGATGGCACCGGGG